>JADHYM010000028.1 GCA_016782445.1 Candidatus Omnitrophota bacterium | reverse complement strand
CAACGAAATGGCGCGATTGTATTCGCGATTTTTAAAGCCGCTTCAGCAATACCCGCAACCCTCTTTATTCTCGATTATCGAGTAAAAGGCTGCGAGCGGGTATCCTGGAGGCGATAACTAAAAAAAGAAGGTTCCGGGTGGTGCTGGAGCGAAGAGATGAAAAAGTGCTCATTCAATTGGCGCCATTTAACTGCGCAATCTTTTGTGCAGTAGGTCATGAGCGCTTTTTCACGCCAGCGACCGAGGAGGCGCCTATCCTCCGAGGGAGCGACGAGCGAAAGCACTACCCGGAACCTTCTTATTACTCAGGTTGCCGTAGGGATACCCGCTTGCAACCTTAAGAGATAGCGAGGTAGGCGCGGTTCGGAGGCTTTTGACGGGGTGTTTTTTTGGGCTTGTATTACTGATAATATTATGATATATTGTGACATATTCATGACGAGGTGATATATGAAGATAGCCGGTAGAATCGCGCAAGTGAAGCCTTCGCTTACACTTGCAATAACCCAGAAGGCCAAGAGTATGAAGGCCGAGGGTGTTGATGTAGTCGGGTTCGGCGCGGGGGAACCTGACTTTGACACCCCATTACATATCAAAGAGGCCGCAAAACGCGCTATTGATCGAGGTGCCACAAAATATACCCCTGCTTCGGGAACGCCGGAATTAAAAAGGGCCATATGCGAGAAATTCGAGCGCGAAAATGGCATAAAATACGTGCCGGAGGAGATCATCACCTCCTGTGGAGCCAAACACTCGCTTTATAATATTTTTCAGGTTATTTGCGAAAAACCCGACGAGGTGCTTATAATATCGCCTTACTGGCTTAGCTATCCGGAAATGGTTCACCTGGCCGAGGGAAAGCCGGTTTTTGTAACTACAGACGAGAAGAATGCCTTTGTGCCGTCTATTGACGATATCAACCGGAAAATTACTCAAGCTACAAAAGCAATTATATTAAACAGCCCGTCAAATCCTACGGGGAGTGTGTTAGACAGGGACTTCCTGGAAAAAATAGCCGAGATCGCAGTTGCAAAAAAGATATTCGTCATCAGCGACGAGATATACGAAAATTTATTATACGACGGCGAAAAACGCATTTCCATAGCGTCGCTCGGAGAAAAAATTAAAGCTCTCTCGTTTACGGTGAATGGAGTATCGAAATCATATTCGATGACCGGCTGGAGGATCGGCTATCTTGGAGGCCCGAAGGAAATCGTTTCACACATGAGCGCGTTCCAAAGCCATTCTACCTCTAACCCCGCATCAATAAGCCAGGCGGCAGCGCTTGACGCCCTTAAAGGCAGTCAGGCGGAAGTCAAAGAAATGAAGAAAGCGTTTGTAGAAAGACGCGATTATATGGTGGAGAGAATTAATAAAATAAAAGGATTATCCTGCGTCAAGCCAAAAGGCGCTTTTTACCTTTTCTGCAACATAGCACTTACGGGGCTCGATAGCGTTGCACTATGCGATAAGCTTTTGGAAGAAGCTAAAGTTGCTTGTGTTCCCGGTATTGCATTCGGGTCTGATAAGTATATCCGATTAAGCTTCGCGACTAGCATCGCTAACATAAAAAAAGGACTCGACCGCATAGAGAATTGGCTCAATAATGCGAAAAACAATAGCTGAAAAAATACTGGGTGCGCACGCGCAAAAAGAGGTGCGTTCGGGCGATATAGCCATATGCGACATAGATTTCTGCCTTGGGCAGGACGGCACAAGCTCGATCATAATAGATAGCTTTAAAAAACTCCAGACAGAAAACGTATTTGAAAAGTCGAAATTTTGCATGTTCATAGACCACAGCGCCCCAAGTCCTAATACCGGGGTTTCCGCCATCCATACTAAAATGCGTAATTTTGCGAAAGAAAAAGACCTTAGGATTTTTGACGTTGGCTGCGGCATCTGCCACCAGCTGATGGTGGAGGATACCTTTATTACTTGCGGCGACCTTGTAATCGGCGCGGACTCGCATACGTGTACGTACGGCGCGCTTAATATCTTTTCAACAGGCGTGGGCTCCACAGATCTTGCCGTAGCCCTTGCCAGCGGCAAGAACTGGTTTAAGGTTCCCGAAACGATTAAAGTGGTTATAAGCGGGAAACTGCCTTTAGGTGTCTATTCAAAAGACGTTGCGCTTTTTCTGGTAAAATCCATAACGAGCCAGGGTGCAAACTATAAAGCGCTTGAATTTCACGGCGACACTGCGAAGCGCTTAAGCGTGGAAGCCAGGCTAACAATCGCGAACATGGCCGTTGAAATGGGCGCAAAGTGCGGGATTTTCGAAGCGGACAAAAAAGTCTTTGACTGGTTTAAAAAGAGGACAAAAAAAAGAGTAAACCCTGTTTTTGCAGATGAACAGGCTGTATATGAAGACGTAAAGGAATTCGATATGAGTACACTCACCCCCCAGGTGGCAAAGCCCCATGCGGTTGATAACGTGGTGAGCGTGGAAGATGTCTTGGGCACGCGAATCGACGAAGCCCTCATAGGTACCTGCACAAACGGGCGATTAGAGGACTTGCAGGTTGCCGCCAGGATTCTTAAGGGCAAGAAGGTAGACTCAAAAGTGAAGCTTATCATATGTCCGGCCTCGCGGGAAGTTTTTTTAGAGGCAGCTAAAAAGGGGATTATCGAGATTTTTATCGAATCAGGGGCCGTGATCCCGGCTCCTGGCTGCGGGCCGTGTGTGGGAACACATAATGGCGTTCCGGCGGACGGCGAGAACGTCATATCGACCGCAAACAGAAATTTTAAGGGAAGAATGGGTAATCCGAACGCGAATATTTTTCTAGCAAGTCCGGCCACGGTTGCTGCATCGGCGATAGCCGGAAAAATAACCGATCCTAGAATATTTTCAAAAAGGCTAACAGCATAATGAAAAACTATGCGCATCGAGTCAAAATGCAGAATAATATAAATACTGATTACGTGATATCCGGGCGCTATAAGTTCAGGATACAGGATCCTAGGGAACTCGCGAAGCACATCTTTGAGGATATCGACGCGGACTTCGCCAGGAAAATAAAAAAAGGAGACTTTCTCGTAAGCGGAGAAAATTTTGGCTGTGGGTCATCCAGGGAGCAGGCACCCCTTGCTCTTAAGGCCTCCGGCTTACGCGCCGTTCTTGCGAAGAGTTTCGCGCGGATATTTTACAGGAACGCGTTGAATGTCGGGCTTTATCTTCTTGAGTGCAACACGAACTATATAGACGACGGCGACGAGCTTGCGCTGGATCTTGAGCGAAATACGATTAAGGTCCTTTCCAAGGGGCTCAATATCCCTTTTAAACCCATACCGCCTCTGGGCAAGAAGATCCTGTCCGAAGGCGGGGTTATAGAGTATTACAAAAAATACAGGAGGCTCGGGATTGAAGTATAAAATAACCCTTATACCCGGCGACGGGACAGGGCCGGAAATAACACGCGCTATGAGAAAATGCGCTGATGCGACCGGGATAAAAATAGAGTGGGGCGTGGTGGAGGCGGGCTCTGGCGTTATCGAAAAGTACAAAACACCGCTTCCGAGATCCGTTATAGAGTCGATAAAAAAAACTAAGGTCGCCATCAAGGGGCCCATAACAACGCCGGTTGGATCAGGCTTCAGGAGCGTGAACGTGGCTCTTCGGCAGGAGCTGGACCTCTTCGCGTGCGTGCGACCCTGCAAGTTTTACGAGGGCGTGAGGTCAAGCTATCAAAACGTGGACCTTGTGGTTATAAGGGAAAACACGGAGGATCTGTACGCCGGAGTCGAGTTCGAGGCAGGAAGTCGAGAAGTTAAAAGCATTGTTGAGCTTGCGCAAAAAAGTCTAAAGAAGAGAATCCGCGAAGGTTCCGCAATAAGCATTAAGCCGATTTCGGATCACGGATCGCGAAGAATCGTGGATTTTGCTTTTAGATACGCGAAGGCAAATAAAAGAAAAAAGGTTACAGCGGTTCATAAGGCCAATATAATGAAGCACACAGATGGCTTATTTCTTAAGGTCGCGCGTGAGGTAGCCAAGAAGTATCCCGAGATCGAGTTCGAGGATAGAATCGTCGACAATATGTGCATGCAGCTTGTGCAAAAACCCGAACTTTACGATTGTTTGGTGCTGCCAAACCTTTACGGCGATATTGTCTCGGATCTATGCGCGGGTCTCGTCGGTGGTCTGGGCGTGGCGCCGGGAGCTAACATCGGAGATAAGGTTGCCGTTTTTGAGCCAACGCATGGAAGCGCGCCCAAATATAAGGGCAAGAACCTAGTAAATCCCACGGCGATCATACTTTCTGCCGTTTTGATGCTTAGGCACATCGGAGAGGCTAAAGCGGCGGATAGGCTCGAACTCGCGGTGGCAGGTGTTTTACGCGAAGGCAAATACGTAACCTACGATTTAAAAAAAGACAGGGATGATCCTTCTGCCGTAGGTACGAGTGAAATGGCAGACGCGATCATCGAAAAACTACGTTCCGACGGACGATAGACGAAGGACGAAAGACGAATCGTCTTTCGTCCGAGCGAAGCGGTCGTCCTATCGTCCATCGTAACGAAGTAGAGGTGTAGATCTTGAAAATTTCAATAATCGGAGCGGGCAATGTGGGCGGAGCGCTGGCAGAGCGTATCTTGTCGAAAAGCCTGGCCGACGTTATCCTTCTTGACATAGAAAGCGATCTCGCTCGCGGCAAAGCGTTCGATCTCGAGGACGCATCGCCTCTTATGGGCTATGGGACAAAGATCACCGGTGCCGGAGATTACAGCTTGATAAGAGAGTCAGATATTATCGTAATGACGGCTGGCTTCGCCAGAAGACCGGGCATGTCACGCGGCGACCTCTTAAGCAAAAACGCGTCTATAGTAAGAGATATTGCGAAAAGAGTGAGAAAGGAAGCTAGAAACGCTATTTTTCTGACAGTTACAAACCCTCTTGATGCCATGACGTACATTGCCTATGAAGAGCTCGGCCGCGATTCGAAAAAAGTCTTCGGCATGGCGGGAAATCTTGACACGGCGCGGTTTACGATGCTTATAAGCAAGCGTCTGAACGTAAGCTTTAAGGATGTCGAGGCTCTGGTTCTCGGAAGTCATGGCAACACCATGGTACCCCTTGTTTCACAAACGCGCGTTCGCGGAAAAAAATTACAGGAACTGCTTCAAGCAAAAGACCTGGAGGAGCTTCTGGAGGCTACAAAAAAAAGAGGCGCGCACATCGTGTCGCTTTTAAAATCCGGAAGTGCTTACTATTCGCCATCCGCCGCGGTTTTTGACATTTTGCAATCTATAATCAGGGATGAAAAAAAGATAATTCCGTGTTCCGTGGTTTTACAGGGTGAGTACGGCATTAACGATTGTGCAGTAGGCGTTCCCGCAAGAATCGGTAAAAATGGAATCGAAAAAGTAATCGAGCTTGAGCTTTCAAGGAAGGAATCCGGGCTTTTGCAGAAATCAGCGCAGGCCGTAAAAGAAGCTCTTGGGGAGCTTTCCGCAAAAAGGAGTAGTGACAATGGAAGAGGCAAACAGGCTTAAGAAGCTGCCGCTTTATCTTTTTACAATAATAGACGATCTAAAAGACAAGGCGCAACAAAACGGCATTGACATAATTGACCTGGGAATGGGCAACCCCGACCGACCCACTCCTAAGCACATAGTGGACGAGCTATGTAAAAAAGTACGCATTCCGGAAAATCACAGATACTCGCGCTCTATTGACAAGTCGGAAAAGTCTCTGCGCAACGCCATAGCGAAATGGTACGACACGAAATTCGGCGTCAAGCTGGATCCTGAAAGTGAGGTTCTGCCTTTAATCGGTTCCAAGGAGGGAATAGCTCACCTGGCGCTCGCCTTCCTGAACAATGACGATATAGCGCTTGTGCCAAACCCGGCATATCCTGTTCATTTTAACGGTGTTTTAATAGCGGGAGGCATACTTCACAATATACCGATCTATGAGAAAGACGGCTACCTTCCTAATATGCGGAGCATACCAAAGGAAATTATTAAGAAATCAAGGCTTCTTTTTCTTAGCTACCCGCATAATCCTACTGCCGCTGTCGCGAATATTGAGTTTTTCAAGGACGTTGTTGAATGGGCAAAAGGCAAAAATATCATAATCGGCCATGATCTTGCTTACTCTGATATGGTATTTGACAATTACAAGGCACCCAGCATACTCCAGGTAAAAGGCGCGAAAGAGATGTGTATAGAGTTCCACACCTGTTCCAAATCCTACAATATGGCCGGTTGGCGCATGGGGTTTGCGGTCGGTAACAGTAAGATACTCAAAACGCTTGCTAAGATAAAAAGCTACATAGATTTCAGTATGTTCAAGCCCATACAATATGCTTCAATCAAGGCTCTGCTTGGGTCTCAGTCGTGCGTAAAAGAGAACGTTAAGGAGTACAGAAAACGCCGCGACGTAATCGTGGACGGGCTACGTAAAATTGGGTGGAATGTTCCCAGGCCGCACGCAACTTTTTATTTATGGGCGCGCATTCCGGATAAATATAGTGCCCTTACCTCCATGGAGTTCGTGGCCCTTCTCATACGCGAAACAGGGGTCGTAGTGGCCCCGGGAACAGGATTCGGAGAATACGGGGAAGGGTACGTGAGATTTGCCCTCGTTGAGAAGGCCGAAAAACTGAAAGAGGCGGTTCAAAAAATAAAGAAGCTTCTTGAGATGGACGCGTAGCGGCCGACAAACCCATCGCTGTATGGATAAAAAACGCATACTGTTAATGTATATATCTGAGAACTCGGGTCACCACCAGGCAAGTCTCGCTATCGAGCGCGCCTTCTACGAGATTTCAGATGACGTCGAAACGCTTAACGTCAATTCCTTCAATTATACAAATCCGATTCTGGAAAAAATCATAAGCAAGACTTATGCGAGCATAATAAAGCGCAGGCCTGAGGTATGGGGATACCTATACGATAATCCAAAAATCGTAATGCGCACCAAGAGGCTTCGTGAATCCATACATAGATATGATTCTCTCAAGATGCGCGAACTGATTACGGGATTTCGGCCCCACGCTGTTGTGTGCACGCAGGCTTTTCCGTGCGGCATTATGGGGGATTACAAAAAAAGAAGGGGAAATGAGTTCTTTCTAGCGGGTGTCTTGACCGACTATGCGCCGCATTCTTATTGGCCTAATAGTAACATCGACATGTATTTCGTGCCATCAGAGAAAACGCGGGAGCGTCTTGTGGCAAACGGCGTTTCCAAGGAAACAATCTCCCTTACGGGCATTCCCGTAGATCACCGTTTCAGAAAAATCATACAGAAGGAAAAGGTGTTCGCGAAGCTTGGGCTCCACGCGCAAAAAAACGTGATCCTTGTAATGGGCGGGAGCCAAGGGTTGGGGCCCATAAAAGAGATAGTCAGGTCCCTGGATTCGGCGGAAGCTGATTTCCAAATGATCGTAATATCCGGCACCAATGCTAGGCTTGCAAAGTACCTATCAAAAAAAGCGAAGGTTTCTCGCAAAAAAATCGTCTCTTTGGGCTTTGTTAAGAATATCGACGAAATCATGTCAATTTCGACCCTTATCATAACGAAGCCCGGCGGGATAACGATAAGTGAGGCCCTTGCAAAATCACTCCCTATAGTAATAATAAGGCCTATACCGGGCCAGGAGGCCATGAATACGGAGCATCTATTGTCCGAGAGGGTAGCAGTAAAAATGGACAACCTTAATCATGCGGGTGCATTTATAGGAGAACTTCTGAATAACCCGGCTCTTATTGGTGGGATGAGGGAAAGGGCTTCGCAGCTTGCGAAGCCTGAAAGCGCGCTTAACGTCGCAAAGGCTTTGCTTGGAAGGATAATGTAAGAGTGCTTTATTATTTATACAAGCTAAGCACTTTCCTCGCGCTTAGGGTACCCCTTAAAATTAGCTACAGAATAGTTACTTTCTTCTCTGACATATTCTGTGTCTTTGCAAAAAGCGATAGGCGAAACATGCGGGCGAATCTCGAGATCGTGCTGGGCACGCATGACAAAAAGGAAATAAGGCGCTGTACCCGGGAAATCTTCCGCAATTTCGTCAAGTATCTTATAGATTTTGTGCGGTTCTCTAAACTGAGTAAAGCCTACATATTTAATTGCGTGAAGATCGAAGGCAGGGAAAATCTTGATAATGCTCTATCCAAGGGAAAGGGCGCTATCATGTTATCTGCGCACCTCGGCAACTGGGAGATGGGCGGGGCGATTGTTGCAAAGATGGGTTACCCATTATACGTGATCGCACTTGACCATAGGGATAAGCGTATCAATAACTTTTTTTTAAAACAGCGTGCGTGTACCGGCGTAAATGTTATACCTGCCGGATCGCAGCTGAAATCATGTTTTAGGGTGCTCAAAAAAAATTGTTTGCTTGCGATAGTAGCCGACAGAGACTTTTCGGAGAAAGGCGGGCTCGAGGTGACTTTCTTCGGAAAACGCGCCGTGTTCCCCAAGGGGCCGTCCTTTTTTAGCATGCGGACGGGAGCTCCCACAGTACCGGTTTTTTGCCTCAGGGAAAAAGACGATTCGTTTCGTTTTGTTTTTGAAAAGGCCATAGAGACTGAATTCACGGGCAACCGCGAGCGTGATAAGCGCCGATTCATCGAAGAATACACGCATGTTATGGAGCGCTATATACGCAAATACGCCGACCAATGGTGCGTCTTCCGAAAGATGTGGCCGGAGCAAGTGTGCAAATGAAAAGCCTTATTTTAATTCCTGCTTATAACTGTTCTCTCACCATAAGGGGAATACTCTCAAAAATAAAAAAGTTGGGCCTTGATGCAGTCGTTGTTGATGATGGTTCGGCCGACGGAACCGGGGATATTGCGCGATCGATGGGTGCGACAGTGCTGAGGCACGAGAAAAAGGCAGGAAAAGGGACATCAATGAAGGATGGGTTTAATTATATTCTGCGGAATACGCCGTGCGAATGCGTTATAGCGATGGACGGCGATGGGCAGCACAACCCGGAAGAGATAAAAAAATTCCTAGAGAGAGGCGCGAGCGGCAATGAGGGAATAGTAGCCGGAAACCGCATGGCTTCTTCAGGCGCGATGCCTTTTTTGCGTAAGCTAACAAATCGTTTCATGTCACTTTTTCTATCGGTTCTTTGCTGGCAGTGGATAGCAGACACTCAGTGTGGATTTAGGCTTATAAAGAGATCATGTCTGCAAGAGATAACGATCAATTCCAAAAATTACGACGTCGAATCCGAAATACTTATCAAGGCTTCCCGGAAAGGCTACAAGATAGCGTCGATACCCATAGAAACTATATATAAAGGTGAGACAAGTTACATCAACCCCTTGGTTGACACGTTCCGTTTTTTCGGACTTTTAGCCCGTATTTATTTTGGAAAAAAATAACACATGGACTACAATGCCTTAAGATCCGTAATGACTGAAAGACAACTCGCCCCCCGCGGCATAACCGATAAGCGTGTTTTAGAGGCATTTCTGAATGTATCTCGGCATGAATTTGTTCCGGTAGAACTCAGGGCAGCGTCTTACGGGGACCATCCTTTGCCTATAGGCGAAGGGCAGACGATATCTCAGCCCTATATGGTAGCTCTTATGACGCAAGCGCTGGGGCTTAATGGAAACGAAAGAATACTGGAAATAGGCACCGGAAGCGGGTATCAGTCCGCTATTTTGGCCTGTCTTGCTAAAGAGGTATATTCTGTCGAACGCCTAAAAGGGCTTTCAGAAAAAGCCGGCGAGATTCTCGCAAGGCTGGGGCATAGGAATGTAAAGTTGCGCGTAGGGGACGGGACTCTCGGCTGGGAAGAGCATGCTCCCTACGACGGAATAATAGTTTCTGCCGCAGCCCCGGCTGTGCCCGGATCCTGCATTGAGCAACTCGCAAATAATGGAAGGCTTGTTATACCGGTAGGCAGTATGTGGAGCCAGTCTCTTTTGGTTATTGAAAAAAAAGGCAACGAAACAATATCGCGTGATCTAGGCGGCTGTGTTTTTGTTCCGCTTTTAGGTAAAGACGGATGGAAGAAAAATGGAAATGATAGATAGCCTAATACAGGCGATTAGTTCTGTAAGTAAAGAGCTGGCGGTTTTTGTCACGGCAGCCCTACCTGTCTCTGAGCTCAGAGGCGCAATACCGCTTGCTATTTTAAGTTTTAAATTCAGCGCTTCGAAAGCATATATAATTTCTTTTATGGGGAATGCGCTTCCGGTCGCTCCGATTTTACTGCTTCTCGGTCCCATATCGGGAAAATTGCGAAAATTTCCTTTATGGAAAAAGTTCTTTGACTGGCTGTTTGAGCATACGAAAAAAAAAGCGTCTCTTGTGGAAAAATTCGAGGCGGTCGGCCTAATCCTTTTCGTCGCCATACCGCTTCCGATTACAGGCGCCTGGACAGGGTGCATTGCGGCAACCCTTTTTAAAATTAGATTTCGCTATGCGTTTTTCGCGATTCTTGTAGGCATCGCAATAGCCGGCATTGTAGTAACCGCTTTGACGCTGGCAGGGCAACAAATAGTAAAATAATGAGCTTAAAAAAAGGGCTTATAGAGATCTATACCGGCTGCGGAAAAGGAAAAACCACGGCTGCGTTAGGGCTGGCTATCCGCGCTAATGGAGCCGGGTTAAAAACGTGCATCTACCAGTTTATTAAAGGGAAAAGTTACAGCGAGCTTAAGGCTCTTAAGCGCCTTTCCGGCATAAACGTTATTCAGTGCGGAAGGGGTTGTTTTATAAAAAAGCAGCCTGCTAAAAAAGATATAGAGCTTGCCCGGGGAGGCCTTGAGAGAGCGGAAAAAATCATCAGTTCCAGAAAATACGACCTCGTAATTCTTGACGAGATTAACGTTGCCCTGCGCCTCGGATTGATAGATAAAAAGGACCTCATTCGCATAATAAAAGAAAAACCCGCGAGGGTTGAACTTATTCTCACCGGCCGCTACTGCCCGAAGAGTCTTTACAAACACGCTGACCTCATAACTGACATGCGCGAGATAAAGCACCCTTACCAGCGCGGCATTAAGGCGCGCCGCGGCATCGAATTCTAAAAACTTAATTAAAATAGCCTGCAAGCGGGTACCCTTCTGGCGACGTTAGCTATAGGTGAGAAGAAAGAAATTTTAAAGGAGTGTTTAAGCTGATACCGTAACCCGGCTTTTTTATGGGGGGTACTACTACCTTTGTAGCCTGAAATCACGTGAGCGCCTGATCCCCCCATCCCCCATAAAAAAATCGGGTATACTCTCACAAGAAAATTCCTTTCGGAGGTCCAGAAAAGTCGCCTTCAGGATACCCGCTTGCAGCCTTACGCGTCGAAAGCTTTCAGAGCCCACCTGCCAAAGCGGCGAGTGCATTCAACCGTAGAATTCAGCAATTTACGAAGTTGATGTTCAAGAAAATGCGCCCGATTCCTTACGAGCTTGGGCGCGAAAGACCTGACAATCTCAACGAGTAAATTGCATGAATTCGAGGGCAGAATGCTCAAGGGCATTATTTTAAGATATTTATCATAAGTTTATGCCGAGCCGCGTGGCAGGTGGGGCCTGAAAGCTTTGGCCCGAGCCGTGGCGCAACCTCTCTTCTTACAGTTGCAATAAAATCACTCTTGACAAAGCGTTTAGCGTTTGCTAACATAAGGCGTTCTTTAAAAAACATGATCCATGCGAGTGCTCGAAAGAGCTTAAAAGGGAAGCCTGTTCAAAAGGGCGCGTTCCCGACGCTGTAGCTACTGACGAAAGCTTCATGTGCCACTGCCTGCGTTTGTAGGTGGGAAGGCGAAGCAAGTAG
>JADHYM010000027.1 GCA_016782445.1 Candidatus Omnitrophota bacterium | reverse complement strand
CGATATCGGCCTTATTTATGTTCACTTTTCTTTCCTCATCCACAAGCCCGTAAACAATTAGCGGCTCCGAACCTTCCGCCTTAATGGTGTAAGCGACGGAAAAAACGGTATCCCCCGCTCTCTGTTCTTTAAAGGCTTTTTCATTACTTGCCCAGTTATCATAGGAAGCGTCATAATCCTCGGATTCGTCATTTGCCAAAACGGCTTTTGCCGTTTCAATTCCTGCCACAGCCGCGAAATACTCCCTGATTTTCCCATCTATTCTGCCGCTTACGTTCAACTTCTGCGTAACCACCCCGCTTAATGTCACGGTAAAAAATGTTATAAATAAAAGCGACCACAATACGATTAAAAGAACGCTTCCTTGTCTATTTTTCATCGAATAACCGGCATGTCAATGACCCGCAGAAAACTATATTCATTCTGCAGGCCTTCGTCACTTATTGTCAAGTAAATCTTAATAGCTGCCGGAAGATTTATGCCTTCCTCTTCCACGGTAAAGTTCAGGGTTTTGACGTTTTTTAGCGCTGCAATCGGCTCCTCAATAGAAACAGGCTTCGGATAGCGGGCCGTGTATCTGTAAACCATCTTGTTCTCCTTATCGTACTTATACCGTATATTATAAATTGCCTCTTTCAGGGTAGTAAAATACAAATCCTGCGCTTCTATCTTGAACCCGGAATCGACAAGAGTTATGTTATTTTTCAATTCTTTCTCCATGCCTTCCAAAAACAAAAGAGCCTCTTCCCTGTAATTGGTCCTTATATGCGAGTTTTCCCACACCTCAATACCTTTAATAAAAACGGCGATAATCGCGGCCGCGATAACGGCAAATATTGAAATCGCGACGAGGACTTCGATGAGGGTGAACCCTCTTTTAGCGTATAGCGGATAGCGTTTATCGTATAGTAAGAACATGGTCACTTTTCCTCGCTCTCTTTCTCTGCCTTATAGAGCCGCGTTTCCAGCACGCTTTCGCGGCCCTTTCCGAATTTGCTCCAAGAGCATTTTAAATTTATATCATACAGACCTTCATAATCCACGTTCTTATTGACGTTTAAGATCCATTTATACGTTCTGCCGTTTTTTACCGCTTCTCCCGCTTGCGAAAAGGGGGATATTTTCTCTTTTTTCAAAAGATCGCGCATCACCTCGCCTGTTTTCTCTTTTAGAAACAAAGCCGTTTCTGTCTTATCGTCGGATAAGCTTACGATGTTGATTTGTTTTCCCATGGCCTGAAGGACAAATACCAGGCCCGCCGTTACTATCGCGACGCTCAGGATGACCTCTACGAGGGTGAAAGCGCTTTGCCGGTTTGCCGGTTTGCGTGTTTGCCGGTTAAACCCGCCAACCCGCCAACCCGCCAACCCGCGAACCAGATTATTCCCAGTTTGTAACATCGTCCTCGGTTCCCTCCTGGCCGTCTTTACCCACGGAAAACAGGTCGAATCCCATTTTACTGTGAACGCCGGGGCATTTATACTGATAGGGCTTTCCCCACGGGTCAATCGGTTTCTTTTCCAGATAAGGCCCGTTCCAGTTTTGAGGAACGGGGCTTGTGGCGGATTTTGTCATCAGGGCCTCGAGCCCCTGTTCGGTCGTGGGATAATTTCCGTTATCCAGCTCGTAAAGTTTTAACGCCAGCCCCATATTGGAACTGATTTCCGCCCGGGCCCTCGCCTTGTTCGCCTGTTCGGAGCGCCCGGCAAGGCGGGGCATGATCATCGCCGCCAGGGCCGCGATTATGACTACAACAAGCATTATCTCGACGAGAGTGAAACCTTTTTTAGGGCTTAGGGGATAGGGATTAGGGAATAGTAATCGTCGCATGGTTATCTCCTCTTTCTATTTTTTAGAGTAGTTATTAAGCTGTTCAACATTTTTCTTACGTCGGAGATTGCTTCGCTTCGCTCGCAATGACGGTAACATAGACATAACTGACCCCTATTTCAAATTAATCTGAAATATCGGAAGGAGCATGGCAAAAACTATCATGCCCACGATGCCCCCCATAATTATAATAATGACCGGCTCTATCAATGATGTGGCTATTTTCAAAGTTTTATCCAGGTCGCGTTCGTAACTCTTCGCCATTTCAATAAGGCTTTCTTCCAGGCGCCCGCCCTGTTCCCCCACGCTCAACATGCTTATCTCGAATTGATTAAAAGCGCCCGCCTCCCGCATACCATTAGCCAGGGAAGAACCCTGGATAACACTGTTGCTTACCTTGTTAAAAGCATCCCGGTATGTCCGGCTGGTTAGGGTGGGGATTATAATCTCAACGGCCTTAAAAACAGAAACCCCGCATTTCAATAAAAGAGCGAACGATCTCGCGAACTTAGCCATATTCTCTTTCCTGATGAATGCGCCTAATACGGGTATTTTAAGCGATATCCAGTCCAAAACGGTTTTTTCCTCTTTTGAAATACCCTTTCTCTTTAAGAGTATAGTCAAAACAGCCATGGCCAGCAAAATCCAAACCCAATTCGCGTGTAAAAATGAGCTTACCGCGAGTAAAATCCTAGTGGGAAGCGGCAGTTGCTGCCCCAGTTCCCCGAAAAGGCTTATAAGCCTTGGCATGAAAAACGTAAGAAGGACGAATACCGTCCCGATTCCCAGCGTAATCAGCAAAATAGGGTAAGCCAGGGCAGAGCTTATTTTTGATTTTATCTCTTCGGTTCTGTCCATATGTTCGGCGAGCCTATCAAGCGCCTCGTCCAGCACTCCGCCCTCCTCGCCCGTTTTCACCGTGTTTATATAAAGCGGCGAAAATATGTTTCTAAAGCCTGCCATAGCGCCGGAAAGCGGCTTTCCGTCTTTTACCCCTTTTTCAAGTTCGAAAATAACCCATTTGAAATAAGCGTTCTCCGTCTGCCCGGAGAGAATGTCAAGCGCTCCCACCATAGTAATGCCCGATCTGGTCAGGCTTGAAAGCTGCCTTGTAAAAATATCCAGATCCCGCGGCCTGACCTTTCCCGATTTCACCTCAGTCGTCTTACCACATTCTTTTACGTTTTCTTCGATGCAGATAGGGACAAGCCCTTCAGAAACGAGTTTTGCGAATAAGGCGTCTTTGTTCTCCGCCAATATCTCGCCGGTTACGATATCCTTTGGCCCCTTTTTGGCTTTATATGTGTATATGGGCATATTTTGGTTATCCTGTTTGCCTGTTCTTGTCATTGCGAGGAAGCTGCGAAGCAGCTGACGAAGCAATCTCTTTTTGGGATTGCTTCACCCCATACGGGGGTTCGCAATGACGGGCGCATAGCACCTACTCACTAATCTGCGTTACCCTCATTACTTCGTCGATAGTCGTAATACCCGCTTTCACCTTTTCCAATCCGTCGTCTTTTAAGGCCTTCATGCCCAAAGAAACGGCTTTCGCCTTTATTTCGCTGTTCGACGCCTTTTTCATTATCAATTCCTTAATAGGGTCCGTCACGAGAAGTATCTCATAAATCGCGGTTCTCCCCCTGTAACCCGTGTTCTTGCATTTCTCGCACCCTTTTCCTCTGTAAACAGTTTTGAGTTTTGAGTTTTGAGTTTTGAGTATGCCTACCGGTTCATAACTCTCCTTACAATTCTCACAAATCACCCGCACTAAACGCTGGGCTATGAAAGCTTCGACGCTCGATGCTATAAGGTAAGGCTCCACGCCCATGTCAAGTAGTCTTGTGGCTGCGCTTGCGGCATCATTTGTATGAAGCGTGGAAAACACCAGATGCCCGGTTAGCGCCGCCTGAATGGCGATTTCGGCGGTTTCAAAATCCCTCACCTCTCCCACCATCATCACGTCCGGGTCATGCCTGAGCATGCTCCTCAATGCCCGGGCAAATGTCAATCCCGTCTTCTGATTTACCTGAATCTGGTTAACTCTGCGCAGCTCATATTCCACGGGGTCTTCTATGGTAATAATTTTTCTGTCCGGCGTGTTAAGCCTGCTCAACGCGGCGTAAAGCGTCGTGGTTTTTCCGCTTCCGGTAGGGCCTGTCAAAAAGATTATTCCGTGCGGCTTACATATAAGCGCTTCCATTTTTTTTGAGTCATCCTGATTAAGCCCCAATTTTTGAAAGCTGAACAGCATTTTCGCGGGCAAAATACGGATTACAACGTTTTCCCCGTAAATTGACGGCAATATAGATACGCGTAAATCATATTCATCCCTGCCCAGCTTTATCCGCGCCGAGCCGTCCTGCGGCAGGCGCCTTTCCACGATATCAAGGCCCGTGAGTATTTTTATCCTTGAGACAATAGAGGGGTAAAGATACCTTATATCCTCAGAAACTACCGTATCATAAAGGATGCCGTCTACCCTGTTCCTTAAAAGTAACTCCCCTTTAAAAGGTTCTATGTGGATGTCGGTCGCGCCGTCTTTTATTGCCTGCTGTAATACCTGATTTACCAGTTTTATTACCGAGGCGTCCTCGGCCATTTTCTCGATGTCTTCGGCGTTCTCCCTGAAAGAAATATTCTGCGATACACCCGGCGCGCGGGCTAGGATACCGTCTATGGTCTCGGCGCCCACGCCGTAATATCTTTTAATGGCCTGCATTATGTCGCTCGGAGCCGACAATACCCTCTCGGTCCTGAAACCCAGATTTGTTTCAATATTGTCAAGTGGCCACATGTCAAAGGGGTTGGATACCGCCACGGTAAGCACATTGCCCTCGAGTTTAACAGGCATGATTTTATAGTGCCACGCGAACTTCGCCGGAACTCTCCTTATCACGGAATCATCGATTTTTATCTCTTTCAGGTTCACGCATGGCAGGCCCATCTGCTGAGAAAGCGTTCCGGCAAGCGCCGCTTCGTCTATGAACCCCATCCTGATAAGAACCTGTCCCAGGAATTCGCCGGTTTTCTCATGCTCTTTGAGCGCGGCTTCAAGCTGCTCTTTTGTGATCAGCTTTTTCTCTACTAATATATCGCCAAGTCTTATCGCCATTTTAGTTCCTTTTCTCGTCATTGCGAGGGCACGAAGCGCCCGAAGCAATCCCTATCCGCTATCCGCTACACGCTATACGCTAAAGTTTCCCAATCAAATAAAAATTCTCCTCCGGTATATTGTCTGCCTTGCCGGTAATGATTTTATCGCACCCCTCGAGCGTATCTTTAACGCTGACATACTCCCCCTTTTTACCCGTATATACCTCGGCCGTAAAAAAGGGCTGTGTCAGGAAATTCTGCAGTTTTCTCGCCCTTTCATAAAGAATCTTATCGGTCTTGGAAAGTTCGTCGACGCCTATAACAGCCACTATTTTTTTTAATTCCTCGGATTTTGTCAGAATTTTTAATACTTCCTGTGAAATCGCGAAATGCTTCTCGCCAACAACTTCAGGGGCAAGATTGGAGGAGCCGGATAAAAGAGGGTCCACCGCCGGATAAAGGCCTAACTGTATCCTCTCCCTTGAAAGCACCAGCACCGAATCCAGATAGCTGAATATCGTCACAACCGCAGGATCCGTCAGGTCATCAGCAGGCACATATACCGCCTCAACCGCCGTAATAGAACCCGTCTCCTGCGAGCGTATTCTTTCCTGAAAATCACCGACCTCTGAAGCCAGGGTCGGCTGATAACCTGTCTCCGAAGGAACTCTGCCTAAAAGAGTCGATACCTCCGAACCCGCCTGAACAAATCTGTAAACATTATCGACAAAAAATAAGACGTCCTGATTTTGGCTTTGCAGGTATTCCGCCAGCGTCACGCCGGTTAAGGCGATTTCATACCTCGCGCCCGGAGGCTCGTTCATCTGGCCGAATGCCATCATGACCCTGTCCAGAACACCCTGTTTTTGAAGCTCGTAATACAGTTCATTGCCTTCCCTTATACGCTCTCCCGCGCCACAAAACACGCAGGAGCCCTTATGCTTTTTTGTAACATTGTGGATAAGTTCCAGCGTAAGTATGCTTTTGCCTAAAGCCGCGCCTCCCAATATACCCGTCTTGCTTCCTTTAACCATCGGAAATAACAAGTCTATAACTTTTATACCTGTCTCCATGATTTCGAATTCGCCCATTACATCCCTGTCCGGGTTCAACCGGAGTGACGTTATGTCCTTTCTTATAGGACGGGTTTCGGTGGCAAGAACTTTGCCCTTCATGTCTATAGGCTGGCCTGTAACATTTATAATCCTTGAAAAAAGGCCGTTTCCTACAGGGATAGTCACCGGCCCGCCTAACGGTTTTGCTGTCTGGTTTTTTTGTAAATTAAGCGTAGAGGCAAGGGCTATGCAGCGTGCGATATTGCCTTCAAGGTGCTCGGCCACTTCCAGAATCAGTTCCCTTCCGTCAAATGTTTCGGTTTTTAGGACTTCATACAGCCCCGGCACGTCCTTTGCCTCCTCAAACCTCACGTCCACCACCGGCCCCTGGACCGCGATTATTCTGCCTGTGTTTTTGTTATTGTTGTCTACCATATCAACTTTCTTTTTTTCGCAAAAGCTGCGAAGCAAATGTCTCGCGCATGCCTCTATCGACAAAGCTGTGTTTTGCCCTGAAATATTTATACCTTAGCGCTTCCCTGGCTTGCGATAAATTCTGATGGCTTTGCTCAAGGTTAACCGTCCTCGCGGCGAATTCGGAAAGCTTTGAGTCCTCAAAGACCTCGTACAGTTTTTGCGTTATCCATTCCCCGACAAGGTGTTCAATAATCGCCTCTATAGACGATTCGATGATAACTTTTTCAGCGTAGAGCGCATGACGTTCAGCGTTCAGGCTGTCCGCTACCTTTTGTCCCTCAAAAAGTTCGGTGGCGGGCAGAACCTTGATCATCTCCACCTTTTGAAAAGTAAACGATACGGGCATGGGATAAAATAGCGTAACCTTATCCAGTTTTCCTTCCTTGGACTGTTTCATTATATATTCTTTCAGCTTGAGCGCAAGCTCATATTTATTTTCTTCGGTTACGCCCGGAAAGGGGACGAATTTCTCGCCCATCCCTTTTAGGTATGCCGATCCCCTTTCTCCAAGTGTTATAAGTTCGGTTTCGTTTTTTCTTTCCGCGAGCGCCGCGTTTATGACGTGCGAATTCAGCCCGCCCATAAAGCCTTCGTCCGAAGTTACCATTATTACACCCGCGCGCTTCGCGACCGCGCGCCCGAAGGGATGCTCAACCGCGCTAAAATCTATAAGCTCAAAAAATCCCTGAAATGAATTGACAAACTTTTTAAAACGCTCTTTCCGTTTCTGTAACGCCTGAAACCGCGACGCGGCTATTCCCTTCATGACGTTAAGGAGCGCCACCAGGTCCGTATTAAACTCAAGTTCTTTTTGTAATGTGCTTAATGTAGCCATTTTGCGTCTTGCGCTGTGCGCTTTGCGTTGTGCGTTTGTCCGTCATTGCGAGGGCACGAAGTGCCCGAAGCAATCTCATCCTTTGGGATTGCTTCGGCCTTCGGCCTCGCAATGACAGTGGCTCGCGTCTCGCAATGACGCACGACGCACGGCACATCACGCACGGCTAAAGAATTTTCTCAAACATTCGTCTATCTCTTGTGTAACCGCTTTACTCAGGGGCTTTTTTTCTTCCAGCGCCTCGGGTATCTCCGGTTTTGTTTTTTTGACAAATTCAAAAAAATCTTTTTTAAATCTTTTGATTTCATCGTCCGGCATCTTGTCTAAAATGCCTCTGTCAAAAGCGTAAAGCAGGATAACCTGTTCTTCCAGCGAAACAGGGCTGTTGCGATTCTGCTTTAAAAGTTCGCTCACGATCTCGCCCCTTCTTATTTTCGCCTCCGCTTCGGGAGATAGCGCGGATTTTAATCTTGTCAGTTTCAAAAGTTCCCTGTACTGGGCATATTCTATTTTAACCCTTCCGGCAGCGTCCTTGATAGCCGGGTGCTGCGTCCTCGCGCCGATAATCGATACCGACGAGCTGAAATCTATCGCCGGCTTGAAGCCTTCGGCAAAAAGAGTAGTGCTGAGATAGATCTGGCCATCAAGCATGGAAATGAGGTTTGACGGGATATATCCCGAAACGTCTCCCTGAAGAGTGTCAGCTATGCAAAACAAGGTCATGGAGCCCGCTCCTTTTTCCTCGCTTAATTTTCCGCTTCTTTCCAAAAGCTGTGAATGTATATAATAAATATCTCCCGGATACGCCTCTCTTCCGGGAGACCGCTCCAATAAAAGCGATATCTGCCTGTACGCCCATGCGTGTTTGGTGAGGTCGTCAAAAACCAGGAGGACGTCCTTCCCCTTATTCATAAAATATTCGCCTATCGCGCTTGCTGTATAAGGCGCTAAATATTGTTGGGCGCACGGCGAAGAGGCCCCGGCTGATACAAGTGCCGTATATTCGAAGCAATCAAATTTTTTCAGTAATTGAACTACTTTTAATAAAGAGGAGTAGCTCTTTCCGATAGAGCAATAAATACAAATCATATCCTTGCCCCGTTGATTTATGATAGCGTCCGTGGCAACGGAAGTTTTTCCGGACATTCTGTCACCGAAGACAAGGACCCTTTGCCCCTTGCCTAACGGAATTAACGTATCAATTATCTTAATCCCTGTCCGGAAATCCTCATCCACCTCTCCCCGCTCCATCGTGGGGGGCGCCTCGCGGAAGACGGGGTAGTAGTCAGCGTTCAGCGTATAGCGTTCAGCGTTCAGTTTGTTCTGTCCGCTGTCCGCTGAACGCTGTCCGTGGTTCGGCGAGCTCACCATCCCTCGAACCATCCCGAGCGAAGTCGAGGGGCTGTCCGCTAAAATCGTTCCCCTGCCGTCGCAGGGCTCGCCGAGCGCGTTAACAATCCTGCCGATAAGTGCTTCGCCTACTGGAATCCTGAACTCGGCGTTCTCCGCCAAGACTTCCGCGCCTATCCGGATATTCGCTTCATACCCGAGGGAAATAACAAGCGCCTCTTTTTCGTTAAAGCCCATGACAAGGCCGCTGGTTCCGTCGGGGAACTTGACGCGCTCCCCGCTCATGCAGGAAGGGAGCCCTTCAATCTTCACGATAAATTTCCTCACCTCTTTTACCCGCCCTGTCTCTTTTATGCGAAATGGTTGTGTTATCGCTTGCATAACTTTTTAAAATACTCCCCCAGCACCCCGTCCAGCCCCTCTTTAATGCTTTCTGTCAGTTCCCGCTTCTCGGCCAATTCCCTGATAAATCCTTCATTGTTTTCACAGGCAAAATTGTAAATTTCTTTTTTAAATTTTTCTATTTCCCCCCGATCCAGATCATCCAAAAATCCTTTTCGTATGGCGTAAAGCGCCAGGAGTTGTTCCTCGTGAGAGGATGGCCTGCTCCTTTCCTGTATGAGGATTTCCGTAATCGCGGCTCCCCTCTTCAGCTTCGCCTCGACTTCGGGGGAGAGCCCCGCTTTCAGTTTTGACATCTTCAATAATTCCTTATACTGAATATACTCGAGCCTCAACATCCCGCTTAATTCCTTCATCGCCTTTGACTGCACCTTATTGCCGATTCTTGATACGGAAAGCCCCAGATCTATCGCCGGTTTAAACCCTTCGCCGAAAAGGCCCGTATTCAGATAGATTTGGCCGTCAGTCATGGATATGAGATTTGATTGGATATAGCCGGTAATATCGCCCTGAATTGTATCCACAATCGGGAAAAAAGTCATTGAGCCGCCTTTACCACCGTCATTGCGAGGGCTACCCTCTTCGTCATTGCGAGAAGCGGCCGAAGGCCGCGACGAAGCAATCCCGTCTTGAGATTGCTTCCCCCTCGCTTCGCCCGTCAGCTTCCCGGCCCGCTCCACAAGCTGGGAATGAAGATAGAATATATCCCCCGGATAGGCGTCCCTTCCCGGAGAGCGCCCTAACAGCAGAGAAAGCTGCCTGTATGCCCAGGCGTGTTTTGTAAGGTCGTCAAAGGCCACAAAAACGTCTTTGCCCTCATGCATGAAAAACTCACCCAGCGCGGAGGCCGTATAAGGGGCTATATATTGTTCTCCCGGCGAAGAGGACGCGGTGGCGGACACCACTATTGTATAAGAAAGCGCCTCTTTGGCGCGCAGTAACTGCAAAACCTTCATCAGTGTTTCATAATCTTTCCCTATAAAGCAGTAAATGCATATAACATCCTTGCCTTTTTGATTCAAAATCGTGTCAATTGCTATGGTGCTTTTCCCCGACATCCGGTCGCCTATTATAAGCTCTCTCTGGCCCTTGCCTATGGGGATCATGGCGTCTATGGTCCTTATCCCTGTTTCCAAAGCCTCTCTGATAGGCTGCCTTTCCAGCACCGATGGCGCCTCGCGGAATACGGGGTAGTGGCCAGCGTTTAGCGTATAGCGTTCAGCGTTCAATTTGTTCTGTCCACTGGGTGCTGCCCGCTGCCCGCTGTCCGCTAATATCGGCCCTTTCCCGTCCACCGGCTCCGCCAATGAATTAATGACCCTTCCCAGAAAACCATATCCTACCGGTACGCTGAAAAGCTCTTCTCTGCCGTAAACTTTTTCGCCGGGCCGGACATCCTGCTTCGCGCCGAGGATCAGGGCGAGGGCCTCATCCTCTTTGAATCCCATTATCATGCCCTTTAATCCTCTCGGAAAATCCACAAGCTGCCCGTTCAGGCAATGAGGCAGGCCCGCTATGCGCGCTATGGAGCGCTTTATCTCAAGCACCGTTCCCTGTTCTTTTATGTCGATTGTATTAATCATATTTCCTATTGCGTTAGCTTGTCATTGCGAGCCCCGAAGGGGCGAAGCAATCTCTATCCGCTATACGCTAACCTTTCCCCAGCCTCTGCTTCGCCTCATCCAGCCTGTTCGCCAGACTTCCGTCTATAACCAAATCCCCTATCTTTATAACGACGCCGGCGATCAAATCTTTATCCTCTTTCTCTTTCAAGTCAATCGTCCGGTCCGCTTTTTTTGACAATACCTTTTTTATCTTATCTTTTTCCTGCGCTCCGAGCGAAAAAGGGCTTGTGATCTCGGCGGTATTCACCTTATGTGAAATCTTTTTAGCGTCTATGCTTTCGAGCCCGCGGATAATGCCGTCAACGAGTTCGTCGTGGGCGTTTTTGTAAATCTTTTCATCAAATACCTCTTTAACCAGGGTGCAGGCAAAGGATACCGCTTTTTCCTCGAGTTCCGCATTTATCTCTTCTCTCATCTTCTCTTTGCCGTTGCGGGCCTGGGATATTATTTTCTCGGCCTCTTCTTTCGCCTTTTCCTGTGCCTGGGCGCGCTGTTTTTCTATTTCCCTCATGGCGTCTTCTTTAACGCGTCTGGCGTCCTCTTCGGCTTTTTTTATCTTATCGTTATATTCGGTTTCCTGTTCGGCGATCTTTTTTCTAAGTTCTTCCTGCTTCTTTTCGTTTTCAGCGTTCAGGGCTTTGAGCCTCTTTACCTGCGAAGAGGCTTCCGTAAATAAAAGCCTGCGCAAAACAAAAACAAGCGCGATAAAAGTCACAACCTGCACTATGATTAGTTGAAATATGAGCATATTTTCCTCTTTTTGTTAGCCGATTAGCGAGTTTAACCCGTAAACCCGCTAACTATCTCCCAAACAACTGAAACAGCACCAAAAGCGCTATAACCGCGATTGCCTCAGCAAATATGAGCGCGATAATCATCGCTAGTAGTATCTTGGGCGCGGCGGACGGGTTCCTGCCCAAGGCCCTAATACTGCTATATCCGATGGCGCCAATAACCGCCGAGGGCCCGAGTATCGTTACAAACATTACTAAAATTATTATGAAGTTACGCATTATATTGTTAGCCTGTTAGCGAGTTTGCGGGTTTACCGGTTCTTAGATACCTGATAAAACCATTAGCCAGCTTCCGCACTGCTTGCGCCTGACTATAAACCGTTTCGAACTCTTCTTTGGTTATATACTTCCTATCCGAAGCCACATAAAGCTCTGATTGCGCTTCTGACGCAGAGCGTTTTGTGTATGAAAGCATTTGTATAAATTGCTGGTTTGTATCACTGTCAAAGCCTTCGGCGACATTTGACATACACGAAACCGCGGCTCTTTGAATTTGGTCTTTCAAACCAAAGTCTCTCTTGAATAAACCTTTACTCGTCAAATCGTATATCATATTGACTAATTTTCTCGCCTCTTTCCATACATCTATATCTTCAAATCTTTTTATCCGCATCTTTAACCCGCAAACTCGCTAACCGGCTAATCGGCAAACAAAAGAACAAAAATTCAAAAGAACAAAGCGCTACTCACGGAGAGGTTCTGGCAAGCCGCCCCCCGTTACGGTTGAACCTAACAGTGAACGTGGCAGCCGCGAGGCTACGGTCGGAAACACGAGCGTACGTCGCGTCATTGTACCAAGGGCCGCCGCGAAAGCCCGAGCCGTCTACATTTGTTCCCGGCCAGTTGGTAACATTGGCGTCCC
>JADHYM010000026.1 GCA_016782445.1 Candidatus Omnitrophota bacterium | reverse complement strand
TGGGGAAAAGAGGATTCGAGTAATTTGTAATTGGTAATTTGTAATTTGTGGGGAAAAGAGGATTCGAGTAATTTGTAATTGGTAATTTGTAATTTGTGGGGAAAAGAGGATTCGAGTAATTTGTAATTGGTAATTTGTAGGGAACGGACAAATTACAATCTACAAATAACAAATTACTCGAGCATGCGTATAATAAGAGGTGTAGCAAAATGGGAAATGTGTATAAACTAGCAGTGATTCCCGGTGATGGAACCGGGCCGGAAGTCGTAAGAGAGGGCCTAAAAGTCCTCGAGGCCGTTTCGTCTAAAGCAGGCTTTAAATACGAAACAATAATGTATGACCTCGGCGGCGAGCGTTACAAGAAAACAAACGAAGTTTTGCCGGACTCTGTTCTCGGAGAGCTTAAAAAATCAGATGCAATATATCTCGGCGCGGTGGGGCATCCCGACGTAAAGCCGGGAATACTCGAGAAGGGGTTGCTTTTAAAGATCCGTTTTGATCTCAAGCAATATATAAATTTGAGGCCCGTGAAACTTTATCCGGGCGTATGGACTCCTATCAAGGACAAGCGTCCCGAAGACATTGATTTTGTTGTTGTGCGGGAAAACAACGAGGGCCTCTACGTAGGAGAAGGAGAGTTTATAAACAAAGGAACAAAAAACGAAATAGCCATTCAGGTTTCGCGTAACACGAGAAAAGGAATTGAGCGGTGCGTGCGTTACGCGTTCGAGTATACAAAAAAACGGAACAAAAAGACAAAACTTACTCTATGCGGCAAGACAAATGTACTTACCTACGCTTTCGATCTATGGGAAAGAGTGTTTAACGAAGTCGCTAAGGAATATAAAAGCGTAACAACAGATTACGCCCACGTCGACGCGACATGTATGTGGATGGTGAAAAACCCGGAGTGGTTCGACGTTATCGTTACGGACAACATGTTCGGGGACATCATTACGGATCTGGGCGCGATGATACAGGGCGGGATGGGAATCGCTGCCGGCGGAAACCTGAACCCCGAGGGCGTTTCCATGTTCGAGCCGATCGGCGGATCCGCGCCGAAATATACCGGAAAGAACGTGATAAATCCGCTAGCCGCAATTTGTGCGCTCGGGATGCTTCTTGAGGAAATCGGGGAAGCGAAAGTCGCGAAGGAAATCGAAAACGCAGTGATGAAGGTAACGACAAAAATGAAATCAATGTCAGCTGGAAAAATGGGATACTCCACGAGCGAAGTAGGGGACTTGGTCGTTAAGAATTTATAACGAGTAATTGGTAATTTGTAATTAGTAATTTGTGGGGAACGGACAAATTACTCGAGAAGAGACTAGATTATGTTAAAAAAACGAGAACAATATAACGTTGCAATAATGGGGGCGACCGGAGCGGTCGGTACGCAGTTTCTCTCGATCTTAGAGGAAAGAAATTTTCCGATAAAGGAAATCAGGCTTCTTGCCTCCGGGAGGTCCAAGGAGAGGAAGCTTAAGTTTAAAGGTAAAAACTATTCTGTCGGGGTGCTTTCGCATGATTCATTCAAGGGGATAGACATAGTCCTCTCGAGCGCGGGAGCCTCAAGAAGCAAAGAGTTTTTGCCGAGCGCCGTGAAAGCGGGATGCGTGTGTGTTGATAATTCAAGCGCTTTCCGGATGGACAAAGACGTTCCCCTGGTCGTTCCCGAGGTAAATCCACGGGAGGCTTTACATCACAAGGGAATTATCGCGAACCCTAACTGCTCTACCATACAGGCGGTCGTGGCGCTATGGCCCCTTCACAGGAAGGCAAAAATAAAAAGAATCGTTGCGTCCACATATCAGTCTGTTTCAGGAGCCGGGCAGCAGAAGATACTCGAGATGGAGAAGCAGATAGACGTGATTAATAAATCCGTCGATAACTGGGCAGTCGGGCACCACTCGGTTGATAAATTTTTAATAAAAGAGTTCTCGCACCAGATCGCGTTTAACCTGATACCGCAGATAGACGTATTTTTAGAGAACGCTTACACCAAAGAAGAAATGAAGCTTGTGCACGAGACGAGAAAAATAATGGGAGACGATTCTATACGCATTACCGCGACCTGCATCAGGGTACCTGTATTTTTCGCGCATTCGGAGAGCATAAACATAGAGACCGAAAAAAAGCTTACTGCCCTTGAGGCTAAAAAAGTTCTTTCAAAGGCCCCCGGGGTTATAGTCGTCGATGATCCGTCCTCGGGAAAATATCCCATGCCACTTTATGCCGAGGGTAAAAACGAGGTTTTCGTCGGCCGGATACGCGAGGACGAGTCCATTGAGAATGGGCTAAACTTATGGGTCGTAAGCGACAACCTCCGAAAAGGCGCAGCTCTGAACGCCATTCAGATCGCGGAGTTACTGATAAAGAACGCATAAACACGAATGGATTCGAGTAATTGGTAATTTGTAATTGGTAATTTGTGGGGAACGGACAAATTACAAATTACTCGTGCAATGACGAAGATTACAAATTACTCGTGCATAGTGATAAATATTAAACTCACCATTTCCTACGACGGCACACGATACTCCGGTTGGCAGATCCAGAAAAACGCGCGGACCATCCAGGCCGAAATTGAAAAAGCGTTACGAAAAATACTTAGGAAAAGAATAAGGATAACCGGCGCCGGCAGGACAGACGCCGGCGTACACGCTAAGGGCCAGGTTGCCAATTTTCACACCGATAAAAAAATACCTTTAAAGAATCTGAGATCAGCGCTGAATACCTATCTTCCGCCGGAAATGTCTATTTTGCGCGCAAAATGGGTAAAAGCTGCATTCCATTCCCAGTTCGACGCAATAGAAAAAAAATACCGCTACACCGTATTCCAAGGAGATGCGGACAACCCTTTTCTTAGGCCCTACTACTATAAATTTTCCGGAAAACTTGACATAAGGCAAATGAAAAAAGAGGCCAGATCACTTGTGGGGAAACATGATTTCAGGGCTTTTCAGGCAAAAGCCGCAAGTTCGAAGCTTAAAAGCACAGTTCGTGCGATCAAATCCATAAGCGTATCAAAAAAAGGAAGGTTTATTTTTATAGATATAACAGCAGACGGCTTTTTACACAACATGGTACGCGTGATTGCCGGCACCCTTATAGAAGCCGGAAGGGGGCACATGCTTCCGGGCAGTACGAAAAGAATACTTGCTTCAGGATCCCGTAAGGCAGCAGGGCCTACTGTGCCTTCTAAGGGGCTTTCCCTTATTAGCATTAAATATTAAAAATATTATACCATAATTGCATTTTTCGTGATTTCGGTGTATACTTTTAACAAATGAACCAGGCGAAGAAGAGAAATACAACGAAAGCCGGTAAAATACCCTCCAAAAACCCCTTATCAAGCGACGAAATACTCAAAATAGCAGAGGTTATAATTCTCCTTCTGGATAAAAAGGCGCGCGTTCTCATGATAAACCGTAAGGGCTGCGAGGTCCTGGGCTTTTCCGAAAGGGAAATTTTGGGTAAGGACTGGTTCTCCAATTTCATTCCAGAGCGTTACGGTCAAAAAGTCAAAAAAGTTTTTAAAGAAATTATGTCCGGAAAAAAGAAATTTTCTGAGCATTTCGAAAATCCCATTATAACGAAAGATGGAGTTGAACGGTTAATAACATGGCGCAATGCTCCGATAAAAAAACTCTCAGGAGAAATTTTGTATTCATTAAGCTCAGGCGTTGATATTACCGCGATAAGAAGGGAAGAGGATCTTCTGCAAAAGTCAGAAGAGTCTTGCAGAGCGGATGACAGGATAATAAAAACCGAGGAGCGTTTTAGGCAGGTAGTTTTAAGCGCGGGGGAATGGATTTGGGAGGTTGATAAAAACGGACTTTACATATATTCGAGCGGCGTTATCGAAAATATACTCGGATACACCCCGGAAGAGGTGGTGGGCAAGAAACATTTTTATGATTTTTTCATGCCGAATGAAAAAGACAAATTGAAGAAAAAAGCGCTTGCCATGTTCTCAAAAAAAGAAAAGTTTAAGAAATTTGTAAATAAAAACGTGCACAAAAACGGAAAACTCATTTACCTTGAAACAAGCGGAATGCCGACATTTGATGAAAAAGGTAATCTTACAGGTTACATAGGTGCGGATACAGATATTACAAAACACATTGAGGCAAAGGAGCATCTTGAAAAAACACACAGAGAATTGCTTAAATCAACCAAACGGCTTAAAGAACTCGTTACCATAGACCCGCACACGGGCTTATATAACCACAGATACCTTGAAAAGGTGATCGAAGCCGAATTCAGCCGTTCAAAGCGCGCAGGTGAGCCACTATCGCTTGTCATGGTTGACATAGATTATTTTAAATCAATAAACGACGTGTACGGGCATGAATTCGGGGACCTGGTCCTGAAGCAGCTGGCCACGCAGCTGAAGAGGATGGTGCGGCAGTATGATGTGGTCGTGCGCTTTAGTGGCGAAGAATTCGCCATACTCTCGCCCGGCAGTGACAGAGAAAGCATTATACAACTGGCGCAGAGAATTCTGGACGCTATTAATTTGTTTAACTTTGGTAACAAAGAACACCTTGTAAAGCTTAAGCTTAGTGTCGCGGTAAGCGCTTACCCTGATGATAGGATAACAAGACCCTCGGACTTGATAGAGCGTGGGGAGACTATTCTTGCCAAGGCAAAGGAATTAGGAGGGAACAGAGTTTGCTCTTCCAAGGACCTTTTGAGTAAAACAGCGGCTTTTACCGAAGCGGTTGAACAGGTATCTGAAACCAAACTCCTTACAAAAAAGATAGATAAGCTCACCACGCGCGCGAATCAAAATCTCGTAGAATCTATTTATGCGTTTGCCAAAACGATCGAACTTAAGGACTATGATACGGGGCTACATGTTGAGCGGACCGTCAAGTATGCCACGGAAATCGCAGAAGCGCTTAACATGTCAAAAGATAGTATAGAGCGTATAAGAAAAGCCGCTATATTGCATGATCTCGGAAAAGTAGGCATAAGCGAGAATCTCCTTAAAAAGCCGGCCAAGCTTACTCAAGAGGAAATGGAAATCATAAAACAGCATCCCCAGATAGGGGTTGATATAATACGTCCCATTCAATACCTCCATGATATTATACCCTTTATTCTACATCACCATGAACGCTGGGACGGTAAGGGTTACCCTCATGGCCTTCAGGGCGAGGAAATACCCCTCGGAGCCAGGGTGATAGCGCTCGCGGACGCTTTCCAGGCGCTTACGTCTGACAGGCCGTACCGCAAGGCCTATTCGAAAGACAAAGCGATCGATATAGTAAAAAAAGAAGCCGGAATCAGTTTTGACCCGGAAATAGTAAGAGTTTTCCTGGAGCTCCTAAAAAAACAAAAAAGAAGTGATAATAATGAAAAGAAGCGAAAACCGAAAAGATAAAAGCAGCTATAGCGTAGTCATTGCAGAGCTTGGATCCAATCCCTTCGGCATCGTAAAAATCGCCTTTGTGCTAATGAGCATCATACCGCTTTTAATCCTTTTTTACGTAGTTCTTGGCAAGAATCTTCTCTACAAGGTTTTTCTTGGAAACGGCGGGCTTGTTACGGGGATAGCAATTTTTATATCTGTACTAGGTTTTATCTATGCCTATAAACTTATCAAGGACATGATAGCCAAGCTCCTTCTCTATTCCGCTGAAAGACGCCGCGCGGACGAAGAGAAAACAGAACTTCTTCTGGCGATAACGCACGATTTGAAAACACCGGTAACAGTAATAAAGGCAGGCCTTGAGAACCTTCTGGACGGAATAGGCGGAATAATGAACCAGGCGCAACTCGGCATGACGAAAACGTGCGTCAACGCGGTCTCTAAAATCACGAATTTCATAAACGACCTCTTGGATATTTCCAACCTTGGCTTTATTCACGCAGGAGTTAGGCGCGAGCGCCTGGATTTCAGAAAGCTTGTTAGCGAAGAGGTTAAGGATATATTAACTCTTGCCAAGAAGAAAAAGCATGACCTGGATTACTCTTTTCTTACTCACAACGTGGATCTTTGGGCCGACAAAAAGAAGCTATCGCGCGCTGTCATGAACCTTCTTTCGAACGCGGTAAAATATACGCCGGAAGGGGGAAAGATAAAAGTGAATGTTTCGGGAGACGAAAACACGATACGGCTTATTGTCGCGAACTCAGGCTCCGGCATATACCCGGCGGACCTCGAAAAAATATTCTCAAAATATACGCGGCTTAAAAACCACACATCGGCAGAGGGTACAGGGATAGGGCTTTCGATAGTAAAGGAAATAATAGATTTACATAATGGGCACATTGCGGTAAAGAGCGACCCGGACAAGGAAACGGAATTCAGTGTGGTCTTGCCGCGTGATTTGCGGTCTGGTACTCGTAAGTAATAGGATTTGAGTAATTTGTAATTGGTAATTTGTAATTTGTGGGGAAAAAGGGATTTGAGTAATTTGTAATTGGTAATTTGTAATTTGTGGGGAAAAAGGGATTTGAGTAATTTGTGATGGAGAAATTTGATTTTGAGAAATTGAATGTTTATCAAAAAGCACTTGATTTTACCGATAGGATATGCGATTTATTTGAAAAAATGCCGTTCAGCATCCAGAAGACGATAGGAGATAATTTGTTAAGAGCAGCGATTTCAATAGCATCTAATATAGCGGAAGGAAGTGGCCGTAGGGGTAAAAGAGAGAAAAAACATTTTTTCGAAATAGCTCAAGGTTCAGCATACGAATGCGTGCCGAGCCTCGCCATATTACATAAGAGAAACAAAATCAAAAAAGAAGTTTACGAAAACTTGTATAACGAATGTTGTACAATCTCAAAAATGTTAACAGGGTTAATTTCACGTTTTGTATGATACAAATTACAAATAACAAATTACTAATTACTCAAATAAAAAGCTATAGCCTTATTGTGCTTATATTTACATTATTAGCTGGCTGTTCAGCTAAAGACGAAGAACCCGGAAGGCTCGAAAATGTCACTATCGCGCTTGTGAAACTCGAAGGCACAGCACTTGTTAGGATCGCGCTTAACAACGGTTATTTTAAAAAAGAGGGCCTCGATATTACCCTCAATGAGTATGACCTTGACAGCGATACGCTTGAAGCTGTTTTGAATGGAAATGCGGATATCGCCACAGCAGGCAAGACACCAATAGTCAAAAAAAGCTTTCAAAGGCAAGATTTCGTAATAGTCGGCACGATATATTCCTCTGACAGTGGCGTTAAAATAGTGAGCCGGAGGGGCAGGGGTATCGAAACGCCTTCGGACCTTTTTGGAAAGAAAATTGGTATCCCGAAATGGTCGGAAGAGCATCTTTTTCTTGATGTGCTTCTCGTGAACCACGGCTTAACGCTTTCGGATGTAAAATTGGTTTATGACGAACCTCAAATTTTGATAAAAAGCATGGAAAAGGGGGAAATAGACGCCTGCAGCTTGCGCGAGCCGTACGCGTTTCAGGCGCGGTTAAAACTTAAAGATAACGCAGTGGTCTTTTCCGGAGACGGCATATACTCTACGACCATCAACCTCGTGACTTTGACCGAATACGCCGAGGGGCACCCTTTAATCCTGAAAAGGATTTATAGGGCTCTTTTAAGAGCGGAAGAGTTTATCCGGAAAAATAAATACGCCTCGATCCGGATCATAGCGGAAGAGTTAAAGCTTGAGGAAAAATACCTCGAGGACATATTCGGTGAATCATCATACCTTTTGAGGCTCGAGCAGAACCTTCTTTTTACGCTCGAGAATGAGGCGAGGTGGATGATCATTAATAACCTTACTGAGAAGCGCCGCTCGCCGAATTATCTAAAGTACGTTTATAAGGAAGGGCTGAAAGAGGTAAAACCCGAAGCCGTCACCATTATTCATTAAATTAACATGAAAATAAGAGCAAAAATACGAATAAGGTCGTTCTTTACGTTCGTGGCAGCGATCGCGGTCGGTGCCGTCATATACGTTGCCACCCAGGAAATAGATCAGGCGAGTCGCATAGAGAGAACGGCCGCGTCGATCCTGAAGGATTGCGCTGACCTCCAAATGGTGACGCACGAATACCTCCTGCATCACGAGGAGAGGGCATACGAGCAGTGGTCAATGAAATATGATTCTCTCTCACGCGTTCTATCGCTGGTGCACTTCAAAGACCCTGAGGAAAGAGCGCTTTTTGAAAATATAAAACGCAATCAGGAAAACACAAAGAAATTTTTCGAACAGATTGTCGCGGCGCATAAGGAGTCTGTGGGCTTTAGGCAGGTGTATGTCGATTATTACGGCCAGGTGGAAGGCCGGCTTGTCGGCCAGCTTCTAATAAAGCTCGAGAGTATGCTATCAGACTCTTTTCGCCTGCACGAGTTGAGTAACCGGGAAATCGGCAGGGTCCAGAAAAGGACCTCGTTTTTCATAGGGATCTTTGTCATAGGGCTCGCCCTTACCATGGCGGTTACCTCCTCATGGGTTGACAGAAGTATCCTCGGACCCATAGCGGAATTAAATAAGGGTATGGCAGTTATAGGGGCGGGTAATCTTGATTACAAGGTTGCTACAAAATCAAATGATGAAATAGGAGAGCTTGCGAATACCTTCGACTACATGGCTGAAAATCTTAAAAGGACAACCACTTCGATAGAGCATCTCAATGCGGAAATATTTGAAAGAAGACGCGCAGAGGAAAAGCTGCAAGACGCCTTAAAGGAGCTTAAAAAGCTTGATCAATTAAAGTCAGATTTTGTGTCAACCGTATCGCATGAACTCAGGACGCCGCTGGCGATTATAAAAGAGGGCATTGGCATAGTTAATGATGGCGTTGCCGGGCATATCGCCGAACACCAGAAAAAAGTATTAAATACAGCAGCCAAGAACATAGACCGCCTTACTAATATCATAAATAGCCTTCTCGATATATCCAAAATAGAAGCCGGTAAAATCGAGATTAGAAAAGGTTTTATAGACCTCGTTTCTCTCGTAAAGGGCACTGTAGCCGGGTTCAAGGTGCAGGCAGAGGCCAAGGGGCTTAAAGTAAAATCTTATTTTGAACCCGAAACCAAGATATATGCTCATATTGACCCGGATAAGATAGTGCAGGTATTTACGAATTTGATAGGCAACGCGATAAAATTCACGGAAAAAGGGCATATCGATGTTTCAGTTGTCGAAAAGGAGGATAGGATAGAATGCGCAGTGACGGATACGGGCATTGGCATAAAGAAGCAGGACCTCACAAGGGTGTTTGAGAAATTCCAGCAGTTTGGCCGAGTTGACGGTGCCGGCGCGAAAGGCACAGGTTTAGGGCTTTCCATAGCCAGGGCCCTTGTCGAAATGCATGACGGCAAAATCCGGGTAGAAAGCCCTGCTCAGAAAAGCCTGCCTGCCGGCAGGCAGGGGACAAAATTTATTTTTACTCTGCCGAGATACGATAAGGAGATAGTATTTAAGGAATACGTGAGTTATGGCCTTCAGGAGGCCAAGAAGAAAGGGGCAAGGCTTTCCATAATCATTGTTGGTGTAAGTCATTTTGACAAATTCGAAAAAGAATTTTCCCACGGCGGGGCGTACGCGCTTCTCAGACAGTTGGAGGAAATGATAGATGCGGACTTGCGTCACAGAGGAGACGTCGTTTTCAGAACCAAGGGAGAACTTATTACCATGCTTGATGAATGCGCGAAAACCGACGCCGAGATTGTAAGAGACAGGATTAAAAAAAGGCTTTCGGAATATTTGAAGCGCAATAAGCTCGATAAAAAGATTTTGCTTTCATTCGGGGTAGCGACCTACCCGGATGACGCCAAAACGGACGCCGAACTCATAAAAAAGGCAAGGAACACTTAAATGGAACGTTTATTATTTCACCTTGTTATTATAGTAGTAATCTCATTATTTGGTCTTCTAAGTTTTGCGTTATTTACGATGATAGTAAATCGCAGAAAAACAAAATACGCTCTCCGCGCCTCTGAGGAAAAGTTCAAGAATTTGGTGGACAATATAGCGATAGGAGTTTGCCTTATAAGCCCGGAAATGAAAATTCTTTTCATAAATAAAAAAATGCGCGAATGGTTTCCGAATATCAAGATTGAAGACGCGCCAATTTGCTATAAAACCTTCATTAATCCGCCCGGGGAGGGTCCGTGCGCCAATTGTCCTACGCGCAAAACACTGCAAGATGGCAAGACGCACGAGTTCATAACAGGGGGCCCGGTAGAAGAAAATGTAGTGCATTACAGGATTATATCGACTCCGGTTAAGGATGTAAAAGGCAATATTGTTGCGGCTATAAAATTGATGGAAGATATAACGCAAATGAGAAAAAAAGAAGATGAGCTCATAAGGCTCGCCTCATTCCCGGAACTTAACCCCAACCCTCTTATAGAAGTGGGATTGGGCGGGAAAATTACCTACATAAACCCATCAGCGCTCATGCATTTTCCGGAAATGCACGACCCGAAGGTTATTCATCCCTTTCTGGAGGGGCTGGACAAAATAGCCGATGAGATACAGAATGAGAACAAGAAATTTGCCGTGAAAGAAGCCCAATGGAAAAATAAAATATACGAACTTACTCTACATCTGGCGAGTCCGCGCAGCATGAGAATATACGTGACGGACATAACGGAGAGAAAGAAGATAGATACCCTGAAGAACGAATTTATAAACACGGTTTCACACGAGCTAAGAACGCCTCTTTCTATCACCAAGGAGGGCCTCTCAGTTGTTGTCGAGGAGATTCCCGGTAAAATAAACCAGAAACAGAAAAAAATACTCTGCATGGCAAAAGACAACATTGATCGCCTGGCGAGAATAATAAACAGCCTGCTGGACATATCCAAGATAGAAGCGGGCAGGCTCATGCTCGTGAAGGAATCAATCAATCTTGCTGAAGTGATAAAATGCGTTGCAAGTTCCTTTGAGGCAAGGATGAAGGCAAAAAGTCTCGAGTTAAGGCTCGACATAGAAAAAGACCTGATGATCATTTATGCCGATCCGGACAAGGTAGCCCAGGTTTTTATGAACCTCGTGGAAAACGCCTATAAGTTTACCGATCAGGGCTACGTACAGATTACTGTCCGGGACAAAGGAGATCATGCCGAGTGTTCTGTTTCTGATACGGGCCTTGGCATACCGAGAGAAGACACAGGCAAGGTCTTTGAGAAATTTGAGCAGTTAGGACGGACGCCCGGAGGCGGTGAGCAGGGAACAGGGCTCGGGCTTGCGATAGCGAAAACCATAATAGAAATGCATAAAGGGGAAATACGCGTAGAGAGTGAATATAGAAAAGGCCTGCCTGCCGGCAGGCATGGCACTACTTTTATTTTTACGCTTCCGAAGCCCACCTCAGAAGAGATTTTCAAGGAATACGTTGAGGAGGGAATCAAAGAGGCTAAAAAAAGAGACTCGAAAATATCTCTTATGCTTATACGTCTGGAAGGATTCACGAAACTTAAAAAACGCTTAAGCGAAAAAGAACTGCACGGTTTACTTAAGGGCGTAGAAAACATGATAAAGCGTACCCTGCGCAAAACAGGGGACATTGTGGTCAAAGATACAGGCGAGGTTCTCGTGATACTTTCCGGCTGCGACAAGGAAAAAGCACTTATTATAGAGGGAAGACTGAGCCAGGTGCTGGACGAGTATATACAGGATAAAAAAATAAAAATCCCAATAAAATTTGAATTTGGCATAGCCGTATATCCGGACGAAGGGACAAATGATTCTGACCTTCTTGATAAGGCGAGGCCTTCGTGATTTTAACTCGGGACCTAAGACAGGGTTTTAAGAGTTATATTACAGGAAGAAGCGGCCTGTATTTCAAAGATCACGATCTTAAGAATCTGGAGGACGCTGTTTTCGACAGGATGAAGGCGCTCAGCATGAGCTCGGTGCCCGCGTATTACGCGTACCTTACCTCTTCTCTTAAAAAAGAGGATGAGTTCAGGGAGCTCTTGAACATTCTGACGATACAGCACACGTATTTTTTCAGAAATGAACCGCAGTTCAACGTATTGCGGGATAAGGTGTTGCCGGAACTCATCAGGGATAAGCGTAAAGGGGTAAGGGGTAAGGTCGAAAAAAAGCCGAGTCTGCGGATATGGAGCGCGGGATGCTCGATGGGCCAGGAGCCGTACACGATAGCCATGGCTATAATAGATGCCTTAGGCGAGGACATTGACAACTGGGATATCCATATTCTCGCGACCGACGCCTCTGAAGAAGCGATCCGGATTGCGCAGAAGGGCGTATATAACGTCAATTCGATGAAGAATGTGGATGAAGTTCATCGGGAGAAGTGTTTTAATAAGGCTAAGGGAAAAGCGACCGAAGGGAGTCCCGAGCGAAGTCGAGGGAGGGTAAGGGGTAAGGACGAGTATGAACTAAAGAGCAGCGTGAAGAAACTCGTCAGCTTCGCGTACTTTAACCTTATGGACGAGGATTACCCGGCAGGGTTTGACGTAATATTCTGCAGAAATGTAGTGATCTATTTCGAACTTGGTACTACCATGAAAGTCATGAATAAGTTTTATTCAAGCCTGCTTGATAGCGGATGTATCTTTATAGGGTATTCCGAGACCCTACAGTTCATGCAAGAGAAATTTAAAATGATGAGCGGTGATGACGCGATATATTACAGGAAACGCTTAAAAAGCATAACGCTTGAGCCGGAAATAAAGCCTGAGCCTAGGCAGGCCAAAGAGGAAATCGACGTAGACAAATTTTTAGAGGAAATATCAAGAAGAGAGGCGATTGCGGAGCTTGAGTCCGCGCCGAAAAAAGAAGCTCCGCTCGAGAAATTTGAAGACATACTCGTTCAGATCATTAAGTCGATACATCTTAAGGAATACGATAAAGCCCTCGGGCTTATTAAAAGTGCTATCAGAACTGAAAAGAACTCGGCAGATCCGTATTATCTCGCCGCGGAAATATTCGTTAATCAGGGAAGGCCTGATCAGGCTAAAGACCGCCTCAAAAAAGCTCTCGAGATAGATTCCTTTTTCGCGCCGGCGC
>JADHYM010000025.1 GCA_016782445.1 Candidatus Omnitrophota bacterium | reverse complement strand
CGGAGGATAGGCGCCTCCTCGGTCGCTGGCGTGAAAAAGCGCTCATGACCTACTGCATAAAAAATTACGCAACTAAATGGCGCCAATTGAATGAGCACTTTTTCAAGCTTCGCTACAGCACCACCCGGAACCTTCTTTTATTCTAGTAACACCGCCTTCAAGACACCCGCTTGCAGCCTTTTACTTTATACAAAGCTTCTGAGGCGCGCCTGCCGAGCGGCGAACTTTTGCGCCATACACTTAAAGTTTACACCCTCGCCAGCGACCTTTTGAGATTTTATCACAATAAATGGGGTGAGCAGCGAGGTAGGCGCGGTTCGGAAGCTTATGCGTACAAGGCGCCGGAAAGATATTCGCCTGCCTGCCCGCAGGAACGAGTTTTGTATTGACAATATAATGGCATATATATAGAATATAACATTACTATATATGAAGACAAACCAAACCCTTATCCTTATAAAGCCGGATGGCCTGAAGAAGTCGCTCACCGGCAATGTGTTGACGCGCCTTTCAGAGACAAAACTTGATATTGTGGCGGCGAAGATAGCGCAGGTCTCGAAAGGGCTTGCGGAAAAACATTACTCCCACATGAAGGATAAGCCCTTTTTTAATGAGCTGATCAAATATATCATGGGGGATTACCATAAAAAGAAGGTTATGGCGCTTGTATACTGGGGGCCCGACGCGATTAAAAAAGTACGGGAAATATGCGGTTCCACTAACCCGGAAGAGGCCGATACAGTTACCATAAGGGGCCAGTACGGCAGGATTACTACAAAGGGTGTGTATGAAAACGTGATCCATGCCTCGACAAACGAGGAGGAAGCGGAACGCGAAATAAAGCTATGGTTCGAGCCGAATGATATAATCGTCGACATTTACCCTACCAAAACCGCCGATATCAATAAAAAAGGAAAAACATGGGCATGATACGTTCGATGACGGGCTTCGGAAGAAGTGAAACCCAGGATGCGCATAGCTATTTTATCTGTGAGATAAAAACGCTTAACCACAAATTTTTGGAGATGGGATTTCGGCTCCCGAACAGCATCTCTATTTTTGACGACAAAGTAAAGGAACTCATAAAATCCAGGATAAATCGCGGGAAAGTATATCTTACCATAACAGAGGAAATTCCCCACGAGCTTGGACGGGATGTTTTTATAGACGAAAAGCTGGCAAAAGGCTACCATAATAAACTTAAAAAACTGAAAGGGAAACTCTCCCTTTCCGGCGAGATAAAAGTGTCCGACCTGATTTCCTTCCCGGGCGTTATAAACCAGAAACTGACGCAGAAAAACATACAGAGGCTGTGGCCCTCATTGCGGAAGGTTGTTTCAAAAAGCATGGATAAGCTTGTCAGAGAAAGGGAACGCGAAGGCGAATGTCTTAGCCGTGACATAATGCGCAGAATAAAAAAGATTACAAAAGCAGTAAGCGTTATAAAACGCAAATCGAATTTAAGCGTCCAGAAGTACAAAAAGAAACTTGCCAGCCGCATAAAGGAGCTTTCCGGTAATCAGCCCATGGATAAGGGGCGTATCGAGATGGAGGTCGCGATTTACGCGAAAAATAGTGACATATCAGAAGAAATTACAAGGCTCAATAACCATATAGATAATTTTAACCGCACGATAAATAAGGCCTCCGGCGAAGTCGGTAAAAAACTCGATTTTATAGCACAGGAACTCCACAGGGAAATAAATACCGTGGGCGCCAAATCAAGCGACTACGGGATCTCCATGGGGGTCATTGAGGCCAAAACGGAAATCGAAAAAATTCGCGAGCAGCTCAAAAACATCGAGTGACAATAAATATATGGATCCGTTATGCGGTTGTGTCGGTCGGTTGTGTCGCGAGAATCGGTTGCGTTAGTCGGTTGCGTAAATGAAACCACAACCGCACGACGCCCGACGTTTCGCACGACGCAACCGCAACCGAAAGCCGCAGCCGGGACGTTGTAACAAGAGTATGTCTAAAAAAGGATGCGTGTTCGTAATATCCGCCCCGTCCGGAAGCGGGAAAACTACCATCGCCTCCCGAGCCTTAAGGAAACTCAAAAATATTGCCCCTTCCGTTTCTCTTACGACGCGGCGGCCGCGCTCGGGCGAATCCGATAAAAAGGATTACCACTACGTCTCTAAGGATGAGTTTAAAAAAGCGGTAAGAAAAAACAGACTTCTCGAATGGGCCTCCAATTACGGTTATTATTACGGCACGCCGAAAAGGCCTGTTTTTGATAAAACGAAAAAAGGCAAAGACGTTCTGTTAAGAATAGACGTAAAAGGCGCGATGCAGGTTAAAAGAAAAATACCGCAAAGCGTTCTGATCTTTGTAAAGCCGCCTTCTATGGCAGAATTAAAGCGCCGCCTCGAAGGAAGAAAGAGCGATGCGAAAAGCGAAATAAAAAAGCGCCTGAAAATAGCCGGAAAGGAGCTCTCATACATCCCGAGGTACGACTACGTAATTACCAATGATAAATTAGAAAACGCGGCTAAAAAACTTGTATCGCTAATAAAAAAAGAAAGGAAAATGGTGCAGTAGCATGGCATATGTCTCGACACAAAGCCTTTTAAAAAACGCCCACAACAGCATGTATAAGCTTATTATCCTCGCTTCGAGGCGGGCACAGGAGCTTGGTTCCGGAAGCGAAAAACTGGTTGATGTGCCGGTAAACACAAAGCCCACCACGGTGGCGTTTAAGGAAATCATGGAAAATAAGGTGAGCTTCAAGGACAGTACAAAGTAAAGATGAAAAAAAAGACGGTTCTTCTCGGCGTAACAGGTAGCATTGCCGCATATAAGGCATGCGACGCGATCCGCGCGCTTACGAAAAAAGGCATCGAAGTTTTATGCGTTATGACAAAAGCCTCGCGTGAATTTTTAACGCCGCTTACGCTCCAGGCCCTTTCCGGGAACAAGGTTTACGAACACATGTTCGAAATTCCGGAAAACCACGAGATCCGGCATATTTCGCTCGCCGACACCGCGGACCTTATACTCATATGTCCGGCCACCGCCAACATTATCGCCAAGATCGCTCAAGGCATATGCGATGACCTCTTGACGTGCACGGTCCTTTCCGCGCAATGCCCGATTCTTCTGGCTCCCGCGATGAACGAGCGCATGTACAATAACAAAATAACCCGGGATAACATAACGCGCCTTAAAAAATTCGGATTTCATTTTGTAGGCCCCACGTCAGGACGCCTTGCTTGTGGGAGCAAGGGGCTGGGCCATCTGGCGGATCTGGAATCGATTATAAAGGCCACGACCGGACTTTTAAAGTGAAAAAAAAGCTAAGGCTTCTTGTAGCGGCCGGCCCTACAATCGAATACATTGACCCGGTTCGGTTCATATCCAATCGCTCAAGCGGCGAAATGGGGCGCGCGCTGGCGCAGGAAGCCAAAAAAAGAAACCACTTCGTAACGCTCGTGACCGGGCCAGTTAAGATAGAGCCCCCGCGCGTTTCACGCCTCATCCGCGTTGAAACTGCGATTGAGCTTGAAAAAGCGCTCTTCTCCGAGATGAAAAAATCAGATTGTCTTATAATGGCAAGTGCCGTATGTGACTTTCGGCCCGCTTCTTTCTCGCCTCGCAAGGTAAAATCTAAAAAAACACTTACCCTGAAGCTTGTGCGAAATAAGGATATTCTAAAAGCAATATCAAAAAAATATAAAAAACATAAGATTTTGGCGGGATTTTCTCTCGAAACAGGCAGCAATTTAAAGAACGCCGAGGATAAGCTGCGAAGCAAATCATTGGACCTAATTATATCCAATGAAATAAATAAATATAATAACCCGTTCGGCAGGGGCCGGAAGGAGTTTCTTATTTTGAATAGAAGCGGGTCCCGTAAAACACTTAAAAATGCCTCTAAAAGCGACGCGGCAAGAGCGATTCTTGACAGTGTCGAGAGGCTATGTTATACTCGGAAAAACTAATAGAAATAGGGCGCGATGGCCCGCCTTCGCCAGAGAAGAATTTCATGGCAGGTCGGCTTTGGCGGACAACATCGCTTTGATATCCAGTGATGTATATACGGCGCGATGGCCGAGTAGCTAGGCAGAGGTCTGCAAAACCTTGTACACCGGTGCGATTCCGGTTCGCGCCTCCAAATTTGTCGAGCGAGGAAAAATAGACGTAACTTTATGGCAGCACAAAGAAAAAAACTAGCATTTACTTTATTCGATATGCCTAGCCTGTGGTATATGGTAGGCTTAATTACTACAGATGGGTGTCTTTCTAAGGACAAGCGTCATGTAGAAATTACAGCAAAAGATAAGAGCTATGTTGCGTCCTTAAAGGAACGGTTAGGCCTTAAGGCCGGTGTGGGCAGAAAGGCAGATGGTAAAGGAAAATATGCCCATAGAATTCAAATCGCGAATGTAACTTTTTATAATTTTTTAACAGCAATAGGCCTTATACCTGCAAAATCTCTGAAATTAAAAGCACTCAAAGTTCCATATACTTTCTTTCGAGATTTTTTAAGAGGAGTAATAGATGGAGACGGTTCCATAAGGCGGTGGAAACACAACATTAATCAACATGAGCAATGGAACCTTACAATTTATTCGGCATCTTCAGCTTTTGTTGAATGGTTATTTAGCATGACCAAAAAAGTATTGAAAATTAACGGGAGAATTCATAGATGCAAAAAAATAAAATCAACCCATCGCCAACTATATATAATTAAGTACGGTAAAGTTGCCGCAAAAGTTATTCTGAAAGAATGCTATTACCCTTTTGCATTATCTCTGGAAAGAAAAAATAGATTAGCAAAAGAATGCCTTTCGTCATATAAAGGCTGGGAAACGAGTAAGACAGTTTTTCAAAAGAGGTAACTAAAGCTGCCGGGATGGTGAAATTGGCAAACACTCGGGACTTAAAATCCCGCGCCCTTTTTTCGGGCTTGCCGGTTCAAGTCCGGCTCCCGGCACCAACTAAAAATTTAGGCGGTTCTATTTCGCTGAATATTTATAGAGGCAGCTTCGCAGAAACAACGCCTAACAGGTAGTAGCTCAAAGATGAGGGCGGTTGGCGCAGTTGGTTAGCGCGTCTGCTTGACATGCAGAAGGTCATAGGTTCGACTCCTATACCGCCCACCATTCTGCTTCGCCATGATGCTTTCGCTCATGGCTTCGCAGGAATTCTCGCGAAGCAGAATGTTGTTCCTTCGAAGCTGAACGTGAAGTTCCTACGAAGCTTTAGCGAAGTAGAACGCAAGCAATGGGGCGAAGAAGAAAAGTAATTGAGGAAACATAATATGAATCTCGAAGCGTTGAGACATAGCGCATCACATATAATGGCCGGCGCCGTTAAAAGGCTGTATCCGGGGGCGAAGCTCGGCATAGGCCCTGCTATAGAGAACGGTTTTTACTATGATTTTGACATCAAAGAAGCGATTTCTACCGAAGACATAATCCGCATCGAGAATGAGATGCGAAAAATTGCAAAGGAAGATATCCCATTTGTCCGGGAAACACTGTCCAAGAAAAAAGCAATAGAGTTTTTTAAAAAACGTGGTGAGACATATAAAATCGAACTCATAGAAAGAATAAAGGATGAGGAAGTTTCCATTTACACGCACGGAAAATTTGTTGACCTCTGCAAGGGCCCGCACGTAAAATCTACGGGTGAGGTAAAACACTTCAAGCTTTTATCCTTAGCAGGCGCCTACTGGCACGGTATCGAAACAAATCCGATGCTCCGGCGCATTTACGGGACCGCGTTTGCTGATGAGAAGGGGCTGGATGGATTTCTTAAACGTGAGGCCGAAGCGAAAAAAAGAGATCACAGGACGCTCGGAAAACAGCTCGACCTTTTCAGTTTTAATCAGGAAATGGGTGCGGGACTTGTTCTATACCACCCCAAGGGCGCGATGCTGCGAACAGTTATAGAAGATTACATAAAACGCGAGCATATAAAGCGCGGATACCAAATCGTCATAAGCCCGCACATATTAAAAAGCGATATATGGGTACAATCCGGGCATTATGATTATTACAAGAAAAATATGTACATATTCAAGATCGAGGAAAAAGAATATGCGGTAAAACCCATGAACTGCCCCGGGCACATTCTTGTCTATAAGTCAAAAAAACGAAGCTACCGGGACCTGCCGTTCAAACTTTTCGAGCTCGGAAGTGTATATAGACACGAAAAAACCGGCGTTTTGCATGGCCTTTTAAGGGTTCGGGGATTTACCCAGGACGACGCGCACATTTTTTGCCTAAAAGAACAGGCTGAAGACGAGATCATAAAGGTGCTTGATTTTGTGAGAGAAACGCTTGGGGTATTCGGTTTCATGGAGTATACAGTGGAAATAAGCACGCGCCCCAAAGATTCCATAGGAACAGATGAAGAATGGGAAGAAGCTACCCGGGCCCTCGTAAATGCCCTCGAAAGGAAAAAGATACCTTACGAAACAAACGAAGGAGATGGCGCTTTCTACGGCCCGAAGATAGACGTAAAGCTTAAGGACGCTCTGGGGCGCGAGTGGCAGTGTGCTACTATACAGTGCGATTTTGCGTTACCGGAAAGATTCAAACTGAAATATGCGGACAAAGACGGAAGCGAAAAAAGGCCTATCATGCTCCACAGGGTTATATTGGGAAGCATAGAGCGTTTTATAGGCGCGCTTATTGAACACTACGGCGGGAACTTTCCCCTATGGCTCGCGCCGGTCCAGACAGCTGTCATCCCGATCACAAGCGGGCAAAATTCTTTCGCAGAAAAAATAACACTCACGCTTCTGGAAAACGGAGTTCGCGCCGTTTTAGATTCAAGGGACGAGACCATGCAGAAAAAAATACGCGAACAGGAAATGGAAAAAGTTCCGTATATGCTTATCGTGGGAAAGAAAGAAGAAGCCAATGGCACGGTTTCCGTGAGGAGAAAAAACCAAGCCTCTCTCGGCGCTATGCCGCTTGAAAAATTCTTGAGTAGAATAAAAAGTGAAATCGAAAAAAAACAAGGAGGTCATTACGAAAAGGTACAGAATTAACAGAGCCATAAGAATAAGGTCTGTCCGTCTTATCGGCGACGACGGCACGCAGTTCGGGGTAGTCGATCTTCGGGACGCGCTTATAAAAGCCGAGGGCGCGGGAATGGATCTCGTTGAGGTTGCGCCTAACGTAAGCCCGCCCGTATGCAGAATAATGGACTATTCCAGGTTTAAGTACGAACAAGAGAAGAAAGAACGCGAGGCAAAAAAGAAACAACACGTCACGCATCTTAAGGAGCTTAAGATCGGGCCCATGATAGGCGAACATGACTACCTTGTGAAGCTTCACCATCTTGAGCGATTCACGAAAAGGGGCGATAAGGTAAAGGTTACCATGCGCTTTCGCGGACGCCAAATGCAGCATGTAGACCTTGGCCGGAACCTGCTCGATAGACTCGTAAAGGACTGCTCAGAAATAGCAGAAGTAGAGCTTTCGCCGAAACTCGACGGCAAGGTCATGTCTATGGCATTTAAGCCGAAGGGGTAAAAAGGAGAGAATATATGGTAAAAATAAAAACAAGAAAAGCGATAAAGAAGCGTTTTAGGCTTACGAAAAAAGGCAAGATAAAAATGCCGCGGGCTTTTCGGGGACACCTTCTTTCAGGGAAATCCCGGAAAAGAAAACGCTCCTCAAGAAAGGCCGGATATGTTACGAAAGGGGACGCGAAAAAAATGAAACGTCTCCTGCCGTACGGATAAAATAAGGAGGCACAATGACGAAGGTAAAATGGTCGGTTGCGTCCAGGAAAAGAAGGAAAAAAATATTAAAAAAAGCCAGGGGACAATTCGGGGGCCGCTCAAAACTATACAGGACAGCGAAAGAATCCGTGCAGAAAGGCATGTCCTACAGCTACCGGGACCGAAAGGCAAAAAAGCGCTCTTTCAGGACCCTCTGGATCGCGCGGATAAACGCGGCTTGCAGGGAGGAAAACATTTCATATAGCAGGTTTTTAAGTGCCCTTAAAAAAGCAAAGGTCAGCCTTAACAGGAAAGTGTTGTCTGATATGGCAATTCATGACAAAAAAGGCTTTCATAAACTTTTAGAGATGGCAAAAGGAAAGGCTTAAGTGACAAGAAGGTTCAGTCCGCCACAGATAATTATAGCTAGTTTCTTGTGTGCCATAGGAATAGGCGCAATTCTTTTGAGCCTGCCCATTGCCACGCAAAGCGGCGAGCGCGCTAACCTCATAGACAGTATTTTCACAGCGACAAGCGCAACCTGTGTTACGGGCCTCATAGTGAGGGACACGGGAAGCTATTTTTCGGGTTTTGGACAGGCAGTGATATTAGTGCTTCTGCAAATGGGCGGCCTCGGTATAATGACGTTTTCGACGCTTTTTGCAATAATCCTTGGAAGAAAGATTACGCTTAAACAGGACCTCGTGATACAAACAACTGTCGGGCATTCCACGGTTCAGAATTTGCCGACACTCATAAAATACATACTTTTCGTGACACTCGGCATCGAAATTACAGGCGCGGTTCTTCTGGCAGCCAGATGGATGTGTGCATACAATTGGAGCTTTTCCCAGGCGCTCATGGCGGGATTCTTTCATTCGATCTCGGCTTTTTGCAATGCCGGATTTTCTCTGTTTTCCAAAAGCTTCTCGGAATATGCAGGCGACACGTATATAAATAGCGTGATGATCGCGCTTATAGTGCTGGGTGGAATAGGGTTTATAGCGGTTCTTGAAATACCGAGGTTTTTTAAAAAAAGCCCTGCGGCCCGTGTAAGTGTGCAGACAAAGTTGGCGATAACCGTATCGATTATTCTGATAATTTTAGGAGCAATTGTATTTTTCTTTGTTGAACAAAATAATTCCATAGAAGGCCTGTCTGCAAAAGACAAAATATTTGCATCTCTGTTTCAATCCGTAACAGCGAGAACAGCCGGCTTTAATACGGTAAGTACGGCAAGCCTCGCAATGCCGACCTTATGCTTTTTCATGTTTCTCATGTTCGTAGGGGCCTCGCCCGGCTCGACGGGCGGTGGGATAAAAACGTGCACGCTGGGAGTTCTTGTAGCCGGAACGATATCCATGCTTAAGAACAGGGACAGGGTTTCGGTGTTTAAACGCACTGTGCCGAAAGAAGTGGTAAGAAGGGCGATTCTCGTGGTAATTTTGGCGATAGCATGGATTTTTATAGCGATGTTTTTTATTTCGATAGCGGAATACAAAAAGGCCCCGTACGTTAGCAATTATTTTTTGAAACTTCTTTTTGAAATTACATCCGCCTTTGGTACGGTGGGGCTTTCAACCGGCATAACCCAGTCTCTTAGCGTTTTCGGAAAATGCATATTGATAGTGACAATGCTTGTCGGAAGGATAGGGCCTTTGACGCTGGTGCTCGCGGTAGCGCTCAGACAGGGAAAAATACTGTGTAAATATCCCGAAGAGAGGATAATGATAGGATAATGAGGAGGGGAATATGAGACAATTTGCCGTGATAGGGCTGGGAAGGTTCGGCGCGAGTGTCGCAAAGACGCTTTCCGAAAAAGGCTACCAGGTTCTTGCCATAGACTCGGACGAAAAAATAGTGCAAGACGCTTCCGACAGCGTAACGCAGGCTGTTTGCCTGGACGCGAGGGACGAAAAGGCGCTGAAAACCGCAGGTATAGAAAACGTGGACGTTGCCGTCGTAGGAGTGGGGACGAATCTCGAGGCCAGCATACTTATTACGCTGAACCTCAAAGAGATGAACATAAAAGAAATTGTCTGCAAGGCCGTCAGCGAGGACCAGAAAAAGGCCCTGGAAAAAGTAGGCGCTACGAAAGTAATACAACCGGAACGCGAGATGGGCGTGCGCCTGGCCAACAGCCTTGTTTCGACGAGTGTTATAGAGCACATAGAGCTTTCAGACGAATCGAGCATCGCGGAGCTCATACCACCCAAGGATTTTATCGGGCGCTCTTTGCGCGAGCTGGACATACGGGCCAAATACGGAGTAAATGTGATTGCGGTAAGAAGAAAAATACCTTCTTCGTCCGGAGAAAAAGATGAAGACATCCTGAATGTTTCGCCCAAGGCCGAAAATGTTATCACAAAAGGGGATATCCTGGTTGTTCTCGGGACCAATGATGCGATAGAAAGATTTAAACAAAAGCATAAATAAGTGAAAAACGAAATACAAAATATAAAAAAGCTATTCGAAGAAGACCTTATAAACGCGAAAGATGCAGCTTCTTTGGAGGCCCTGCGGGTAAAATACCTTGGGAGAAAAGGTATTATCGCCGTTCTTATGCAAAAACTTCCCGGGGTGGCAAAAGAGCTTAAGCCAAAGGTAGGGAAGGAGCTCAATCTCCTAAAAAAAGATGTAGAGGGAAAAATAAAAATCGCGCAAAGTACCGTTCTTAAAAACGCACCTCAAAAAGCCGACAATATTGACATCACACTTCCCGGAACCTGGAAAGACGGGGGAAAAATCCATCCTCTAACAAAAACGCTTAACGAAGTAAACGATATTTTTATATCACTCGGGTTTAAGATAGCGGAAGGCCCGGAGATCGAAAGAGAATTTTACAATTTCGAAGCGCTTAATATACCGCTTGAACACCCTTCGCGGGACGCGTTCGATACTTTTTACATCAAAGAAGATGTTCTCTTGAGGAGCCATACCTCTACAGTCCAGATAAGGATCATGGAAAAAACAAACCCGCCCATACAGGCGATCATGCCCGGCAGGGTGTACAGGCCCGACGCTGTTGATGCCTCGCACTCTTTCATGTTCCATCAGGTCGAGGGGCTCATGGTCGATAAGGGCATAAAATTCTCTGACCTAAAAGGGGTGCTTAATATTTTTGCCAAGCAGATGTTTGGCGAAAAAACAAAAACGCGTTTTAGGCCAAGCTTTTTCCCGTTTACCGAGCCCTCGGCCGAGGTTGATGTCTCGTGTATCATATGCAAAGGCAAGGGGTGCCGCGTTTGTTCCCACACGGGATGGCTCGAGATACTGGGCGCGGGGATGGTGAATCCGAAGGTTTTTGAAGCCGTGGGATATCCCGCGGGTAAATATACGGGCCTTGCTTTCGGGATGGGCGTCGAACGCATTGCCATGCTCAAATACGGCATCGACGACATACGATTATTTTTCGAGAACGACTTAAGATTTTTAAAACAATTTTAGAAATGAAAGTACCATACAGCTGGCTTAAAGATTACGTTAAAGTAAATATCCAGCCGGAACGTCTTGCGCATTTTCTTACCATGACGGGTACCACCGTTGAGAATGTCAGCAAAATAGGGGATGACTATATTTTTGAATTCGAAATAACAGCAAACCGCTCAGACTGCCTGAGCATGATAGGCGTTGCGCGCGAAACAGCTTGCATTTTGGGCAAAAAACTTAAGATTCCGAAAGAACTGCAAGGAACCCAGAACCCAAAATCCAAAACTCAGAACTTTCCCATAGGAATAACGATTAAAAACCCTGATCTTTGTCTTCGATATACAGCTAGAATTATACGAAACATTGAAGTTTCGCCCTCGCCCGAGCCCCTCAAGAAAAAAATCATATCCTCAGGGCTAAGGCCCGTAAATAATATCGTTGATATCACGAATTTTGTTCTCCTTGAAACGGGCCAGCCCATGCACGCGTTTGACCTGGATAAGATCGAAGGGGATGTAGCAATACGAAAAGCGCGGGATGGGGAAAAAATCATAACCATTGATAATGTCCAGAGAGCCTTAAATAGTGATACCCTTGTGGTAGCGGATTCTTCCGGCGCAATAGCGATAGCCGGCGTTATGGGCGGGCAGTCTACAGAGGTAACAGGTATGACGAAAAACATACTTCTCGAAAGCGCGAATTTTGCCCCGGTATCGGTACGCAGGACCTCAAGGGCTCTTGGCCTTTCTTCGGAATCAAGCTACAGGTTTGAAAGGAAAGTAGATAATCAGATGGTCGATAAAGCCTCCGGAAGGGCAAGCCTTCTCATACGGGATCTGGCCAAGGGCGAGATCGGAGCATTTTTAGATAAAGGCGCTAAAAAAAGCTACTCTAAAACCATAAGCTTTGACATTGACGCCTCAAACGATATTCTGGGCATATCAGTCAAAAAAAGCGAGATTCATAAAACCCTGAAGGCGCTCGGGTTCGGGATAAAGGAGAAAAAAGGCGCGATAGCTGTTTCCGTGCCGAGCTTCAGAAAAGACATAACCCAACCCGTAGACATAACCGAGGAAATAGCCAGGATACACGGGTACGAGAATTTCCCAACGACTATCCCACAAATCGTAGGGAATACTACCTTAAAAGAAGACATTTATAAATTTCGAGAAAAAATAAGAAATACACTCGCATCCGAGGGGCTTTACGAAATAATTACCTACAGCCTGATAGCTCGAGACGATACCGCGGGCATTTCTATTAAAAACCCTTTAAGCATAGACCAGGAGGTCATGAGGAGCTCACTTCTTCCGGGCGCGCTTAAAGTGGTTTCCCACAACCTAAACCGTAAGGCGAAAAATATACCGGTTTTCGAAATAGGAAACGTATACAAGGAAAAGGAAAACGCATTTCTTGAAGAGGCGCATATTTCGATAGCGTTATCCGGCCTCAAAAGAGATGATTGGAAACTGCACGGCGAAGAGTATTCGTTTTTTGATCTTAAAGGAATTGTTGAGAACCTTTTTTCCGAGCTCGGCCTGGGAAGCGTTGCCTTTAACACTGAGGAGATAGGGCCTCTCGCGAAAAGCGCATCGGCGTCGCTTGAGATAGACGGAAAATATGCGGGTTTCCTCGGAGAAGTAAAAGACGAAACCCTTGATACCTTTGATATCAAGAAAAAAGTTTTTTATGGTGAAATTAACCTTAAAAAACTTTTTGATAACGCCAGAAAATTCAAAAAATACGCAAGCCTAAGCCGCTATCCTTCTGTCGAAAGAGATATTTCGGTCATTGCTGACAGGCATGTGCGGTCAGCCGATATAGTCTCCGTAATACACAGGGCAGGGGAAAGACTCGTAAAACGAATATTGCTTGTAGACTGCTATACAGGGCGTCAGATCCCGTCGGGCAAGGCCGGGCTTCTTTACAGGATCGAATACCGCAGCCAAGAGCGCACGCTCGAGGATTCGGAAGTCGACGCTCTTCACGCCGAAATAAAATCCGCCCTCTCCGGCGAACTTAACATCTCCTTCCGTTAAGAGATAAAATAGTTACACTACTGTGACACATTATGAGGTAAATCATGATATATTTACTTCACTATGTGGGTACTAAAAGCAAAATACAAAACTGCCATGCGCATACTGGCGATTATTCTAGCCGGCGCGTTTCTTGTCCTCGATGTAGCGTGGGCGAATCCGGAAATTTTTACCTCTCAAAACACCCTGGCACGCTATACCGCACTGCGCGATAGCAGTATTGCTCATAAAGCCGTGGAGTTATATCGCGGCAGAACCGCCGCAAGCCGGGAACACATCTTCCCGGTTTCCGAAGGCCCGCTTTTAGATACTCTGCGCCGCCAGGGCGCAGCCTCACTTCCTCTTCCTTCAGACCGGACCAT
>JADHYM010000009.1 GCA_016782445.1 Candidatus Omnitrophota bacterium | reverse complement strand
ATATTACAGGAACCTGTGAGCGTGCCTCTTTTTTTCTTTTTGCCGTTTCTTCCTCGTTGAATGATGCGTTTGCTACAATCTCTCGCCTTGCCAGATCATAAACCACTTTTCTCTCGGACCTTTGCTTCGAAAGCACGCGATCGACAGAATCGTATAGTACCTTCGCGGCCTCTTTCGTATCAAGGGCGTCTTTTGTTCTTATGGTCCTCTCGATCTTAAACCGTGGGTTGCGCAAAACCAGCTCTTTTATACCGCTACCGGCAAGATAGCTTTTTTCCTTCGGATCCATGATGCCTACGATAAAAACGCCCTCCAGCGAATCCTTCGCTATCTTTTTTAAGGCCTCGGGGTCGTCGTATTTTTTACTTTCAAGAAGGGCCGCGAACGGAGCGTCAATATCGAGAAGAGCCGCATCCATTATGCTGTTATCGATGTCATAAACCGGGGAAATCTTTTCCTCAAATTCTTTCCGTGCCTTATCCGTAGACTCCTCGTCAACCGTCGTGGGGTAAGTAAAGTCATAGGGCGCGTAGATGGTTCGGAGGGCTATATCTCCTTCGTCGAGTCTTGATGCGAAAGGCGTGGTACCTATATAAATGACAGCCATTACGGCGAGAAAAAAGCCTAGGACGATAAGAAAAGGCAGGAAAAGGCGGCTTTTATAAATTTTTTTCGCTCTCACTTTTATGAAACTGTAAAATCTATACTTTTTCATAGGACTTTATAATCTCCCGATCTTCTTTATATTCAGTTCCCGGAGCTGCTTGTCATCGACGTCCGAGGGCGCGCCCGTCATGAGACAAATGGCTTTTTGCGTCTTAGGAAACGCTATTACGTCCCGGATGGTCGTAGACCCCGTGAAAATAGTAGCGAGCCTGTCGAGGCCGAAGGCTATGCCACCATGCGGCGGAGCGCCGTAGGCGAAGGCTTCAAGAAGGAACCCGAAACGCTTTTCCGCTTCTTCTTTCCCGAGCCCGATTATGCCAAAAATCTTTTCCTGAATCTTTCTGTCGTGTATCCTTATGCTGCCCGATGCTATTTCCTGCCCGTTTATGACAAGATCATAGGAGCGGGCCCTTATTTTTCCAAACTTGCCTTCGTCAAGAAATGAAGCGTCTTCTTCCCTGCATGAAGTAAAAGGGTGATGTTCGGAGTCCCATCTTTTCTCGTCTTTATTATATTTAAAAAGAGGGAAATCTGTTATCCATAAAAAGGAGTGCTTTTTTTTGTCTATCAGAGAGTGCTTCTCGGCAAGCGAAATCCTAAGGCTACCGAGAACGTCGAGAGCCGTTTCTTTTTCTTCGGCCACAATAAGCACAAGATCGCCATCTTCCGCTTTTGTTTTATTTTTTACGGCCTCTAATTCTTCTGGTTTGAAGAATTTGTCAATATTTGACGCAAGCCTTCCTTTTTCACATTTAAAATATGCCATGCCACCGGCTCCGTAAGACTTTGCCTTTTCTATTAATCCGTCTATTGCGGAACGGCTTAAATCGCCTTTCCCCTTCAGGTTTATTGCGCCTATCAAAGCATTCTCTTCGAGTTTTGATTTGAATATCTTGAATGAGGTGTCTTTAAGCTCATCGTTTAAAAATTCTATTTCCATACCGAATCTTGTATCCGGCTTATCTGTTCCAAAGCGGCCTCGCGCTTCTTGATAGGCCATTCTTTTAAAGGGGGTTTTTATTTCTATTTTCAGCGCTTTTTTGAAAGCCTCTTTTATGAAGGCTTCGGAAATCTTGTACACATCATCTTCGTCCACAAAGCTCATCTCCATATCAAGCTGGGTAAACTCCGGCTGCCTGTCCTTTCTAAGGTCCTCGTCCCTAAAACAGCGCACTATTTGAAAATACCTGTCAAGTCCGGCCACCATGAGAATCTGTTTAAAAAGTTGCGGGGACTGCGGCAGCGCGTAAAACATGCCGGCATTCAGTCTGGACGGCACAAGAAAATCCCTCGCCCCCTCGGGCGTAGATTTCGTCAAAAACGGCGTTTCCACTTCGACAAAATTTTCTTTTTCCAACACCTCTCTAGCGGCAGAATAGATTTTGTGCCTTGTCCTTAGATTCTTCTGCATCGCGGGCCTTCTTAAATCAATGTAACGGTATTTAAACCTGGTTTCGTCCGCAACTAGACTTGAGTCGCTTACCTCAAACGGGGGCGTAAGCGCCACGTTCAGTATCTCGAAGCCGTTAATCAGCACCTCGATATCTCCGGTCGCGAGCTTCGAATTTTTCGTGCCATCGGGCCTCTGGCGGACAACGCCCTCGGCCCGTATTACATACTCGGCTTTGAGTTCGTGCGCCTTGTCATGGAGAGAACGGTTTTCCTTCGGGTCAAAAACTACCTGCGAAACCCCGTAGGTGTCCCTTATGTCGATAAAAATAAGGTCTCCGTGGTCGCGCCTCGAATGCACCCAGCCGCAAAGCGTGACGCGCTTGCCGATATATGTTTTATTCAATTCGCCGCAGGTATGGGTTCTTAACATGGTTTACCAAGCCTTTTTTTAAGTTCAGCAACAACAGAACTCCTATCTACGGCGGTTTGCTCTCCGGTTTCCATATCTTTAATAGTTACTTCGTTGTTCTTGATTTCATCTTCCCCGAGAATTAACGTAAATGCCGCCTTGCCTTTGTCAGCTCTTTTCATTTGCGCCTTTAGCAGGCCTCCGTCAATATCTTCGATAAATTTAACGATCATGTGATTCTTGTCTCTCTTAAGCCATGTTCTTAAGTGCGTTGCAAGCGCAGCGCCTTCAAGAAGCGCTTTTTCACCTAAAGTAGCTATATATATTCTGGTTGGTTCCGGTAGCGCTTCTGTCTCTTTAAGCGCTATTATAATCCGCTCTACCCCAAGCGCGTATCCTACTGCTTTTGTATCCGGCCCGCCTAAATCCTTTATCAGATTATCGTATCTTCCTCCTGCGCCTATCGCATCCTGGCTGCCCAGGGCAGGGTGTGTAATCTCAAAAACTATCCCTGTATAATAATCCAGGCCTCTTACAAGATTTTTTGTCTCCTTAAATTCAATGCCTTCTTTAGCGAGTCTTTCTTTTACTTTTTCAAAATGCGCTTTGCACGGTATGCATAAGCTCTCGAGTATGCTCGGTGCCTGCCGTACAACCTGGATGCAGGTTTCGCTTTTGCAGTCAAGCGCCCTTAAAACATTCTTCTTCGTTCTCTCTTTGCAGTCACCGCATAGCTGACTTTTTCTCTCTTCCAGATATTTCTTTAGCGTAACTGCGAAATTTTCTTTGTCCGAAGCGCATCCGAGACTGTTTAGTTTAATAGTGGCCCCTTCCAGTCTAAAAAGCTTTAGCATGCCGTTAAGCTGTCTTATTACTTCTACGTCGGCAAAAGGAGAACCTGATCCTATAACCTCTACTCCTATCTGATGAAATTGTCTTGACCTGCCTTTTTGCGGCCGTTCGCTTCTAAACATGGGCTCTATGTAATACAGCCTCTTTACTTTAGGAGAAGTTTTATCCAATGAATGCTCTATATATGCTCTTGCAATCGGAGCCGTTCCCTCGGGCCTAAGCGTGAGGGATCTATCTTTCCTGTCCTTGAATGTATACATTTCTTTTTTTACAATATCAGTGTTTTCACCTATGCTTCGCACAAAAATAGAGGTATCTTCGAGTATCGGCGTTCTTATCTCGTCATATCCCCAGCTTTCGAGGTCTTTTCTGGCAACACGCTCAAGATATTGCCAAATCCCCATATCCCCGGGTAGTATATCCTCCATTCCCCTCACAGCTTTATATTTCATAACCCCCTCTGCCTATAGCTTAAAGTTCTATTTAACTTTATCTTTCATAACGAGCCCGGTTTTAAAGCTAACGGTCTTCTTCGCCGGGATTTCGACTGTTTCGCCTGTTTTCGGATTCCTGCCTATGCGCGGTTTACGGGACTTTACCTTAAATATGCCGAAATTGCGAAGCTCAACAGTCTCGCCCTTTGAAAGCGCATCAACGACAATATCGAGCACGAGTTGCACGACCTCCTTGACGTGGATCTGTTTTATATCGGTCTGGTCCGCAATTTTTATAACAATTTCTTTTTTCGTCATGACGGTTTCCTCCTGTTTATCGCGCTTTCTTTTTCCTATTTTTTATAATGATAGAAAATCTGCTAAAATTCTTAAGTCTTTTTTTATTCCTTTCGAGGCGGCTCAAAAGCGCCTCGAGAAGCGAGAAAGAGTTTTTCCACTGTTGGCCGATGTTGCGCAACGATTCATCCGAGATAGTTGAAAGTTCATCGAGTGAGAGAACGTTGTAGATAGAGTCGCTCTTAAGTACGCGCATGGACGGCCTCACGCCTATATCGTCCATGAGATCCTCGTAACGGACGCTTATCAAGCCTTTTGTCGATAAAAACTCCTCTTCTTTCTTCTTGTCAATCGTGCTCTTCGAAAGAACGCCTTTAAAAATAGTGTAGAAACTTTTCCAGGATTCGATAAAATCCCTTGTTTTCTTTATGTTCCTATCTATCTTTTTGTCTGTCATGTCTCAAGTCTAACGCTTCCCGAGCCGCAGAGCTCTTCGATTTCTTCTATGAGAAAATCATCAGGCGATACGGCGAATTTTTTTCCCGCGGAAATGCTTATTCTTTTCCCGGAAGGGTCCTGAAAAAAAAGCGTAACAGGTATCTTCCCTCTGTGCCGCGACAAAGCGTTTTTCAAGCTGTCCAGCGCGTCATCATCGAGACCCGTAGTGGCAAGCTTTATGAGAACGGCCTTTGTAAGGCGTTTCTTTACTTCTTCAAGCGGTATGACCTGGTTTGCGATAAGCTTGGGTTCTTCTTCCCTTAAGGTAAGCTTCCCGCTTATGAAAACCATGGAATCGGCCTTGATGAGATTGGCATACTGCTGGAACGTGCGCGGAAACACAAGAACCCCCATGGTGCCGGTCAGGTCCTCGAAGCTCACTATCGCCATCTTCTCTCCCGTCTTCCTGGTTGTGGTGATTTTCGCCTTGGTAATAATACCGCCTATGTTTACGTCCATACCATCCCGCAAGGACCCGAGCGCGTCTATGCTTGCCGAAGAATAGTTTTTAAGGAGCCTTTCGAAGCGAGCCAGGGGGTGCCGCGTTATATAAAACCCGAGCATCTCCTTTTCATTGGAAAGAAGCTGGTTTTCCGGCCACTCGGGTATCTCGGGAACCTCCTGGAAGCTTTTCTGAAAGTCCTCATGCATGTCAAAAGAATCAAAAAAGGAAAACTGCCCGTGCATTTTATCCTTTTGCACGCCCATGGCAACGTCAAGCGCCTTGTCGAGTATGGCAAAGTCCTGCGAGCGCTTAAGGCCCAGCGAGTCAAACGCCCCGCATTTTATGAGACTTTCTATCACTTTTCTGTTTACGAGGCGCGAATCAACTCTTTGGGTAAAATCATATAGCGATTTGAATTTCCCGAGATTCGTCCGCGAGCTTATTATTGAATCTATCGCGGTTTGTCCCACGTTTTTCACCGCTGCGAGCCCAAACCTTACCCCGCCCTCGACAACGGTAAAGTTCGCGTAGCTTTCGTTTACGTCCGGCGGAAGAATTTTTATTCCCATACGCATCGCCTCGTTTATATACACGGCGATTTTGTCGGTGTTATCTCGCTCACTCGTAAGAAGCGCGGTCATGAATTCGACGGGAAAATTTGCCTTGAGATACGCCGTCCTGTAACTTATCATAGCATACGCGGTTGAGTGTGAATTGTGCACGATTATATTGTTTGCTATAAAATTATGCACCTCTTCCATTTCAATATCATATGTGTTTTTCATCCCTATGTACTCTATGGAATTAATAGTATCCCAATAAATATCTGAAGCAGCATATTTTGCTAATTCACCGGAATCAAAATACTGCGCAAGGCGTTGTATTGTTTTTCTTCGAAAACCTCTCTTGTGTGCCTTAATATCGCCTGTAAGCTCTTTTACGGAAACACCGCTTTCTTTTTCAATCTCACGCCAGGGCTTCTTTATTCTCATCTTTTCTTTTTGTATAATTAGTTTTATCTCCTGCGGCACTACATCTTTCGACTCCCTGTTTTCTGGTATAAATCTGTAATGTTCCTCGAGCGCTCCGACCTGATTTTCTCTATCGATAGTGTAGGGACATATCCATGCCATAAAATTCTCTATGCTATCTCGTCCTGTAAGATAAATCGCATATCCTAATTTTTCTTTTCTCAAGTTTTTATAAGCATACCTGAATGCTTTCTCTTTTATCTTTGATACAATATTAAATCTTAAGAGTAAATGTTGAACAGCAAATGCCATCCGTTTTGAAGATGTCGCATAGAAAGGAATGGTATTGTTCTTGCTAAATATGAAACCGTCTCCTGACCAGAGAACTCCTATGAATAAGGCAAGTTGTTTTAAAGGCAGTGTATAGACACAGGCAGGTACAAATTTTTCAGGTGCTTTTTTGTCATTCAAGCCAAGCTCTTCAATCCAGAGCCTCGCACCGCACTTACGAAAATTGCTTCCTCTCTTTTCATCTTTAGAAAATATTTTCCTGTTCCACGCCGTCTGCCCCTTGAAAAATCGGGTATCTTTTCCTGTTCCTGCATATACTTCATATTTTCCGCTTCTCTGATAAACCCTTGCTTTTGTTTCTGCAAACTGCTCGATGTTTTCTACAAACACATCAACTTCTCTTTTGCTGTTATTATAAAAATAAAGTCCGCTTGTATGGCACAAGTTTCCTTCTGAAAGTAAATCAGCCAATGCTATAATTTTATATTCTTCCATTCTGGATGCGCCATTTACGGGTATATGACGTGGCGCGGCTATCATGTCCCCTACCTTGAGATCCTTAAGTTCTCTCCAGCCCCTCACGGTTAAAAATGGATGATTATCAGTAACTGAAATTTCTTTTCCTGTGCTAGTTTTTACAAGATGCGTCTTTTTAATACCGTTACATACGACATCTTTAATCTTCCGGGAAATTATTTTAAAAGTTTTTTCGTCACAGCTAAATGTTGTTATGCGCTTATTATCTTTATACAAACTCTCGACGGTTACCGCCTCTCCCGTATGCGCATCTGTCAATTCTGTCGAACCGATTACACATTTATTGAATCCATAACCCGCGAAAAACTCTATTTGGTTAAAAAGCTTGTTCGCTGTTTCGTCGTTAATGCCTTTTTTTCGCGCCCCCTCGAGGAAGTCCTGCCTCGCCGAAGCCATGATCTCGGGGGTTTTTTTACTTATGGCGCGGCGCAGGGTATCGGCTTCCGCCAGTGAGAAGCCTGCCAGCTCTGATACGATCTGCATTACCTGCTCCTGAAAAACGATAATTCCGTAGGTATCCTTGAGTATCGGCTCAAGAAGCGGGTGGTCATATTTTATAGAAGTTGTTTTGTGCTTTCTTTTTATGAAATCATCCAGCATTCCGCTTCCGATCGGGCCTGGGCGGAAAAGCGCCAGAAGCGCTATTATTTCTTCGAATTTTTCGGGTTTCAATTTTTTCAGCAAATCCCTCATGCCGGATGACTCAAGTTGGAATAATCCTATCGATTCGGCAGCAGCCAGAAGCGTGAAGGTTTTTTCATCAGTAAGGAGCACCTTTTCTATCTCTATCTCCGCGCCTTTGGTGCGTTTTATAATCTTCACCGTCTCATTTATCATGGTAAGCGTCCGGAGGCCCAGAAAATCCATCTTCAGAAGCCCTATTTTCTCCAGGGAATTCATGGGAAAGCCCGTCGTTATCTGGCCTCCTGTTTCAAAAAGCGGGACGTACTCCTTAAGCGGTTTTTCGCTTATCACCACTCCCGCAGCGTGCGTAGAAGCGTGCCTGGTTAAACCCTCGAGCCTCCTGGATATATCTATGAGCCTGGTAATTTTGGGGTCCTGCTTATAAAGATTCGCCAGTTCCGGTTCGACTTTGAGAGCGTGCTCCAGAGTAATGTTCAGGTCATTTGGAATCAGCTTCGCTATCTTATCGCCTTCCGCGTATGCAAGGCCCATGACTCTCGCCACGTCTCTGACGACGCCTTTGGCCATCATCGTACCAAAAGTAATGATCTGCGCTACGTTCTCTTTCGAATATTTATTTTTCACGTAATCGATGACCTCGTTCCTCCGCTCGTAGCAAAAATCTATGTCTATGTCAGGCATGGTGATCCGGGCCGGATTAAGAAATCGCTCGAAATACAATCCGTACTTTAGTGGGTCCACGTCCGTGATCCCTAAAGCATAGCTTACGACGCTACCCGCTGCAGAGCCCCTTCCCGGCCCCACGGGGATACCCTTCTCTTTGGCAAAACTCACAAAATCCCACGCTATTAAAAAATAGCTTATATAGCCGCTGGATTTAATAATTGCGAGCTCATGCTCGACCCTTTCCTTAACTACGCTGTCTATGGTTTGGTACCTTTTTGCAAGCCCCGCCTTAACGAGCTTTTCAAGGTATTTATCATGCGAGGTTCCTTCCGGAACTTTGTAGTGAGGCAGGTGCGCCTTGGTAAAATCAAGCTCCAGGTTGCACATCTCGGCTACCTTGACCGTATTTTTTATGCAATCCGGGGCTTCTTTTTCTAGCGTTCTCTTCATGATCTCCGGAGATTTAAAATAGAATTCGTCCGTCTGCATTCTCATGCGGTTCGGGTTATCAAGCGTTGTCTGCGTCTGTATCGCCAGAAGCGCCTCGTGCGCGTTCGAATCGGCCTTTGTTATGTAATGCACGTCGTTTGTCGCCACGAGCGGGATGTCAAGTTCCTTCGATATTTTTATGATTTCTTTGTTGACCTTGGCCTGATCGCTGATCAGGTTATCCTGAATTTCCAGGTAAAAATTTCCTTTGCCCAATATATGGCGGTATTGATCCGCAATATGTTTTGCCTGGTCAATTTGACCGGCAAGTATAAGATGCGGAATCTCGCCCTTCAAGCACGCTGAAAGTCCGACAAGGCCGTCGTTGTATTTTGCCAGGACTTCCCTGTCTATGCGCGGGCGATAGTAAAAACCCTCCAGATACCCGATCGAGATAAGCTTCATGAGGTTTTTATATCCGGTCTCGTCCTTGGCCAGGAGCACCAGGTGAAACGACGCATCCTTAATTCCGTGGCTTGATTTTTCAAAGCGGCTTTCCGGAGCGATGTAGACTTCACTTCCTATGATGGGTTTCACGCCCGCGTTTTGAGCCTTCTGATAAAATTCGATCGCGCCGAACATATTTCCGTGGTCAGTAATGGCGCAAGCCGGCATTTTTAATAAACGCGCCCGGTCGATCAGGTCCTGCAGGCGGCAAGCACCGTCTAATAAGCTGTATTGGGTGTGTACGTGAAGATGTACAAAATCAGAATGCTTCACTATTTTCCCATCCCTACCCTTTGCGCTGTCTGGAATACCTTGCCCTCGGTCTGTATGGAAGGGGCGATTATAATCTCTACTTTATGCATTTCTTTTATGTTTCTGGCGCCCAGGTTTCCCATGCTGGTCATGAAAGCTCCTACGAGGTTCTGCGTTCCGTCGTCTGTTCTGGCCGGGCCAAATAATATCTCTGTAAGTGACCCCGCAGTGCCGACCCTGATTCTGGTACCGCGCGGCAGGTTCGGGTGCGGGGTTGCCATTCCCCAGTGATACCCTCTTCCCGGAGCTTCTTTTGCCCTAGCGAAAGCGTTTCCGAGCATTACCGCATCGGCCCCGCATGCAAAGGCCTTGCACACATCGCCGCCGGTAGACATGCCTCCGTCTGTAATTATAGCTACGTATTTTTTCTTTTTCTTAAAATAAGCATCTCTTGCCGCAGCGCAATCCGTGGTAGCCGTAACCTGCGGCACTCCTATTCCTAAGACACCTCTCGTCGTGCAGGCTGTTCCCGGGCCTATTCCCACAAGAAGCCCTGCCGCGCCCGTATCCATAAGCTCAAGGGCAACTTCGTAAGTAACGCAATTTCCCAGTATTACCGGAATTTTCATGCTCTTACAGAGCTTCTTAAGGTCAGTGGATTTATATGCGCGCGATACATGCTTGGTAGAAACTACTGTAGCCTGAACCACGAAAATATCGCAGCCCGCTTCTTCGGCAATTTTACCGAACTTCTCGGCTTTTTGCGGTATAGAGCTCACAACGGCAGGCACATTCGCCTTTTTGATCTCCTTTATTCTTTTCGCTATAAGTTTTTCCTTGATGGGTTCGTTGTAAATAGACTGGGTAAGCTTTGTGGCTTCTTCCGGAGTCGCGCGGGCGATCCTGTCTAATACCTCCTCCGGATTCTCGTATCTGGTCTGCACACCTTCAAGGTTGAGAACGGCTATCCCGCCCATTTTCCCCATTGCTATCGCGAATTTTACATCTACCACACCGTCCATGGCGGAAGCCAATATGGGGACTTTGTATTTTTTTCCGGCAAAATGAAAGCCCGGATCTGTCTCATTCGGGTTTACAGTAACACTGCCCGGAACGAGCGCGATTTCATCGAAACCGTAACAACGCCTCGCTTTTCGGTTCACTCCAATGTAAAATTGCGCCATTTGTAACTCCTTGTGTTTTAATAAGTAAGGTAAATTGCCACTTATAGCTTACGGCTTCAAGCTTATAGCTGCATATAATACTATTATATATATATTTTGTCAATACTTCTGTTAATGGCTGCACGCCAAGCATCCTTCCGGCGACTTGATTAATAGAGGGTTACGGGCATTGCCATAGAGGCAGGATGGATGCGGCGCGACCTTTCAGACGAATTTTGTGGCTTCAGCCCGAGGCTGATCCGCCTCTGGCGGACACGGCAATTGATGTATTTAAGATTTCTCCCCAGCACTTATTTTATCAAAATAAGTGCTGGGTTTACTCAATTACGCTGTTCGCACACAAAATTTTCTGTCTTCAAGGCCACGCCGCACCCATCTGCCCAAGCAACGCCCGTAACCCTCCTTATTCTAGTTATCGCCTTAAGAGCGCTTGTCGTATATAAAGCTTCCGAGGCGCGCCTGCCAAGCGGCGAACTTTTGCGCCATACACTTAAGTTTACACCCTCGCCAGCGACCTTTTGATATTTTTATAACAATAGATGGGGTGAGCAGCGAGGTAGGCGCGGTTCGGAAGCTTATGCGACTCGATTTAGAGGTAAATTATATCTTCGGTTTTATCGATGGCGAGGAAGAGAAGGAGGTAATCGCGTAAGTGGCGCGTGGAGAGGAAGTTACGGCGGATATGTTCCTTGCCGTTTCTGCCGAGGCGCTTGGCATATTCAGGGTTATTGAGGAGTTCTCGTATCATTAAAGCTGCCCCTCCCACTGTGTGGCAAAGAAGGCCGCTATGGCGGTGCCGTATCTGTTGTGGAATCCCGCCGACCGCAGACGCAACTACAGGCTTTTCCTTCCAGAGCGCCTCTGTTACGGTTATGGCAAACCCTTCCCTTATGGACTTTTGAATTACCACGTTGGAAGCGCGCTGGATAGCGTTTATGTCCAAATCATTTTTTTCGGGCTCTATCAACAAAACGTGTATATCAGGGTCGTTGCCCTTCTTTTCTCTTATGTCAGCAAGCACAAGGTCCATCTCAGGATCATCAGCTGCGCGGTTCCCGGCAAGTATCAGCTGGCAGTCCACATATTTCTTGACGAGGCGGTATGCCTCAATTACGCCGACGGGATCCTTAAGGTAGTCGAAGCGCGAAACCTGAGTTATTATTGGCTTGTCTTTCGCTATCTCGTATTTTTCTAATACGCCGTCTATTTCTTCCTGAGTAAGTTCGCGGTTTTTCTCGCTGAAGGGGTCTATTGATGGCGTTACGAGAAATTGCGGAATTTCTAACTGGCGCGCAAAATTAGGGCTTGAGAACACGGATATGTCGTATCGATCTATAAAACGCTTCAAGAATTCCCATACTTCCATATTTGGGCTCGAGACATCGACATGACAGCGCCATATCCACTTGTTTTTGCTTTTTTTATCTATAAGCATGATAGGCTGCGGGTCATGGATAAAAACAATATCGCCGTATATGTTGGTCCTTTTTTTTATCCCTTCGCCTATAGCAATAAATTTATCAAACATGCTCTGCGTGATCGTGACAGAGCTTCCGTGAAGGGCATTATGAAAGGCCTTCGTGATATTGTAAAACTCCGGCTCCGCCTCAATCACGTCCCATGTAGTCGTTACACCCAGGTCATTCAAAAGCGGTATGACCCGCGAGAGTATCTCTGCGACGCCGCCTCCCTGCTTCGTGGAATTTATGCACTGGACCTTTTTATTCTTGAGTTTCTTGCTTATAAGGCCAAGTTCGTAAACTACATCTTTACCGACTATACTCTCGTAATCAGTTACTTTCATTGCACCACTTTCGTATGATATCTATGATCTTACGCCTTAGGCTTTCCATGTTAAATGTGTAAGGATCGAGCGCTGCTATTTTCTTGGCCACTTCCTGTGCCTTGGCAGAAGTACCCATCCAGAACGAAAAATCGTTAACGCCTTTTTCAAGCCTTAAGCGCGCTTCGAAAATATGGAAGTATATAGAGTAAATTGTGACTTTTTCGAGGATCATTTCGAATTCTTTAAGGTTGTGCGCCGTAAAACCCGTAGGGAAAACAAAGCTATGGGCCTTTATGAATTCAAATTCCCTGCCGGGAGGGGCATATCTTAAGGATTCTTTGCTCTCGAAAAGATGGTTTTCAATAACCTGCACTATCTTTCCTCTTAGCTCCCTTATGGTGCTGAATTCGCATATGTCTATCGCTGCCAGTTCTTCGCCCAGCTTATATTCGCCCAGGGTCTGCGAGACCCAATTTGCAAAGGCGTTTGGCGGATCCGGAGAAAAGGAGTGCTGCCGCTGCAAAAAACCGTGCGTGTGATAATAGATGACAGAGCCGGGAACTTCTTTGATTATCCCAACGAGTTCCCTTAAGTTCCTTGCTTTTTTTCCGGTAAGCTCTTTAAGGGCTACACTGGTGTTGAAGTGAAATGGATTTTTAGCTTTTTGCGTCCAGCGGCTCATATGTCAGTTTTCAGTATTTAGTTATCAGTTTTCAGTATTTAGGAACAGCTTTAAAAACTTTACTACTTCGGAAGTTGAGCTAACTCGGTACTGCGCAAAAGATTTCTTCTTTTTGGCCGATACTATAATGGTAATTCCGCGTTTTCCTACGGCGCGGAACATGTCCTCGTCAGTTATATCATCGCCTATCGAGATTGGCAAGATATTTTTTTTATTTCTCATGACCTTTTTTACTATTTTTCCTTTATCCCATGCAACGCGCGGCCGTATTTCAAATACTTTTTTGCCATGAGTAATTTTTATCGGGTAATTTTTATTAAAGCCTGATATGACTTTTTTGAATTTTTCTTTTACTTTCAAACGCTCACTTTTTCTTACCATCCTGTAGTGAAGGCTAAGCGTATACTCTTTGTCGTCAAAAACAATACCTTTTATGAGAATTTCTTTTTTTAAAATTCCATAGAGCTTTTTCATGATAGGCTTTGCTTTTCTTCCCGCAGGGTGTAAGTAACGCACAGAGGGCCCTTCCATTTCAAAGCCATGATTTCCGATGTAGCAAATAGACTTAAGCCGAATAAGGCTACGGAGGTTTTTTATTGACCTGCCGCTGACTATAAAAACCCCGGCCCATTTCTTTTTGGAGATTTTGTTTAAGAGCTTTCGTGTGCGGGTTGAAATTTTCGCAAGGCGCGGTTTTTTTCTTATGGGCGTGAGCGTGCCGTCATAATCGAGAAAAAGAAATATTTTCCTCTTCTTTTTAATCTTGTCCAGAATGAGCTTTAGATTTTTTTTAGCTCCTCGAGGAATGTTCCTGCCCATTTGTAGATATTATTTTCCTTTACGGTTTTTCTCAAGTTTTTCATCCGGCGCATTCTCTCTTCTTTCGGCAGGATAACCGCTTCTTTTATGGCGTCGGCAAAGCCCTCCCTATCATAGGGGTTCACGAATATGGCTCCTTCAAGCTCGCGGGCAGCGCCTGTAAACTGGCTCAATATAAGCGTGCCGTCGAGATCGTTCTTCGCGGCGACGTATTCCTTGCAAACGAGGTTCATGCCGTCGTGCACCGGGCTTACGAGACAGGCGTTTGCCATTTTGTGAAGCGCAACGATTTCCTTCCGCGCCATGTGCTTTCTTACGAAAATTACAGGGAACCACTTTTTGGTGGAGTGCTTCCAGTTAACGTTTTCAACAAGATTGTTTATTTCTTCGTTCAAGTCCTTGTACGCGCCAATATGTATCCTGCTTAGGCCCCCTTTTTGTATGAAAACCACTTTTTCCTTGTATTCCGGGAATTTCTCGAAAAATCTGTCGACAGCCTGAATTTTTTCTATGATACCTTTTGTATAGTCGATTCTGTCGAGCCCTATCATGACGAACGTTTCAGGGCTGATCGAGAATTGTTCTTTTATGTGGCGCACGGTTTTTTTTGTCTCTCCGGATTCAGCGATCTTGGATATCTCGTCGAAGTCCACGCTTATCGGAAAGGCGCGTATGAGCGTTTCGTGCCCGCCGTAGACGACTGCTGTCTTTTCATTGTCTATCCTCGCCTCCAGGTCAAGTTTAACCGTCTCCATGAAGTTAGCGCAGTGATAACGGATATGGAATCCCAGAAGGTCGTTTGCGAGGAGCCCCTCGAGTATCTCTTTTCTTTGCGGGCATATGCGGAACGCTTCGGGGTTGGGCCATGGTATATGAAAGAAGTTTGCCGTGAGAATTTTTTTATTTTTTTCTTTCAGCATCTTTCCCAGAAGCGTGAGGTGATAATCATGTATCCAGACAAAAGTTTTCTTATGTTTAGCGAGATTGAGTATAGTATCTGCAAATTTCTGGTTTACTATTTTGTAATAGGCCCAGTCTATCTCTTCGAATTCCGGCCGCGTATAAGCCATGTGACACAAGGGCCACAGGCCCTTGTTTGAATAGCCGTAGTAATAGCCGTTTTCTTCCTCTTTCGTGAGCCATATACGTTTGAGCGTATATTGCGGGTCTTCCGGCGGGACACGAATCTCATCTTTTTTGTTCACGACTTCCTTGTCCGCTGCGCCGCTTCCGTGCGCTACCCATGTCCCGTTACACACCCTCATTACCGGGTCAAGCGCTGTAACTGCTCCGCCCACAGGACGCATATACTCTACCTTGCCTTCCTTATATATATGTATATATGGCTCCCTGTTGGTAGCTATGATCAGCTGCCTGTTGCCGATAATGTCGCTTATTCGCGCCTTGAGGGCGCTTTTGGTCCAACGCATGATAGTATTATACAATAGGTAATATTATGATACAAGAGCTAAGTGTCGAAAAGGTTATCAACCCGTCGGGCGTAGGACGGTGGCGGTGGCGTCGTGCGAAACGTCGTGCGTCGGGCGATTGCGCTTAAGCTGCCTTTGGGGCGCCCCTGTAGCGAAGCTTGAAAAAGTGCTCATTCAATTGGCGCCATTTAACTGCGCCTGCCCGTCCGGTCAGGCGGGCAATTTTTTGTGCAGTAGGTCATGAGCGCTTTTTCACGCCAGTGACCGAGGAGGCGCCTATCCTCCGAGGGAGCGACGAGCGGAAGGGGTGCCCCGAAGGCAGCTTTTACACAATGATTAGTCGCGGAGGATGGAGCGGACGGCGTTGAGCCAGGAGGAGTCTTTGTAGCGTTTTTCGCGATAAATCCAGTACTCTACGCCCCAGATAAGGACTGTTTTGATGCCAAGAAAGCGGACTTCGTTGAAAGATTCAAGTAACGCCCCGGGAGAGGCAGTGAGACTCGGGCTTTCTTTCATGTGTACGAGAATGCCGGGATCCCATGGCTCTGCCTGTAGCTCTGTTATCCATACCTCTTTACCGGATCTTCGAACGCGATCTGTGATTTTTTTAATAAAGTTTATGCGCTCATTCGGGTTTGTTTTGAAAACAAGGTCGAACTTCCATATTTTTTGGCCGATCGTGGGATAGACATTCAAGCCTATTATGTCTGCCAGGGGTATTGCCTTCTTAAGCTGATACGTAGGTGTGGTAAGACGGTTTAAAAAACTTAGAACCTTGTTCGGATGCGTGGAGAGCGTCACAATTATCAGGCGCTTCGCGTCATCAAGCTCTCTTACCAGGCGCACTTCTTCTTCGAGAAAATCGCTTCCGATCCACCACCCGTGAGTACCCACTCGATCAAGTGGCTCATTTTCGACTTGCCAGTACTTTATCGAATCCTCGTCCGCATAACGAAGAACTGTTTCTTTTATAAAGGCAAGGGTTTTTTCCCGGAGATAGTCGCTTTTGGCAACGTTATCCCAGGGAGCGATCTTCATGTTGCGGAGCACCCATTCCGGTATGAAATATTCCGGCCAGCGCGGCACCTTCATCCCAACACAAAGTACTATGGGAATACCTTTTTCTTTGGCCTTTCTTATCTGGTAATCAAGAACTTTGAAATCGTACAAGCCTTCTTCGGCCTGGATCTCGTCCCAATACGCAGAGAGACGAATTATTCCAAAACCCATCTCAAGCACTTCGCTGTAAGTCTCTTTCCAGTCCTCTTCCATGTATTCACACTGCTTTTTGCTGAACGTCGTCCCGACTAGCACGCTATCCGCGTAGGCAAACGTTGCAGCGAAAAATAAAAGACATATAAATATAATTATAAAGTTCCGATGGACGACGGGACGACCGCGGCCTTCGACCGCTCGGACGAATGGACGATTAGTTCTAGTACTACATTCGAATCGTCCTTTCGTCCTTTCGTCCTTTCGTCCTTTCGTAACACTGTAAAACTTCATACCCGCTTGTGTCCTTTTTCCGCGACCCAGAACTCCATACGCTTACCGAGCATGAGGCGCGTCTGCGCGTCCAGAGCCGGTATTGCGCTTAAAAAGAGATATATTACCGGCACCAGGAGCCATTGAAAAGCAAACCCAATCCTTTGCAAAAAGGGGTGTTTTACCTTTTGTTTCGGCAAGAGGCATATGCTTAAAACAATGCTTATGAGAAGTGAAAAACCCGCGAGGTTGAATATGGTTCCCGCGATGCGGGGCGCGTTGTAGTATAAAACAGTGTGCTGAAAGGCTCGGCCCGCGAAAATAGCGGGCAGCCACCCGATTATGGTGAGAAGAAATGCCCATGTTGCCCAGGCTATGTGTCCTTCAAAAAGCTTAAAGGCAAGCCTCGCCTTATTGTAAAATGATATTTTCTTATTTTTAAGAAATCCTCTCATCAAGATAGGAAAATTCTCGACTCCCCAGGCCCACCTACGTTTCTGTTTGTATTCGTTTACTATTGTTTCCCACCACGTTTTGGCAGCCACAATATCCATGGAAACAGTCGTGTACATGGGAACTACTTTGTACGCGCCGTCAAATCTCATGTAAGATTTCCAGAATATCGCGGAATCGTCGGAAATCATGTCAACGGGCCAGTATCCTGCTTCTACGAGCGCCTTGAAACTCATGCTATGGCTCGAAAAAGTCACCATTTTCTCCGGGTTCGTGGCCTCAATAAGCTGAAAAAAGGAAGAACCTGTCTCAAGGACCCTTGCAAACCCCGGCACGTCCCAGATATTATTGTAATAAACCGGGATCGGTTGAAAGCTTGCCCGTGTTCTTTCCGCGCATGTTATAAAACTGTAAGTAAGGCACGCAAAATACTCGCGGTGCACGACTGTATCTGAATCAAAGCAGGAAACGACCACGTTCTCGAACGATATGCCATTTGAGCTTAAGTAAGCGGCTGCAACTTTCGCAGCCGAGGTAGCATTGGCGCCTTTCACGCGCGCCTCGCCGGGAAGGCCATCTTTGTGGACGTTTACTATTAAATCGAGGAAATCCTTTTTATAGGCATCCCTTATCGCGTATACTCCCTTTTTAACCTCTTCCGAAGCGCGCTCCTCGACTGCCAGGACAATGAGTATTCTCATTGAAGGAAAGGTAGAGTCCTTGATGCTTTGAATGCCGGGCTCTACAATATCCTGCGTCTCCGTCGCGATCGGAATTATGACAAGATGATGCACGCTTTCCGAGGGAGGAAGCACTGCTCCCTGTCTTTTTATTTTTTCCAGGGTTTTCCTTGCAAAAAGAAGCGAGAGTTTTTCCTTAAAGCTAGAGGATGCGGCGCGGCTGGAAAGTTCTGCGATAAAGCTATCAACATTATCGACCTTCCCGACTCTTTCCATCCAGTTCGTATTCTTTTCGATCGAAAGCCTGCCGTATGAAATCACGAGAAATATAGTGAGGTAAATGAGTTTTAGAAACCAGTACAGATCAAATGCAATAATAATGACCGCGGCTATTATGGGTTTTAAAAATGAAAGCGCTAACATCCCGAGAATTACAGACCAGCTCACGAGGCCCGGAAGGATCTCAAACAGGCGCTGAAGAAATGCGTCTCTTTCTTTTAGATTATATCGGGAAAATTCAAAATTCATTTTTTGTCTGTTTTCTTTATTGCTTTGCTTACAATCTCGACTGACATGAGGCTCTCGGTCCTCGGATCAACGTAATATGCAGTGCCTGTATCTTCGGAATAGAAAAAGTTGCTCTCTTCTTTTATCTTAAAAAGAAACTCAGGATCGCGAAAATCCGGTGATGTCACGTCAATTAAATATATGGAGCTATCATCGAGAAAAAGGGCGTGCGAGCCGTTATATACCCATACGGCTTTTTTAATGTCCTTGCCGGAGGCGAATATCCAGTCAAGTGTGACTGTTTTTTTGCCGTTCGAATCATCTTCTTGCTTCGATAGATCAATGATTCCGATACACTTCTTTCCCCACACCAGAACCTTTACGGAATTTCTTTCGAGCTCGACGCCGACTATAAGAACAGTGCCTTTCTTTTGCGCCGGGATTTGCACTTCTTGTAAAAAACAATTTTCGTCGGTCTTATAATTATAAAGCTCTGCCCGGTCAGAGGATTCGTGTTTTTGCATTATGAAAAAATCCGTACCCTCGATGGGGATCATGCCGCTAAAATTTCTTGTCCCGCATACCTTATACTCCCACTTCTCCGGTATAAGGATTATATTATCCCTCACAGTAGCCGAGCCCGCTTCAACGGAAAGATTTATATTGTAGTCGCTATATTCGGGGGTCTTTATCGCGATATCATAGTCACCGGGAAGAAGTTGCGAAATAAGGGCCGGAGTTTTTTCTTTAAGGGGCTTATTGTTGAGGTATACGGATGCCCCGGGCGGTGCGGTCGATAAATGTATATCGCCTGTCTTAACTACGTGGCTCAAATTCCGGGGCTCGAAGATGTACCCGAACGCATAGAGTATTATAAGAGGGCATGCTATAGCGTAAAAAATGAGAAAACAATAAAAAACAAGCTTCCTCAAAAAAAGCATGAAACTATTTTCTATCTGTTATGAGCCAGACGCCTGTCACGCCTGCTATAAAAAGGAACGCGTACAGCGTATTCCAAAGGCCATAAGTAATAGTTACTTTTATAGCTATCGTCCCGAGGTCCATCGTGTGCAGGTTATATAAGCCTACGAGCGATAAACCTGCGCTTACAAGAAACGCCACGATAAGAGCTATTTTGTTTTTCATGCCTACAATGACCAGGAATACGCATAAAACAGCAGAAACAGGGAGAACGTAAACCATGTAGCTTTTCCAGGTAAGGCCCTCAGTACTCTTGAACATGATCTGGGCCAGCGAAAGAGCCACTTTGGAGGTATCACTATTTACCATTCTCGGAACATTGTAGCCGGTAACCTGTGTTTTGATCTCTATGTCGCCTAGGTCCGCTATTTTATCCGTAATATTACTGAGTTTTTTTATGAATTTGCCGGCGAAAGGGGTATCTTTAAGCTCGCCTCCGGCTTTGTCCGTAAGCTCCTTCGATACGGCCGTAACAGATGTCTCGACCCCTGCCCAGGGCTGAAAAAACGATACTATGATGACGCACGCCGCGATCGCTATTAATGCCGTGAAAATAGTTTTTTTCATGTTTTACCTTCCTTTCGTTTTATGTAGTATACTTGAGCTTCTTTCATTATGCAACCTTACCTTTATAATACACTTCTAAGGAGCTTCTTGGTGTATGCGTGCTGCGGCGATTCGTATAACTTCTCGCGCGAGGCAAGCTCCACTATACGGCCGTTTTCTATAACAGCAACGTCATCCGACATGTATTCTATCACTCTCAGGTCATGAGAAATGAAAACGTAGGTCAGGAAAAGCTCTTTCTGTAAATCCTTGAGAAGCCCGAGCACTTCCTTCTGTATTATAACATCCAGGCTCGAGACGGGTTCATCAAGAATGAGTACGCGGGGCTTGACAGCCAGGGACCTCGCTATGGCTATTCTCTGCCGCTCGCCGCCGGAAAACTCGTGCGGCAGTTTCATGCGATCTTTGTAGTTAAGACGGGCATTAAACAGGATTTCCCGCAAAACAAGTTCTTTTTCTCTTCTTTTCGCGCCCCGAATGGTAAGCCCCTCTAAAACAATATCCCCCATCCTCATCCTGGGGTCAAGAGAGCTCGCCGGGTCCTGAAAAACTATCTGGATGTTTTTTTCCGGGCAGCGCACCTCGCCCTTATCGGCTTTCAGGAGGCCCACGAGAAGTCTCGCAAGCGTTGTCTTGCCGCAGCCTGATTCCCCGACAACGCCCAGGGTTCTCCCCTCATGGATCTTGAGGCTTACCTCCGATACGGCGCTTATCCTGCTTGAATGTTTTCTGAAAAATCCTTTTTCAAGATAAAATGATTTGGTTAGGTCTTTTGCCTCGAGTACCACCTCGCCTGTTTTTTTCCCTTTTCCGGGAAAGGCCCCTCCTATGGAAGGAACGGCATCTATAAGTTTCTTTGTATATTCGTTTTTCGGATCCGATAAAACGCTTTTTCTTAAACCGCTCTCTACTATCCGGCCGTTTTTCATCACTAAAACCCTATCCGCGATTTTCTTTATGATGTCAAAATCATGCGTTATGAAAAAGACAGCCATGCCGAGCTCCTCCTTAAGGCGCATAATAAGCTCGAGTATTTCTTTCTGTATGGTGACGTCAAGGGCAGTCGTCGGCTCGTCAGCTATAAGAAGCTTGGGCCTTAGCGAAATAGCCATAGCAAGCATAACGCGCTGCCTCTGGCCGCCGGATAACGCGTGCGGGTAGGAATCATATACGCGCTCGGGTTCTTTTATCATTACTTTTCTAAAAAGCTCGAGTGTATGACTCCTGGCTTCTTTGGCCGAGGCCTTTTCATGCGTAAGCATTACCTCGTCTACCTGCTCCCCGACACGCAGAACAGGATTGAGAGACGTAAAAGGCTCCTGAAAAACCATGGTGATATTTTTTCCGCGAACGCGGTTGAAAGAGGTGTTGATCTCTCCTTCTACGCAGCATGTTTTTTTCTCGAGAAGATCCATGATCGAAAGCGCGGTTACGGTTTTTCCGCTTCCGGATTCTCCGACGAGACCAAGAACCTCGTTTTCGTTTATTTCAAAGTCAATTCCCTTTACGGCTTTTACGGGGCCGTCGTCATTCTTGAAGTTTATAGTTAAGTTTTTTACTTTTAATAGCATATATTTTTTATTTTGTCTTTCGTCAGTCGGTTGCGGTGGCGTCGGGCGAAACGTCAGTCGTCGGTCGGTTGCGTGTAAATCTGACGCAACCATCCGACGCAACCATTTCTCGCGACGCAACCGATCAACGCAACCGTCTGACTTTCATTATTTTATCCTTGGATTAAGCGCGTCTCTCAATCCCTCTCCCAATAAGTTAAATGCCAAAACCGTTATGAGTATCGCAAGTCCCGGAAAAAGAATAACCCACCAGCCTACGCCCAGGACTGCCTTGCCTTCCATGAGAATGTTGCCCCAGCTCGGATCAGGCGGCTGAACACCGAGTCCGAGAAAACTTAAGCCCGCTTCCATTAGAATCGCGCCCGCAACTCCAAAAACAAAACTCACAAGCACCGGCCCGATGCCGTTCGGTATAAGGTGCTTTGTGATAATAAAAAAGTTACTCGCGCCGAGAACCCTGGAACACAAAACATAATCCCTTGTCTTCAGGGTAAGTATTTCCGCCCGAATGAGACGCGCCATGCCCATCCAGCTCGTTAAGCCTATTATTATCATTATATTAAAAATGCTCGGCCCTACTACTGCGATGACCGCGAGTATCAGAAAAAAAGCCGGAAAGCAAAGCATGATATCCGCGAACCGCATTATAACAGAATCTATTTTCCCTCCGAAATAACCCGCTATCGAACCGAGCGCCACGCCGATAACTGCGGCGAGCCCGACAGCAACGATACCTATCGTAAGGGCTATGCGCGAGCCAAAAAGCATCCTTGAAAAAAGATCCCTTCCCAGCATATCAGTTCCCATGAGATGCTCTTCGGAAGGCGGAAGGAGCGCCTCTTTTATATTTATATAGGTAGGGTCATATTTGGCGATTTTCGGCGCAAACACCGCTGCTAGTATGAGCAAGATTATTATGATTACGCCGGTCAGCATTAATTTATTTTTCATAGCGTATCCTCGGATCTGCGTATACGTACGCGATGTCAGCAAGGAGGTTTCCTAAAAGCGTGAGAAATGCGCTTACAATCAGGATCCCCATTATCACGTTATAGTCACGCATAAAAACCGACTCAAACATTAAAAGCCCCATGCCCGGTATGCTGAATACCTTCTCGACGATAACGCTTCCTGAAAGTAGCGCCGGAATAGAAAGCCCGAGAATTGTTATTATAGGAAGGAGCGCGTTTTTAAGCGCGTGCCGGTATATTACCTCTTTTTCCGGCAGGCCCTTGGCCCTTGCGGTCCTTATATAATCCTGGTGCTCCACGCTCAACATGCTCTGCCGCATGTAGCGGGAAAAACCCGCTATGCCGCCTATTGAAAGCACAAAAACAGGCAGTATGAGGTGCCGCGAGAGGTCGAATATTTTTTGTAAAAGATTTAGTTTTTCAAAATCGAGCGACACAATCCCGGATACGGGCAAAATACCTAAGTGTACCCCGAAAAACGATATTAAAAGAAGCGCCAGCCAGAAACTCGGGATGGCAAATCCTATAAATACCGCGACCGTACTTATCTTGTCAAAAGGCGCTCCTTTTCGGAGAGCGCTTTTTATGCCTACGGGAATTGAAACAATAAAAATAATAAAAATCGAGAGGACATTTATAAGGAGAGTTATGGGGAGTCTTTCGGCAATCTTATCGATAACAGGCCTTGAGTCGGCAAAACTTTTCCCGAAATCAAGCCGTCCTATTTTTTTTATCCAGTCAAGATACTGAACGTAAAGCGGTTTGTCGAGGCCATGTATTTTATTCAGCTTCTCGCGCGCTTCCATGCTCACCTTGGGATTGAGCTGGGTTACGAGATCAGTGGGCTTGCCCGGAGCCATGTGTATCACGGCGAAGGAAATAAGAGTGATACCGAACAATATCGGGATCATATTTAGTAAGCGTTTTATTATGTATTTTAACATATTGTTTTTCGTCGGTCGGTTGCGGTTGCGTCGCGCGAAACGTCCGTCGTCGGTCGGGTGCGTGAATAATAAACGCAACCGTCTGACGCAACCGATTCTCGCGACGCAACCGATCAACGCAACCGCAACCCTTGATCAATACCTATATCTCTGTTTAGCCTTCGGTACCCACCAGTCGATAAAATTATACCCTATTCCTATGGCGCTTGGTTTTACATTCTCGAATCTTGAATGGACCGCTACGAGAGAGTCCGGCACATACAAAAACATGTATGGCTGGTCGTCATAAAGTATTTTCTGGACCTTATGGTAAATTTGTTTTCTTTTTTCTTTGTCGAATGTGCGCCTGCCCGCGACGAGAAGCGCGTCAAGTTCGGGGTTCGAGTAACTTACGAAGTTGAATTCTCCGGGCCCTGTTTTTGACGAATGGAATATGTCAAAGCAATCAGGTTCCCTCCCCAGGCCCCAGCCCATCATTATGGCTTCGAAACGTTTTTTGTCGACAAACTCATTTATAAAAACCGCCCATTCAAGGACCCTGATATCCACTTTGATGCCTATATCCTTGAGGCGGCGCTGTATTATCTCAGCGGTTTTAAGCCGCATGTCGTTTCCCTGGTTTGTAAGTATCGTAAATTCAAAATTTTTTCCGTCTTTATCTATCCAGTCGTCGCCGTCAGTGTCCTGCCATCCGCACTCGGCGAGAACCGTTTTCGCCTTTTCCGGGTCAAAGGGATAGGGTTTCACGTCTTCATTATAGGCCCAGGATTCCGGCACGAACTGCCCCGCAGATATCCTGCCAAGCCCAAAAAGCACGCCCTCTATGAGTTCCTGTTTGTTTACGGCGTAATTCAGCGCCTGACGAACTCTTTTATCCTTAAATTTTTCGTCCTTCAGGTTATAGGCCATGTACGTATAGCCGAAAAAAGGGTACTTGAATTTTTTGAAACGCTTTTTAAAAAACCGGGTGTCAGTAAGTTTTTTAAACTGAATCGGCTCGAGGCTCATTAAATCAATACCCTCTGTTTCAAGCTCAAGAAAAAGCGTCGCCTGGTCAGGTATAACGCGGTAAATATACCGGTCTATGTATGGCGCGTGCTCGAAGTAGTCCTCATTCGCGACAAGATCTATCCTTTCCCCGGATTTCCACCTTTTGAATTTATACGGCCCGGTCCCTACGGGCGCGCGGGCAAACTTAGTAGTAACGAAGCTTTCATTTTCAAGAAGGTGTTTCGGCATGATAGGCATGTGCCAGCTTGTGAGCCCCGGCGAAAAAGGTTCTTTGTAAATTACCTTTACTGTAAAGGCGTCCGGGATTTCAAGGCGGTCTATCATCTTAAAATCACCACCGTATGGGGTCGGGACAGCCGGGTCAATAAGCTTTTCGTACGTAAATTTTACGTCTTCGGCCGTAAACGGATGTCCGTCGTGCCAGCGCACATTTTTTCGTAAATGAAAAACTATCGCGAGGCCCTCGTCCTCTATGTCCCAGGACTCGGCAAGATCTCCTGTAAGTTCTACGTTTGTATCATATTTTACTAAGCCACTGAAGACAAGGGCTACGATGTACGAAGAGGGGCTATCAGAAGCGAGAATTGGAATAAGGGTTCTGGCGTCACCTATATTACCCACGACAAACGCGTCACCGCGCGTTGGGCGGGGACAGGTCTCATTATTCGAGCGGGGACAGGTCTCCATATGGGGTGTAGTCTCTGGAAGAGACCTGTCCCCGCCGAGCAAAGAAAGTGCCGCTATAAACAATAGCGGCACAAAAAATATCTTTTTAGTCCATGCTCGGGCCGCCGGGCTCATCAATAGGTATGGGTTGGGGTTGGGGTTCTACTGTTTCCTGAGCTTTTTCCTGGACGCTTTCCTGATCTATGGGAACGGGCGGCGGAATATAAGGAATGTCGGCTTCGGTTTGGTTTTGTCTTTGGGTTTGTCTTTGGGCCTCGGGGTCCGTGCTTCCCTCAAAATCGATAATGCTTTTTCCCCTTCGCGAGGTAAGCACTCCCAGAAGAAGGCTCGTCACGAGAAAAAGGCACGCTGCCGTAACTGTGGCGCGCGTTAAAAAGACGTTGGCCTTCGCGCCAAAGAGCGTCTTCTGCGAATCGCTTCCGAAGGTTTCGCTCAATCCCCCGCCGCGCCCCGCCTGAAGCAGGATAGCAGCGATCAGCATAAGGCAAGCTGTAAGATGCACTATTATTACGAAGGCGTATAGCATTTGTTTGCTCCTTTAATTATTTCCACAAATGACGCAGCGTCTAAAGACGCGCCACCGACAAGGGCGCCGTCAATATCTTTTTCTTTTATAAGCTCCTCTATATTAGCGGGTTTCACGCTTCCGCCATACTGAATACGCACTTTTTCGGCAATTTCAGAATTATATTTCTTCGCGAGATTCTCTCTTATGAAGGCGTGCACCTCTTCTGCCTGTTCTTTCGTTGCGGTCTTTCCTGTTCCTATTGCCCATACCGGCTCATATGCAATGACAACTTTTATAATATCCTGCCCCTCTATGCCGGCCAGGCCTTTATGAACGTGCTCTGAAACAACGTCAAATGTCTTTTGAGCTTCCCGCTCTTTGAGCGTCTCCCCCACGCACATTATAGGCAAAAGCCCTTCAGTAAGGGCTGTTTTTAGCTTTTTATTCACTAATTCGTTTGTCTCTCCGAAGTAGGCTCGTCTTTCCGAGTGGCCTATGATTATATAGGCGCATCCCGCGCTTTTAAGCATGAGCGAAGAAATCTCTCCTGTAAAAGCGCCTTCGGTCTTCCAGGACATGTTCTGCGCGCCGAGTAAAATATTCGTATCTTGTATCACGTCTTTCACGTCAGTGAGTGACGTAAAGGGCGGGCAAAGCACTATGTCTACATCTTCGATTTTAAAGGTGTTTCTTTTGATTTCGTTGGCAAGTTTGATAGACTCTTCGGGAGTCTTGTGCATTTTCCAGTTACCGGCTATTATCGGATTTCTTGACATTATTTATCCTCGAGGGCCGTAATTCCCGGCAGCCCTTTTCCTTCGAGATATTCGAGCGATGCTCCGCCGCCGGTTGAAATATGGCTCATCTTCGGCCCGAGTTTCAGCTCATTTATCGCGGCTGCTGTATCTCCCCCGCCTATTACTTTAACCGCGTCAAGACGCGCTATGAATTTGGCAATCTCAGTGGTTCCCCTTCTGAACGGCTTAAACTCAAAATACCCCAGTGGGCCGTTCCAGAGAATAGTCTTCGCGTCTTTCAAGGCTTCTTTAAATTTTTTAATTGTTCTCGGGCCTATGTCGAGGCCTATCCAGCCATCAGGAATATGCTCTTTCGCGACTTTTGTTCTCGCATCCGGGGTTATGGTTTTAGCTATGACGTGATCCTCCGGAAGAAATATGCTCACGTTGCTTTCGCGCGCTTTGGAGAAAAGCTCAGCTGCTACTTCCACATTGTCCTCTTCGAGCTTGGAGCTTCCGACGCCTTTCAAACGTGACTTAAGGAACGTATACGCCATTGCCCCGCCTATAAGAAGCGAATCTATTTTAGGGAGCATGTTCTCTATAACAGCTATCTTATCGGAAACCTTCGCGCCGCCGAGTATCAGGACAAACGGTTTTTCAGGAGAAGTAAGGATCTTATCGAAATATTCCACTTCCTTTTCCACTAAAAGTCCCATGGCGCTCGGCAGAAACTTCGTAACGCCTTCTGTCGAGGCGTGCGCCCTGTGGCAGGTGCCAAATGCGTCGTTTATGAATACCTCCCCGAGAGAAGCGAGTTTTTTCGCGAATTCAGGGTTGTTCTTGGTTTCCTCTTTATGGAATCTTAGGTTTTCAAGAAGAATTACGTCTCCGTCCTTCATGGATGCGACTTCTTTTTCCACATCCGAGCTTACGCAATCTTTCATCATTTTTACGGGCCTGCGAAGAAGCTCAGAAAGGCGCTTTGCGCATGGCGCGAGGCTCATCGCAGGAATAGCCTCACCCTTTGGGCGGCCCAGGTGGCTCATCAGGATCAACTTCGCGGGTGCTTTGAGAATATATTGTATAGTAGGAAGAGCGGCTCTTATACGCGTATCGTCTGTAATGCGTCCTTTCTCGTCAAGCGGAACATTAAAATCAACGCGCTCAAGGACGCGCTTACCTCTTATATCCATGTCTTTTACGGTCTTTTTCATACTATATGGCCTCCTTGTTCTAATAAGGGAATTAGGTTATATAGTATACTTATATTTGGTGATTATGTCAATGGGTTGTAATGATGATTTTGGAAATGATTTGGCAAGGGGACTGGAAGCTGGTTTCTGGGCACTAGCTGCTAGTATGGACACTTGAAGCTTGAGGTTTGAGGCTGGATGTGAATTTTTTCTTTCCGGTTTCCTGCTTCTGGTTTCCAGCTTCCATACCAGCCGCCAGAACCTAGCGCCTAGCTTCCAGCATCCCTCTTGTCCTATCTATACCAGAAAGCGTTTTGGGACTATCCTTCTAATCTGCCCATTTTAACCGGGGTAGAATGCTTTTTTATTTTTTGATATAAAAACAAAGCAATTCCCACTAAAAACACAAATATACCTACAAGAAAAGCTATTATAAACCAACCTGATAAAATGGAGGTCCCATCATCATTGAGGTATACCTCTATATCTTCGACTATAAACGTCCAGAAAAGTATAAAGCTTAGGCAGCTAATGACGGCAAGCAAAGCTCCACTCCATAATAATCTTTGTCTTATTTTTTTTGGCTTTGACATATGTCCTCCTATTGTTTCGTTGGCTCTTCTTTTCGAAAGCGTTTCGAAACTACTTGTTCATGAAAAAATTAAGGCTTTTTCTTAAACGTGTCTTTTGACGCTCCACAGATGGGACATGCCCAACTATCGGGCAGGTTTTCAAATGTTATACCTTTCACAATGCCTTGCGATGGGTCGCCATCTGAAGGTATGTAGACGTACGAACAGCGTGTGCAGTTGTATTCGCTCATTATTTCTCCCTCATTGTTTCAAGAAAATAAACCTGTCTTAATTATACCTCTAAAATAAATCCGCCTCAAGGTTTAGTTTGGCTTTAAAGCAGGGGCTTGGGGCAGTGCTTCCGCTCGTCGCTCCCTCGGAGGATAGGCGCCTCCTCGGTCGCTGGCGTGAAAAAGCGCTCATGACCTACTGCACAAAATATTGCGCAGTTAAATGGCGCCAATTGTATGAGCACTTTTTCAAGCTTCGCTCCAGCACTACCCCAATCCCCTGCTTTAATGCTTGTGTTGAAAAAAAGATTTTATATTGTGTTTTGATGATTGAGATCAGGTGAAGGAAGGATGCCAACTCGAAAGCGTTTCGGACTATCGACGCAACTGCCACCGATACCCACTTTCTCACCGTAGCCACCTATTACCGCGAACCTAAGATAAGAAACGCGATTGCTACAGTAGCTTCCGGAGGGCGTCTACCGAGAGGCGAACTTTTGCGCCATACACTTAAGGTTACACCCTCTTCAGCGACATTTTGAGATTTTTATCACAATAGATGGGGTGAGCAGCGAGGTAGGCGCCCTTCGGAAGCTACTGTTTAATTAGTTTCGAGTAGAGTTCGCGGTAATGAGAGGCGGAGGTGGTATGGGGAACGTCGGACGGTGGCGGTTGTGTCGCGCGAAACGTCGGTCGGTTGCGATTGCGTGTTGTTATTTATTGATTAATTTACTGTAAAGCTCCCGGTAGAATGTGGCGGATCGTTGCCAAGAATAGTCGAGCCCCATAATCCTCCGCAGTGTGGAGTGCCAAGTGTCACGTTTTTGGTAGAGCGCAATGCCGCGCTTTACCGCTTCGATGAGCGCGTCTTTTGTGGCGTCTTGGAATTTGATGCCGTTTCCGTTTTCCGGGTCAGCGTAGAGGTCAGTTATGGTGTCGTCGAGGCCCCCTGTTGCACGCACGATTGGGAGTGTGCCGTAGCGGAGGCTGTAGAGTTGGTTTAAGCCGCATGGCTCGTATCGTGAGGGCATTGCAAAAAAGTCGCTTCCTGCTTCGATTTTGTGTGCGAGTGCGTTGTCGAATTTTATGAGGCTTGCAACGCGGCCCGGGAATTCATCAGCTAGATCCGCGCAGATCTTGTTGTATTTTTCATCGCCTGTTCCGAGAATGATGATGCTTGCGCCGGCATTCACTATATCCCTGGCAGCTTCGGCGAGTAAGTCTATGCCCTTTTGTTCGGCAAGGCGTGAGATGACACCGATTAGGGGCCGCTCAATAGTGTCTTCGAGCAGGCCTGAGGCGTTTATAAGGTCTTTTTTGCAAAAGACTTTTCCCCCTATTGTTTCCGGCCCGTATTTTTCCGCGATGTATTTATCATTTCTAGGGTCCCAGTCTTTGTAATCAACGCCGTTTAGTATTCCGTAAAGGTCGTGTGCGCGCGTTTTTAATATTCCGTCCATGCCGCATCCGAATTCCGTGGTTAGGATCTCTTCTGAATATTTTTTGCTTACTGTGCTAATTGCCGTTGAATAAATAATGCCTGCTTTTAAGAAGGAGATCTTGTTGTAATACTCTATACCGTTTATATGATAAAAATCCCGCGGGACACTGATGTCTTTTAAAACACTATTTTTAAAGAGGCCCTGATAAGCAATGTTATGGATGGTGAAAAGCGTCTTTATAGGGCTGTTCTCCATTTTTAGATAAATCGGCACGAGGCCGGTTTGCCAGTCGTTTAAGTGAATTATGTCCGGCTTAAAGCCTGAATGCAGGGCAAATTCGACAATGCTCTTCGCGTAGTAGCTAAAACGCAGGTAATTATCCGGGTAGTCGCCTGTTTTATCGCCATAGAGCGCATCTCTGTCGTAATATTTGTCATTCACGACGAATACGTACTCAATGCCTGAATCTTCATATGTAAGAAATGCGAACGAGCCGATCTTTTTCGGTTTAAGCGAAAGATCAAGGTTTTTGACGGATTTATAGAACGGGAGTATTACTTTTACGGCTTGCCCTTCCCTGGCAAGCTCTTTCGGGAGGCTGCCGGCAACGTCAGCTAAACCGCCTGTTTTGGCGAAAGGGACCACTTCTGGGGATGCGAATAGAATATTCATATATTAATCCGGTTGCGTCGATTGGTTGCGGTTGTGTCGCGAGAAACGGTTGCGTCAATGGGTTGCGTGAATAAAATACACGCGACCGGCTGACGACCCACGTTTCGCGCGACGACCGAAGGGAGTCCCGAGCTCCTCAATGCAAAATGCAGACCGCAAGGGACGCGACCGACCGACGCGACCGCAACCCATTCAAATATATTCATATTACCTCAACCGCCTCAGCCTTGACCCACCCAATCTTCCCATCAACGCGTTTAATCTTGCACCATGAATCCATGCGCTCGATGACGAGGATTTCTTCCCCTTCATAAAGAGTAAAGTGCGTTGTCGCTCTCGGGAAGGGCTCGAATCTCGCATCCGGCGCTTCCTGTATTACTACGGCCTCTTTTCCTATAAGGCAAGCCTTAGCATAGAGGAAATACGCGTTCGCCAGGAAGATAAGGATAAGCACAACGCTTGAAAGCACGAAAAACCTTCTCGTGGGTATAATAGAGACATAAAGAAGCGCGTTCACCATGAAAATAAGGATTACGAGGGAGAGGACAATCGTCACCTCGTTAGTCGTCAGGTTTTTGTTGACTATGTCGAAAAGCTTTAAAACAAATATCTTTTGCTTAGGGAACACGTTTCTTTTTACCGTGGAAAATGCAAATTTGTAATTGGACCTCACGTCACCGTCTCTGGGCTGGAGACGAAGCGCCCTTTTGTAATTGACTATCGCTTTGCCGATCATGTTTTGCTTAAAGTAGCTGTTTCCGACATTGTAATATAAATTGCCGGTTTCGTAACCCGAGTTAAGTATTTTTTCATAATCTTCTATTGCCAGGGGGTAGTCGCCCTTTTTATAATACTCACCCGCGCTTTCGAAGAGCCCTTCGAGTTCTCCCGGAACTTTTTGGCTTGTACAGCCGGAAAAAAATCCTGCCATGCAAAAGAAGATGAGGAATAAAAGCGCACCCCGAGTTGTTTTCATAATCTTTTCCTTTCGAAATAATCTATTATTTCGAGGGCCGAGCGAAACGACTCTCCCATTTTTTTCGCGTCAAGACTTGAGGGGGCATAACGCGCCATGTCGCAATCCTCAAAAAGCGCCCGTGTCTTTTTAAGAATATTTTCTTTTACGCCTTTTGGCGCGAGAACCTCATCTACTATGGTACCTGTTATGCCGCTTGAAGGAAGGTGGAATTTATCGCCGAAATAGCCTTGCAGCGTCTTGAATATGACGTCATAAAATTTTTCGAGCTGGCCCCTCTCCATATGGATCCTGACTCGTTTTATGTTCATCCTGGCGTTCTTGGGCGCTACCAGACGCCTCGCATACCTGACATCCTTACGCAAGCGCTCCTGCCTTTTTTCGATAAAAAGAAGCCCTAAAAAGATGAAAAACACAAAGATATTGGCTCCGAGAAACAGTTTGTTTTTATAGAGATAAGGGCCCTTTTTCCTAAAGGCCCCGGGGCTCTCCTTTATATATACTATATCACGGCCCAGGACCTCCTCCTGTGGAACCGATCCCATGTACGCAGCTTTTCCATCCTCCACTATCCTTAAATGCCCGGGACTGTCAGACTTTTCCACCTTTACCTTTATGGGCTTTGTCGTCACGGTTTTGTATTTCTTCGCTACAGGGTCAAAAAATGAAAATTTAACCGGCGGAATTTCCGTAATGGAGTGGCTGGTGGGAAGCAGCACCTGTTCAAAGACCTTTGTTTTTTCCTGCTTTGAAACCTCGGCCTTGTAAGTTTTGAAATGTTCCCCTAGATCAAGCTTCGGCGCAAGAACTGTGTTAAAATTCCCCTCTCCCGTAACAAACATCTTTAGGGTAATCGGATCCCCTACTTTTACCTCGCGGGGACTCGCGCTTAAATTAAAGCGGAATTTGCCCACCGCGCCATTAAAGCTTTCGGGCCGGCCCTTTTTCGGAAGCGCCAGCACAACCATCGGGACCTCGTTTGATTCAAGCTCGAGCGGAAAAATATCGTAGGCGCCGAAGAAGCTTTCGAATAAATCCTCGTCGTCATACGCGCCCCTTGAAAAAGGCGATCGGCTTCTTTTTTGTGTCATGACGTTGCCCTTAAGTATCGCGGGCCCGATGAAAAATTTACCCGCACGCGTGCCGAATATATAGGTTTTAAACTCCATTACGCCGTACGGCACACCGCCTGAGTATTCGCGGTACTGCGTGGGATCGCCGAACGCCTGAACGGAAAAACTCTGCTGCTCAAACTCAGGGTACTGTATATCCCTTATCGAAAGCCTGTCCGCGTAAAGTTTTACAGATAACGGTATGAGCTCGTTTATATAAGCCCTTGTTTTTCCCGCCTTCATTACGAGAAATGCCCTGTCGCCATATTCCCCGCTCTTTCTATAACGATCGGTTCTTTGCGCGCTCTGTTGGGGAACGGCTCCTGTTATTACTTGAACGGTAAAGGCGTTTGACGAGTACGTATCACCCCTGTAATTAAACGAATAAGGACCGAGCTTAAAAGTACCTTCTTTGAGCGGGATTAACGTGTATATATGCGTTATGGAACTCGCCATCTGGCCGTTCACGATCGAAACGCGGCTCGACGGCCCGAGGTAGCGTATCTTAAACTCTTCCGTGCTTGGTATATCAGGAGGCGGTATGTCGCGCATCTCGTCAAAAATGATGTTCATCTGGAATCTGGTTCCGAGCGAGACCACGGTCTTATCCGCTGTAACGCGAAACCCTATTTCCCTGGCAGCATGTGAAATGATTGCGGGTATAATAAGGGCGCAAAATAAAAACAACAAAATGACTATTCGCGTCTTACCAGTTCTTAAGCACATCATCGCTTGAAGCTCCGATTTTTTTCATTTTATCGCCTGTTTCTTCCTCTTCATGCTCATGGCCCTCTAAAAGCATTTTAGCCTCTTCTTTAGACATATCCCCGCCGTGATAATCTTGAGACGCGCTCTCGCGGGGCATCTCTTGGCCTTGCGGCTCTTGCTTGTCTTGCTCATCTTGTTTATCCTGCTCGTCTTGCTTATCCTGCTCGTCTTGCTTGTCTTTTTCGTCTTGTTTGTCTTTCTCGTCTTGCTTGTCTTTTTCGTCTTGTTTGTCTTTCTCGTCTTGCTTGTCTTTCTCGTCTTGCTTGTCTTTCTCGTCTTGTTTGTCTTTCTCGTCCTGCTTGTCTTGCTGGTCTTTCTTATCCTCTTTATCTTGCTGATCCTCTTTGTCCTCTTTGTCTTGCTCCTTGTTCTCGTCTTTCTTTTGTTCTTCTTGTTTCTTTTTCAGCTCTTCTAGTTTTTTCTCAACAAACTCGTAGTTAAACTTAGGGTCCTCGTCATCAGGGTTTAACCCTATGGCTCTTTTGTAATATTTTAAAGACTCTTTCATGACGCTCATCGCGGCCTCGGGATCTTTTTCTTGCCTCGCGGCGCCGATTCTGTATTTTGTGTTCCCCAGGTTGTAGTTTGCGCCCTCTTCAAGACGCGAGTCTTCCGAGGCGAGTGACTGTGTAAAAGCTGACACTGCCTCTTTGTAACTTTTGGTCTTGTAGAGCGCTGCGCCGACGTCGAACTTTATTAAAGGTGAATCCGGCAAAAGCTCCTCTGCCTTCTTGTACCTCTCGAGCGCAGCCGTATAGTCCTCTGCCTCGTAAAGCTTATTTCCTTCCGAGACAAGCCTGTCAGAATCCGCGGCAGGTGCCGCACGCGGCATTAAAAAAAACGCGAGTAGAATAAAAGCGTATTTAAGCATCTATTTTCTTTTTTCTCTCGCCTACGGACATCGCCGCTACAAGAAGTAAAATTGCGCACCCTAAGGGTATCTGAAAGCGCTCTTCATACTGCTTGACGAGTTTCGACTCGAGCGCCCTTTTCTCCATCACGGACAACCGGTCCTTATAAATAAGGTCAAGCCCGAATTGCGCTCCCGTGGCATGGACGTAGGTCCCTTTTGTTGCAAGGGCGATTTTTTCAAGCACCCTTTCGTTGAGCTTGGACTTTATCGCATTGCCCTCTCTGTCTTTCAGAAATGAGCCGCGATTGTGTTCGTCCTGCACGTATATGAGCTCGCCTTCAGGCGTGCCTATTCCTATACAGAATATCCGTATCTTGTTTTTTTCCGCTATTCTCGCCCATTCCAAGGGATTGCCCTCGTGGTCCTCGCCGTCAGTAATGAGAATGAGCACGCGGAAGCTCTCCGGCTCGTCTTTTAAAACCTTTATCGCCTCTTTTATGGCGCTTGATATGGACGTGCCGCCCCGCGGTATAGTGTCAACGTTCATGCTATCCAATGAAAGTATAAAGCCATTATAATCAGTCGTCAAGGGGCATTGCAAAAAAGCGCTTCCCGCAAAGGCTATGAGGCCTACGCGATCCCCTTTTAGTTTTCCGACAAGGTCCTTTATGGCGAGCTTTGAGCGCTCGATCCTCGAGGGCTTGACGTCCTCGGCCAGCATGCTGTTGGAGGTGTCAAGCGCTATCAGTATGTCTATGCCCTGCCGCTTTACCTCTTCCCAGTGAAAACCCCACTGGGGCCTCATTGCTGCCAGAATCAAAAGTAAAAAGGCGCACGTCAAAAGATAAACTTTCAGCTTTTCTTTTCCCGTGTCCCGCGAAGCTGATATTTCGTTTAAAAGCTTATCCTCTGCGAAGCGGCGGAGGGTTTTTTCTTTGCGCTTAAACGCCCAGAAATAGAACGCCCCCAGCGCCGCAACCGACCACAGTGTATACGCTAATCTTGGGTCACCGAATCGCATTATTGACCTCTATATAACCCGGTTCCGTTGGTCGGTTGTGGTTGAGTCGCGAGAAACGGCTGCGTCGGTCGGCAGCGTAAGTATGAACGCAACCGCAACCGTCCGACGACCGACGTAACTACCGGATCTCATTAACATTACGGTACTCTCCTAAAAATAGTGTTGCTTAGTATTGCTCCGAGAAGCAAAAGAAAAATCCCGGGATAAAGAAAATATCCGAAAAGCTCCTTGTACTCCAGGTATCCTTTTTCCTCGATCGGGTACGTCTCGAGCTTATCGATCTCATCATAAATATCCGTTAGGCTCTCCGTATCCGTCGCCCTATAATAAACGCCCCCTGTAACCTGCGCTATCTTTTTCAAGGTGGTCTCATCCATATCGATCTTTACCGGCCGGTACATGGTCCTGCCAAAAGCATCCTGTACAGGATACGGCGCAAAGCCTTTTGTGCCGGCGCCTATCGCATAGATCTTAATGTCCAGGGCGTGCGAGGCGTCGGCAGCTATAAGCGGGCTTATCTTCCCGGCGTTATTCATGCCGTCTGTCAAAATAATTATTATCTTATCCTTTGCCTTGGTGCCTTTCAGGCGGTTCAGAGATGAAGCAATGCCTGATCCGATAGCGGTCCCATCCTCGAGCATACCTATTTTTACCCTCTCGAGATTATTTAAAAGCCATCCGTGGTCCAGCGTCAGAGGTGAAATAGTGTAAGAGCGCCCTGCAAAGACGACCATCCCGATCTTGTCGTTGGGGCGCTTCTCTATAAAACTCTTTACTACTTTCTTTACCACGTCCAATCTGTTAAGACGCTTTCCCCCTATTTTAAAATCCTCAGCCAACATACTTGTAGACACGTCAAGCGCGAGGACTATGTCTATACCCTGGGTATAGACAACTGTTTCCTTAAGGGGAAGCCGCGGCCTCGCAAAGGCAAAAACAAGGAGCACAAGCGCCCCTACCCTTAAAAAAACCAGATACTTCATGAAGCGCAGCTTAAAGGTGGCTTTTATGCCCGCCAGAAGCTCCCGCGTTGGAAAGCGTATGAAGGCGTGGGCCTTCCGCCTCGTTAAAAAAAGAACGGCTATGAAAAGCGGAATAAATAAAAGCGCTAACGGGTCTTTAAATTCCATTTTTCTTTTCTTCTTTTTCTTCCTTTGTCTGGTCCACGAAACTCTCTGCTGAAAGGAGGCTCTTTTCTATTTCCTTAGGACTCGGTCCGTATTTCGCGAACTTCACGAGGTCACAATGCGACAAAAACTCTCGAAGAAGATACTTGTGATCCACTGATAAAGACTTCGAGCTCTTAAGAAAGATAAGAAATTCTTCTGTTGTCATCTCGGGCGCGCGAAGATTAAACCTGTCCTCTATGTAGCGCCTTAGTATATCCGAGAGCTCAAAGTAGAATTCCTTCACGAGCCCTTTTTCAACAAGGCCCTTATTTTTCAGCTCTTCCAGCCTTTTAAAAGCTATCTCGTGCGGGAGTTTTATTACCTCCGGGATCATGAGCGAAGTGAGCCTTTTTTTAAGATAAATGCCCCCCACAAGAAGCGCGATCACGATAAGGGCAATTATTAAACCAAGAGGGATAACAAGGCGCCTTGTAACATAAAAAATGCCTTTTATGTCGCGTATATCGGATTTGTCAGGGCTTTTCTCATAAACGCTTTCGACGTTTACAGTAACCGGATTCGTATCGATTGACCTTAAACCCGTCTCGCCCGGGGTCTTGTATTTAATCGTAACAAGCGGTATGGTTCGAGCGCCTGTCTTGAATGTCCTTAAGATATACCACGTCTCGATATACCGCTTGCCCTTGGCTTCCTTATCGCTGCGGCCGGCGTCCTTAATCTCAAAATCACCTATCTCTTTACCTATTGCAGGATACTCGATTTCGAGATCCGGATTCGCAACGACCTTAACAGAATAGCGTATACTGTCACCTATCCTGAACGATTCTTGGTCAACACGCGCCTCGGCCGTGATTTCTGTGCGACTTTCCGAACGGGAAATACCCGGAAATAGAACTAAAAAACATAGAAGAAAAAGGCCTGTCTTCTTCATATTATCTAAATCTTCGCTCCCGCATTCTGAAAAACCTGTAAAGCGTCTTAGAATAAGGGCTGTCAGTGCGTATATCGACCATGTCCACGCCTATGGAGCGGAAAAGCTTTTCGCGCTCGCTAAAGAGGCGCTTCGCGTTACGAGCGTATTGATTTCGCACGGCATGGCTCGAGGTATCGATGAGAAATTCCTCATTTGTCTCGGGGTCCTTGAGTTCTACTATATCGACGTTCGGCATCTCGAGCTCGCGCGGATCCGTAATGGTAACGGCGATCAGGTCGTGACGCTTGTTGGCCACGAGAAGTGATTTTCTAAAATTAGACGCGTAGAAATCAGAAATGACAAACGAAACGGTTTTTCTTTTGGTCACCCTGTTGAGGAACGAAACAGCCCCCTCTATGTCAGTGCCCTTGCCATCGGGTTTATAATAAAGCGCCTCGCGTATTACGCGAAGAACGTGCCGCGAGCCCTTTCGCGGGGGAATAAACTTCTCCACCTTGTCCGTAAAAATAATGAGGCCCACCTTGTCGTTATTCTTTATCGCGGAAAACGCGAGTAATGACGCGACCTCCGCAGCAAGCTGACTTTTAAGCTCGTTTGTGGTGCCAAAATAAGAGGAAGGGGATTTGTCGATAAGAAGCATTATGGTGAGTTCTCTCTCTTCCACGAATTGCTTTATGAAAGGGTGCCCCATGCGCGCTGTTACGTTCCAGTCTATCGCGCGTATCTCGTCTCCCGGCAGATACTCGCGCACCTCGTCGAACTCCATGCCGCGGCCCTTGAAGACACTCTTGTACTGCCCGGCAAAGACGTCGGTCACCATGCGCGAGGTGGTTATCTCTATGCGCCGAATCTTTTTTAAGATTTCTTTTGGTATCATTTATCAGTTATTAGTTTTCAGTTTTCAGTTGTCAGTTTCATTCTTAGAGAATGGGTCATTTTGCAAATTTCGTCTCCTTTTATTTTTAATTCATTTATTTTAGAAGCTAAATGTTTATGCGAGTGAAGTCTCTCAATCAGTTCAAAACAAGTTAAAACTTCTTTAGCTGATCTATAGGCAATGCTTAAAAATTGTTTGAATTCTTTTTTGCTATTGGATGCGGCACCTTCTGATATATTTAAAGGTATTGATGTAGCTGCTCTTCTAATCTGAGAAATCAGATTATATTTTTCGCTATCCGGCAACATAAGCGAAAATCTATAAACTTCCTCAACATAGTCCAGGGCTTTTTGTTGTACTTTTAGCTTCTTTTCATCCTGCATTATAAAAACTGATTACTGAAAACTGATTACTGAAAACTGTTACGGTACTTCGATCTCTTCGAATATTCTCTTAATAATGTCGTCCGAAGTCTTTTCCTCGGCCTCTGCCTCGTACGTAACAATGACGCGGTGACGCAATACATCAGGGCCTATTGATTTTATATCCTGCGGGGTCACATAACCGCGGCCCTGCACAAAGGCGTAGGCCTTGGCCGCCACAGTAAGATAAATACTGGCTCTGGGCGAAGCGCCGTATTGTATAAGGTTTGCTATGTCATCGAGGTTGTATTTTTTCGGCTCGCGTGTCGCGAATACAATATCGAGTATGTATTTTTCTATCTTCTCGTCCATGTATACCTCGTCTACAACGGCCCGCGCCCGCATGATGTCCTTCGGGCCCGCGACAGACGACGCACTCAGTTTTTTTTCTGTGTAGGCCATGCGCTGAAGGATTTTATGCTCTTCTTCTTTGGAAGGATATGTTATGTTTATCTTGAGCATAAAACGATCTATCTGCGCTTCCGGAAGCGGGTAGGTCCCCTCATGCTCTATCGGGTTCTGCGTAGCCATGACAAGAAAAGGTTCATCAAGTTTGAAGGTGTTCTCCCCTATCGTCACCTGCCGCTCCTGCATCGCCTCTAATAACGCGCTTTGGACCTTGGCCGGGGCGCGGTTTATTTCGTCAGCGAGAATAATGTTCGCAAATATCGGCCCTTTTTTTGTCGTGAATACCCCTTCCTTCGGGTTGTAGACAAGCGTCCCGACAAGATCCGCGGGTAAAAGGTCAGGTGTGAACTGAAGACGCTGGAACTTTGTTTTTATCGCCTGCGAAAGCGTGGTTATGGAGAGCGTCTTCGCCAGGCCCGGCACCCCTTCTACAAGGATATGGCCGTTTGCGAGAAGCCCTACGAGCAGGCGCTCAATCAGATACTTCTGCCCAACAATTACCTTTTCGATCTCGCGCATGAGCTCAGTTACGAACGTGCTCTCTTTTTTTATCTTCTCATTTATTGCCGTGATGCTAGCGTTTGCCATTTTTGGCTCCTTTCGTTTACTTCAGAAAACAGAAGTCAGAAATCAGATGTCCGGATATTTTCATTTTCCCGACTTCCCCCTCTGACTTCTGACTTCTGATTTCTGAATTTTTATATCAACTTTACTTCGCCAAACGGCCGATAAGGTCAACAACACGGTTTGAGTATCCCCACTCGTTGTCATACCATCCGATAACTTTCACGAAGTTGTCAGTAAGCACCATGGTGCAGTCCGAATCAAATATGCAGGAATGCGGATTGCCTATGATGTCGGTTGAAACTATGGGATCCTCATTATATTCAAGAATGCCTTTAAGTTCTCCCGCGGCTGCTTTCTTGAACGCGGCATTTATGTCTTCTTTTTTCGTGTTTTTCTTCAAGAGGCAGACAAAATCCGTGACCGAGGCGCACTTTACAGGGACCCTTACAGCTATCCCGTTTATTTTACCGGCGAGCTCGGGAATTATCTTGCCAACGGCTTTTGCCGCACCCGTCGTGGTAGGAATTATATTCTCTGCTGCTGCCCGCGCGCGGCGAAGATCCTTATGTGGCAGGTCAAGCACGCTCTGGTCGTTAGTATAGGCGTGTATAGTGGTCATAAGCCCTCTTTCCACGCCGAAATTATCGTTCAGAATCTTTACCATGGGAGCAAGACAGTTGGTAGTGCAGGAAGCGTTTGAAACTATCTTGTCAGTGGGCTTGAGCGCTTCATCATTTACACCAAGAACTATCATGTTATCTATCTCGTCCTTTGCCGGGACCGTGAGAATAACTTTTTCCGCGCCGGCTTTAAGGTGAAGGGCTATTTTTTCCCTCTCCCTGAAAACGCCGGTTGACTCTATGACAACCTTCGCACCTTCTTTGCCCCACGGAAGCTCTGCGGGGTTTTTTATGCTAAGGATCTCTATCGCCTTCCCATCGACTATTATGGATTTATCCTTTACCTTTACCTCACCCTTGAATTTTCCGTGAACAGAGTCGTATTTAAGAAGATAGGCAAGCGTCTTGGCGTCTGTAAGATCATTTATCGCTACGACGTCAAACCCGCCTCTTTGCATCATTATCCTGAATACCATACGCCCTATTCTTCCAAAACCATTGATTCCTACTTTGATCGCCATCTTGTCCTCCTTTTTAAAATGTTCAGATGTCAGAAGTCAGAAAACAGAAATCAGATTTTTCTGTCATCTGATCTCTGTCTTCTGACTTCTGAACCATTATACACTTACCAGATTCCTCGCTGCTACTTCGGGAGGGACAGGGTTTACGTAAAATCCGCTGCCCCATTCAAAGCCCGCTACATTCACGAGCTTCGGCATTATCTCTATGTGCCAGTGATAGTACTCTTTTTCAAAACCGTTTATCGGTGACGTATGGATTATATAATTGTAAGGCGGATCATTCAACAATTTTTTTAATTTTTTCATCGTATTGCGCAGTATGATCCCGAGCGGCCTTACCTCGTCTTTTTTTATGCTTACGAAATGCGACTCGTGCTTTTTGGGCATTATCCACATTTCGTAAGGAAAGCGCGAGACAAAAGGACAAAAAGCGATGAAGTGCTCGTTTACGTCGACGATACGCTCTTTGTCTGCAAGTTCCTGGCTCAATATATCGCAAAAAACGCACCTGTCCTTGTAGTTATAATATTTATGCGCGGAATGAAGCTCTTCATTAACCCTTTTCGGAACTATCGGCAACGCTATGAGCTGCGAATGCGGATGCTCAAGTGACGCACCCGCTGCTTTTCCGTAATTGCGGAAAATAAGAATATACTTGAACCTCGGGTCCTTCCGAAGGTCAGTGCTCCGGCCGTGATAGGACCAGATAACCTCCTCTGCCTGATTGTCTGATATGTCCGCTATATCCAGAGAATGCTCCGGTATGTCGATTATGACTTCGTGGTCCCCGATGCCGTTCATGCGGTCAAATACGCCAAACCCGCCCTTCTCAAGCTTGCCCTTTGTAGTAAGCGCCGGGTATTTATTCGGTACGACCCGTATGGTCCAGTCCGGAGTGTTTGGTTTGCCTGTCTCTCTATGCGCGACGATTTCAGGCGGTGTCATGCGTTCGTTGCCGTAGCAAAAAGGGCACTTCTCAAAAGGCATTGTTTTAACGGGTTTTTCAAACCTAAATGATTCAGGCTCGGCTGCTTTTTCGTAATTAACAATTATCCAGCGCCCTGTTATAGGATCTCGTCGTAATTGCGACATGATTATTATATACCGTTCGTTTCCTTTAAATATTTACATGCGTCTTCGGGCGGCACGGAATTTATATAAAATCCGCTGCCCCACTCGAAACCGGCCACCTGCGTAAGGCGCGGCATTATCTCTACGTGCCAATGGTAATCTTCTTCTATCGTCTCCCAGTAGCCTTTTTTCTTCCTGCGCCTGAACGGAGCCGTATGCAGAATAATATTATACGGAAAATCTCCTAACGTATTCGTAAGTTTTTTAAGGGTAAACTGGAAAATTTTGGAATAGGCCTTTATGTCCCTCTCGTTCATTGTATCAAAATCACATGAGTGTTTCTTCGGCAGGATCCAGGTCTCGAAAGGAAACCGTGAACAGTACGGGTTAATCGCCAAAAAATTGTCAATTTCGAGAAAAACCCTTTTTTTATCGCTAAGCTCCTGACGTATCATGTCGCAGAATATGCACCTGTCCTTATAATCAAAATAAGATTTAGCGCCGACAAGCTCTTCTTTTACCCTCTTCGGCGTTACAGGAGTTGCTATAAGCTGTGTATGCTGATGCTTTGTTTTACCTCCGCCGGCCGGCCTGCCATGATTTTTAAAAAAAAGCGCGTACTTAAAACGAGTATCTTTTTTCAGCTCTTGCATTCTTTTTATAATTACCCCGGTAAGCTTTTCTAGCTGCGGGAGGTCAGCAATAAATGTTCTTTCGTCGTGTTTTGGCGTAGGTATTATAATTTCATGCGCGCCAATCCCGTTCATGAGGTCATACATTCCCTTGCCGTGACGGTCAAGGTCGCCTTTTACATCGAGAAACGGGGATATAGAGGGAATAACCCTGACTTCCCAGCCCGGCGCATTCGGCTTGCTTGTCTTATTACGTAGAGCATATATTTCAGGGAGGGTCATTGACTCGTTGCCCTCGCAGAAAGGGCATTCTGAAGGAGGCTTTTTTTCTTTTTTAGCGCCGGGTTCTTGCGCAAACGAGAAATCCGAGGGCCGTTTCGCCCTTTCCGTGGCTATGATCACCCATCGTCCTATTATCGGATCTCTGCGTAGTTCCGGCATGCTTATCTCCTTATTATTACGTAATTATAACACGCAAATATTATTATTCAAGTATTTTATAAGGCTGCCTGCCTGCCGACAGACAGACGTACCTTAAAAACTTTACATAAGGCTGCAAGCCTGCCTCGCCTTGCTCGGCAAGGCGGGCGGGCATCCTAGAGGCGCTAACTAAAAAAAGAAGGTTCCGGGTGGTGCTGTAGCGAAGCTTGAAAAAGTGCTCATTCAATTGGCGCCATTTAGTTGCGTAATTTTTTATGCAGTAGGTCATGAGCGCTTTTTCACGCCAGCGACCGAGGAGGCGCCTATCCTCCG
>JADHYM010000008.1 GCA_016782445.1 Candidatus Omnitrophota bacterium | reverse complement strand
GTCCGGTCAGGCGGGCAATCTTTTGCGCAGTAGGGCATGAGCGACTTTTGTAGAGTGAGCGAGGGGCGCGTATCCCCGAGCGCCCGCCCGAGGCGGGTCCGCCTCTGGCGGAAACGTCAAGCGAAAGCAATGCCCGTAACCCTCTTAGTATCAAGTCGTCTTAAGGAGTGCCCCGAAAGCAGCGGGCGATTACTTAGCCGGCGCCGACAACACTAGTGATTTTAAGGATCGGAAGGAACATGCAGATAACGATGCCGCCTACAACAATGCCTAAGAACGCTATTATAAGCGGCTCGATGAGGCTCGTGAGCCCGCTTACTGCAGCGTCAACCTGGTCGTCGTAAAAATCCGCTATTTTTGTGAGCATTTTCTCGAGTTCCCCTGTCTGCTCACCTACTGACACCATGCGCACGACCATGGGAGGAAAAACCCCGCTTTTTGCCAGCGGCTCTGATATGGCCTCGCCCTCCTTAACATTCTGTCGCACGCTCTCTACTGCTATCTCTATGACCCTGTTCCCGGCAGTTTTCCCTACGATATCAAGAGAATCCAAAATGGGAACGCCGCTTCGTATTAACGTTGATAGCGTACGGGTAAATTTTCCCACGGCTATTTTTTTTGCAAGAACACCAAAAATCGGCATATTGAGCTTGAGCCTGTCAAGGGCAAGCCCTCCCTTATCTGTTTTTATATAACGCAAAATGGCAAAGCCGGCTGCAACCGCGAAAACAATGGCTACGTAAAAATAGTGCCGCATGAAGTCGCTTATTGCGAGAAGAACCGCTGTGGGCGTAGGCAAGGTCGCACCGAAGCCTTCATAAATATCCTTAAAGACCGGTATAACATTAAGCATCAAAAAAGCCGTAATGCCAAGCGCCATGATAACGACGGCTACGGGATAGACTAGCGCTGATTTTATTTTTTTCTGAAGCGATGACGTTTTTTCAAGATACATGGCAACCCTGTCCAATATCTCATCCAGCATACCGCTTGACTCCCCTGCCCTTACCATATTGATAAAAAGGTCGGAAAAAATATTCGCGTGCTTAGCAAATGCCTCTGAGAGGCTCGACCCGGTCTCAACATCATCCCTGATCTTTGAGATAACCTGTTTGAAGGACACGTTTTCGATCTGTTCTCCCAGTATGTCGAGGGCATTTACGATGGGAATTCCGGCGTCGACCATCGTGGCGAGCTGGCGTGAAAATATTACAAGCTCGTCTAATTTTATGCCCTTATTGAACTTAAATCCAGAGATGGATGAAGCTCCTTTTTTTGCCTCTTCCAGTGATACAATTACAACGTCCTTTTTTCGAAGCATCTCTACGGCCTCTTCCTTCGAAGCGGCTTCAAAAACACCTTTTAGCGTTTTTCCGGTTTTTTCTTTCGCAAGATATTTATATGTTGGCATCTTATTCCTCCGCTGTAATCCGCATTACCTCTTCGAGCGTGGTAACGCCCCGGGTAAAAAGCTCCATCGCGCTGTCGCGCAATGTCATCATTCCTTTGGAAATGGCATACTTCTTTATTTCGTCGGTTGATGCCCTTTTTATGATCATGTCACGAATCGTGTCATCTATAACAAGCGACTCAAGCAATCCAAACCTCCCCATGTATCCTGTTTCACTGCAACGGGGGCAACCCTTTGCCGTATAGAAAGGTTTTTTCTTCATAATGGCATCCGCGTTTACGCCCTCCATGCGCTCAAAAACTTTACGCGGAATATCAACCTTCTCTTTACACCTCGGACATATTTTCCTGCACAGCCTCTGCGCCGCTACAAGAACAAGGCTTGAAGAAACTAAAAACGGCTCCACATTCATGTCGATGAGGCGCGTTACAGCGCCTGCAGCATCATTAGTGTGTAGTGTACTTAAAACGATCTGCCCGGTGAGCGATGCCTTTATAGCGATATCAGCTGTTTCAAAATCCCTTATTTCGCCTACCATTACTACATCCGGATTTTGTCTGAGTATCGAACGGAGGCCACTCGCAAATGTAAGGCCTATGTCCGGCTTCGCCTGTACCTGGGTAATTCCTTCGACCTGGTACTCAACAGGATCCTCAACTGTTATTATATTCACTTCCGGCGTGTTCAGTTTGTTCACTATGGAATAAAGCGTTGTGGATTTTCCGCTCCCGGTCGGGCCGGTAAGAAGGATCATCCCATATGGCCTCGCGAGCGCCTTCTTGAACGCCTCGAGCGGCTGAGGCAAAAAACCGAGTTTGTCCAGTCCAACGTTTAAATTTGCCTTATCAAGCGCTCTTAATACGATCTTATTGCCAAAGGCGATGGGAAGAATGCTTACGCGAAAATCTATTTCTTTGTCCCCGAATTTTATTTTAAACCGCCCGTCCTGGGGAATCCTGCTTTCAGTGATATCGAGTTTCGACATTATTTTTAACCGCGCTATAACGGCGTTCTGATTTTTTTTGGGCAGCCTCATTGCTTCGTGGAGCGCCCCATCCACCCGGTACCGTACCCGTAAATCCTTTTCAGTAGGCTCTATATGTATGTCGCTGGCTCTTTTTAAAAGTGCCTCGTTTAATATGAGCGAAACGATCTTTACGATCGGCGCCCTCTGGCTCTCAGCGGTTATATCCGCTACGTCTATTCTTTCCTCTTCTATTACCTCGATCTCTCCCGGCTCAACCTCTTTCATTATTTTTGACATATCCTCGGTTGTGCTTCCGTAGACCCTCGAGAGGGCGTCGTTTATGTCATTCTCCGCAGCGATAACAACGTCAACGGTTGCCAATACGACTGTCCGTAAATCATCCAGCGCCATTATATCCGTCGGGTCTGACATTGCCAGTGTAAGCCTGTTACCAAGCTTCGATATAGGTACAAGATTATATTTACGGGCTATTTTCTCCGGCACGAGCTTCCCAAGCGACGGGTCGAGCCTGTACTTCGAGAGGTCTATCGGCGGTATGTCGAGCTCTTGGCTCAAAAGAACGAGAAGCTCCCTTTGGTTTATAATATTTTCTCTCACTAGTACTCTACCGACCGAGCCGCCTTTTTTCTTGCGGATCTCGAGAATTCTTTTACGCTCAGGTAAGGTTAAAATATTCTTCTTTTCGAGCACATCAAGCAATCTGTCGGAAAGCGCCTTATCCTTCATCTTTAGCCTTTGTCCTGCATATTGATCTCCTGGTCGCCCACTGTTACCCTTAGAATCTCCTCTAATGTTGTTTCGCCACGCAGTGCTTTTTCTATCCCATTTTCCCTGAGCGTTGTCATACCTTCCCGGCGCGAAGCGGCTTTTATCTCATATTCCTGCGCTTTTTTCATTACGAGTTCCCGTATTTTAGGGGAAAGGACCAGCGTTTCAGCCAGGCCCACTCTCCCTCTGTAACCGGTCGATCTGCACTCCTTGCAACCTTTTCCATGGTACGCCACGCGCTTCACGCCGGCTTTCAACTTAAGCTTCCTGGCCGTCTCATCGGTAATTTTATACTCTTCGCGACAATTAAGACAAATACGCCTTACGAGCCTTTGCGCCACAACGAGTATCAATGACGAAGTTATAAGAAAAGGCTCAACGCCCATATTTACGAGGCGTATAATAGAGCCACTTGCAGTCGTCGTGTGCAGCGTACTCAATACGAGGTGGCCCGTAAGAGCTGCTTTAATCGCGATATCAACCGTCTCGAAATCCCTGATTTCGCCGACCATTATGATATCCGGATCCTGCCGTAAAAACGAGCGCAGACTCGAAGAGAAAGTAAGGCCCATTTCAGGCTGCACAGTAAGCTGGTTTATGCCTTCAAGCTGGTATTCGACAGGGTCTTCTGCCGTAATGATATTTTTTTCCGGTGAATCCACGAATTTTAAAATAGAGTAGAGCGTTGTGGTCTTGCCGCAGCCTGTCGGGCCGCAACTTAGGATCATTCCATGGGGCCGCTTCGAAACTGCTTTTATATCCGCGAGCGTTTTTTCCTCAAACCCGAGCTTGTCCAGATTAAGCATAGCCTGTGACTTATCAAGTATCCGAAGCGCTACCTTTTCGCCCGTACTTGATGGTATAATAGAAACTCTGAAATCTACCTCACTGTGATGTATTTTTAGTTTGAAACGCCCGTCCTGCGGCAAGCGACGCTCGGCTATGTTCAGGTCTGACATGACCTTGATCCGCGATACGAGCGCCTGGTGTATGCGCTTGGGAGGCCTCTCGGCCTCTTGCAGAATGCCGTCTATGCGGTAGCGTATGCGAAGCGCGTTTTCAAGCGGCTCTATGAGGATATCGCTCGCCCTGCGCCGAACGCCCTCCGCAAGTACCATGTTGGTGACCTTCACAACAGGCGCATCCTGGGTCAGCTTTATGAGATCTGTCGAACTAAGGCTATCGCGATCCGCTTCTTCAACCATCCTGATATCCTGCGGCTCCATTCCACCTATAATTTTCTCTATGGCTTCTGTGGCGCCGGCCTCGTAGTTTTCAGCTATTGCGTGGTTAATATCGTTTTCGTCCGCTATGACAACGCTTATCTTGTAGCCTGTAAGCGTTGAGATGTCGTCGATAGCGAACACATTTAAGGGATCCGCTGTCGCAAGGGTCAATAGCTTCCCTACCGCGGAAACCGGCATGACGCGGTAGTTTTTCGCTGTTTTTTTAGGAATAAGTTTTACGAGCTCCTGCGATATGGTATATCGGGAAAGGTCTATGGGGGGTATGCCAAGCTCCTCGCTTAACGCGAGGGTGAGGTCACTACGGGAAACAAGGCCCATTCCAACAAATATGTCGCTTAGTTTCCCGCCTTTATTTTTTTGTAGCTCAACCGCTTTTTTTATGTCGTTTTCGGTGAGAAGCTTTTTATCAATCAAGACTTTTGTTATTTTGTCCCTGATCGACAGGATATTGCCTTCCATTAAGTATAAACCCTCGGGTTACTTCTTTCCCTTGCCGTAGATCTTATTTACCGCGTCATTAACATCGGAGAGCGTGCTTACAAAAACCTGGACCTTACAATGCGTCAGAAACTCTATGTCCTCTACGGCTTTCGCGTTCAATGGGTTTGACATCGCAACGGTTAGGGTGTCCCCTATTTTATCGATGGCGATGAGGCAATATTGGCGCGCCACGTTCTCAGGCACGAGTTTTACAGTGGCTTCGTTTAATTCGTAACTCTGAAGCGGCAAAAATGGGAAGCCGTACTGTATCGTAAGGGCCTGTGCGATTTCCTCTTCTTTAGTAAAACCGAGGCCCACGAGGATCTCGCCCACTAAGCCACCTTTTGTTTTCTGTATTTTTAGCGCTGTCTCGAGGTGCGTCTTCGTTATAACGCCCCTTTCGATCAAGAGTTCACCCAGTTGTTTTTTTACTATGCGTTTGAAGGGCGCCATATTATTTTTCCAATCCCATTAGCCTCTTGAGCTCATCCGGGTATATAGACTTTGAAAAAGCCGCATCTTTTGTGATCAGGCCTTTTTTGCATAAATCCGCCAGGGACTGATTCATAGTCCTCATGTGCTCTTTCTGAGAAGTCTGGATCGTAGAATATATCTGGTGGATCTTGCCCTCTCTTATCAGGCTCTTCACCGCCGGGTTAGTTATTAAAACCTCGGTGGCCAAAACCCGACCCTTGCCGCTTGAATGCGGTATGAGCTGCTGGGAAAGTACAGCCAAAAGAACAAAGGAAAGCTGGGTTCTTATCTGTTGCTGCTGATAGGCAGGGAAAACATCTACGATCCTGTTTATCGTCTGCGACGCGTCCGAGGTATGCAGCGTCGCAAAAACAAGGTGGCCGGTTTCAGCGATTACCAAAGCGCTCTCTATGGTCTCAAGGTCGCGCATTTCACCTATCAGTATTATGTTGGGGTCCTGCCTCAACACGTGTTTTAGGGCGGCCCCGAACGAGCTGGTATCTGAGTATACCTCTCTTTGGTTCACTATGGATTTTTTATTCCTGTACACAAATTCGATCGGATCCTCTATTGTTATTATATGGTTCTGCTTTGTTGAATTTATATAGTCAACCATCGAGGCGAGCGTAGTGGATTTACCACTACCGGTAGCGCCCGTAACGAGAACAAGGCCCTTGGGTTTTTTACAGATCTCCAGGGCGAGCTCTTTCGGTATGCCACACTTATCAAAACCCCATATTTCGAACGGAATAAAGCGTATCGCGCATCCTACAGAGCCACGCTGATAGAACACGTTTACCCTGAACCGCGCAAAGCCCTTCATCTCAAACGAGAAGTCCAGCTCTTTATCCTTTTCAAACTGCTCCTTCTGCGCCGGTTTAAGCAGGCTGTACACCGCCTCTTTTGCCTCTTCGGGAGAAAGATCTTCTTCAAACGGAAGAAGCTTTTCGTCTACCCTGAAGTGTATAGAAGAATTTGCGGTTATATGCAGGTCCGAGGCATTTTTCTCAAGCATCAACTTTAATAGTTTTTTTACATCTTTTCCCATATTATACTCCTGACGCTAACACTTTATTTTTCCCCTTTTGTTTTGCTTCCAGAAACGCAAGCTCTGCTTTATTAAAAATTTCTTCGGCTGTCGAGCCATCGAGCGGATTTTCGCTCACCCCACCGCTCGTAGTAAGTTTACGTTTCTTGTCCCCGGATAAATCCGAACGCTCTATATGTTGCCTGATCTTTTCGGCGGTCTGCATGGCCTCTTTTTTGCTTGCCTCCGGAAGGATGAGCGCGAACGAATCTCTGTCGATCCTGCCTGCCTTTCCAGCGGGAGACGAAAATTCGATAAAAACCTTGGCAACTTTCTTTAGCGCCATTTCAGCCTCTGCCGGACCATTTTCAGATTCGTATTTCCTGAAATCATCTATGTTCATGAGAATTAACGAGCACGGCCTGTGCGTGATCTGCGCCCTCCGTATCTCCTCACTCAAGCGCTCTCTAATATACTTCTTATTAAAAAGGCTTGTAACGTCGTCTGTTATCGCGAGGCTTTCGGCTTTTCTTATAAGCATATTGCTTTCGATCGCGATCGAAAGTTGTTTCGCAAATACGTTGATTATGTCAAGGTCTTCGTTCGTGTAAGTGAAATTTTTGATACTGTTTCCGACCAGAAGAACTGCGCGCACATCCCGCATCAGGAAAATCGGAAATATAACCGCGTTGTCAAGGCCAAAGCGGGATTTGAATGAGACGCTCTCAAGCGAACCCGACGATGCATCAACGATCAGGTGCTTTCTCGATGGAATCACCCCTCCAAACAGACCTTGGCCGGCGACAATCTCGAGATTGAGAAGCTCGTTATGCGTTATGTTAAAGGATGAGCGGTGCTTCAAATTTTTCTGCTCTTCGTCAAAGGTGTAGAGCGCTGCAAAACCGCCTTCATAGAGCTGCGACAGCTTGCTCAATACGAGGTTAATAATGCTGTCTATATTCGCGGACGCGGAAATAAGGTCTCCTACCTGCATAAGATTTGATAACACAAGGACTTTTTTCTGGATTTCCATGTTGATTTCCCGTGTTTTTTCCTGATAATCCTTGAGCTCCAGGATATTATCCCTTATTCTCCTCGTCAAAAGGTTCATCGTTTCGCCAATCTGGCCTATCTCATCGCTCGCATCAATCACTATGCGCGTATTAAAATTGCCGCTCGCTATGATTCGCGACTCGACCGAAATATCTATCACCCTGTCAATTATGCTTTTTGCGAGCAGGAGCCCCAGCCATGCGATAATTATGCATATCAAAATGAGGGTACTTACGTAGGTGATCTCCTTTGTTTCATTCAGAAAGATAAAATTGGTGATGACGTAACCTACGACAAGCAGTGGTATGACAGACATCAGGCTAAACGCTATGAGAAGCTTATAGCGTATGCCCCGAGGTAATACGGATATTTTCTTTACGGTCTCGTGCATCTTCATTTAACCCCTCCAATTATTATATTGCAATTTAAGTATACTCCATATACATTATTTTGTCAATATAGCCTAGAATAGGCTCCGTCGCATGCCTATGTTTAAAACAACGCCTAATGAGAAAAGTGTAATGATTAGACTGGAACCTCCATAGCTTACAAGGGGTAACGTAAGCCCTACCACGGGCGACAGTCCTATTGTCATCGCGATATTTACGACCGATTGAACTGCGAATATGGTTATAAACCCGGTTGCGATAAGCTTTCCATATATATCGCTTGTCAGGCTTACAATTCGCAAGCCCCTATATACGATGAGGCAGTAAAGAAAAACAAACACGAGACAGCCCAGAAGTCCCCATTCTTCTCCTACGACCGAAAATATGAAATCCGTGTGACGCTCCGGAAGAAAATTGAGCGTATTCTGGGTACCACTAAGCCACCCTTTCCCGAAAATGCCGCCCGAGCCTATGGCAATCTTAGATTGTATTATGGTGTAGCCGGCCCCCAACGGGTCTATGTTGGGATTGATAAAAACCAAAAGTCGTTCTTTCTGGTAATCCTTCAGGAAATGCCAGAAAACCGGAACGCACAAAAGTGACGCAAGAGCTATCGATATAAGATAACGCAGCTTTGCACCGCCGATGAATAGAAGCGCAAGGGCCGTGGGCAATAAAAGAAGAGCCGTTCCGAGGTCCGGTTCAATGAGAATAAGGCAAAATACAGGAAGCGTGATTAACGCCGCGCCCACTACAAATGACGGTTTCTCAGAGTCCCTTTTCCTGTGCCCAAGATACGTCGAAAGCGCGAATACGAGCGCTATTTTCGCTAGTTCCGACGGCTGCAGATTAAAAAGCCCCAGGTTTATCCACCGATGCGAGCCGCCGCGCGTCTGGCCGAAGGCAAGGACAAGAATCAGTAAAAGAATTGTTATCCCGTAGAATAAATATGAGAAATTAACGATTTTTCTATAGTCGATGAAAAGCGCCACGCAAAAAATAAGAAGCCCCGCTAAAAGCCATATGGCTTGCCGAAGAATAATTGCCTTTGAAAAATATTGGGCTGCCGCGCTATATAAGCAAAAAAGCCCGAATATGCTCAAAAAAACAGTTGCCAAAAAAATAACGAAGTCGAATTTTCCCAGTTGCCGTTTTGAACTACCGTTCATAAAAGTCCCAGCCCTCTTGCCTTCTCTATGACTTTACGCGCTATCATGCTTGCGCCCACTCCGCCCTTTCCGCCATGCTCGACAAAAACAACAAGACAAAGCTTCGGTCCTTCAAAAGGCGCAAAACCTGAAAACCAGCCGTGCGCCTTACCGAGAGAGTTCTCGGCCGTTCCCGTTTTGCCGGCTACTACCACGCCTTTTACCCGGCCGTAGATTCCTGTACCATGCGGGTCATTGACAACCATCCTTAAGCCTTCCCGTATTATTTCGAGCGACTCGCCATTAATGTCAATTTTCTGCGGCTTCCCCTGTGACAGCTCGACGTTCTCTATGCGATCTACCACGTGCGGCACTAGAAGCTCCCCGCCGTTCGCAACCGCAGCCATCATGCGCAGGACTTGTATAGGCGTAACCAGAAGATATCCCTGGCCTATGGCGTAATTGGCTGTCTCGCCCTTGAACCATGACTCCTTGAGGGTTTCTTTTTTCCATGCGATAGTGGGTACGAAACCGGCTGATTCCCCCGGGAGGTCGATTCCGGTTTTTTCACCGAAACCGAAGCGTCGCGCATACTCTGCCAGTAAATCTGTTCCCGCTATAAACCCAAGCTGGTAAAAAAATACGTTGCAGGAATTTTTTATGGCTTCCCTTATACTCTGTGTGCCGTGGCCGGGCTTCTTCCAGCATTTAAAAGCCCTGTTGCCCACTCGGTAACTTCCCCCGCAAAAAAGTGTCTTGGTTTCGTTGAGTTTTCCCGTATCGAGGACAGAGGCGGCCACGACAACCTTAAAAACCGAGCCAGGGGGATAAGCGCATGCGATTGCGCGATCGAGAAGCGGGTATAACGCCCTGTCCTGCAAAATCTTATTTACTTCACCTGCCGATTCAGAACTCACGAATGCATTGGGATCATAGCCCGGACGACTTGCAAGAGCTAACACGCCTCCTGTAAAAGGATCCATGACAATAATCGCGCCACTTTTTTCTCCCAGCACGTCGTTGCAGAAATCCTGAAGCTCCAGATCGATCTCAAGATAAAGATCTTTTCCTTCCGCAGGCTCCTTGAGTGCCAGCACCCTTAACTGCCGGCCCTTGGAATCCACTTCTACCTGAAGTCCGCCACTTTTGCCTCTTAAATACTCGTTGTATTCCCGTTCCAGTCCATCCTTCCCGACAAGGTCCTGGAGCATGTATCCGTATGTACGAAATTTTCCGAGTTCCTCCTTACTTATTTTTCCAAGATAGCCTGTAACATGCGAGAGCTTTTCGCCGTAGAGATAGTCCCGCATGGGCCTTGCGGTAACTATAACGCCCTGCAGTTTGTATTTCATTTCTTCCAGCTGTATAGCTTTTTCTTTATCTACTTCGTCTGCCACGCTGTAAGGCACGAAGGGATTTATCCCGGCTTCTTCAATTTTTCCTGAAAGTTTTTTTTCCGGGATACCCAATTTATCACTTAGGATACGAAGGATTTTTTCTTTATCCCCGAGCTCCTGGTACACCACCCCGACCGTAAAAGCAATTCTGTTGCTCACAAGAAGCTTCTTCGAGCGGTCATAGATTTTTCCCCTTGGGGACACGAGCGGCAGTATTCTGATTCGATTTTTTTCCGAGAGGCCCCGATAAATTTTATAGTTTGTAACCTGAGCGTTAAAAAGCCCGAGAACCGTAACAAAATAAAAAAGAAATATTACGCCTCCCAGAATCCTGAGCCTCACGGGTTTGCCTCGAAAACTTGAGACCCGGCCCTTCTAAATACCGCTCCAAATACGAAAAAGAAGGGCAATGACAAGGCTCCGGTCAAGAGCGCCTGGAATAAAATATTTTTAAGAATTATTCTGTCCGGAAGTACCCCGGAAAAAGTTTTTAAGCATCCTAGAACCATAAAAGAAAAAAACACGCTTGAAACGAACGAGACTAAAACTTGAGTAAAAAAAGTTTCCCGCGTAAGGCGATTTTTTAGATATCCACATAAAAGCCCCACGATAAAAAAAGAAAGCGCAGCTATTCCGAAAGGGCCTATGCTTATAAGATCTTTTAGCAAGCCTGAAAAAAATCCCATTTCGGCGCCGTATCGCGGACCTAAGTATAGGCCTGAAAAAACGGTTACAAGAAGCAAGAGTTCCGTTTTAACATAAACTGTTCGGGCCGCGCTCGAGATAAAAATCTCGCATATCATCAAACAAAATACTAAGAGATAAAGCGTTACCCTGAGCCGCGCCTTTACGCTCATCGCTCACCGGTATTCATGGCAAGGACTTCCCTGATTTTACTCATCTCGGCGTAAGGAATTATTTCAGCATACCTATATAATTTCGTGCGCTCTATCCCGACATGTTTTATCGTGCCGACCGGCAAACCCTCCGGAAAAAGAGAGCTGGTACCGCTTGTAACGACCTCATCACCTTCCTTTATGTCCCCGTCAAGGCCAAGATAGATCACTCTGCACTGCCCCTCGACAGAGCCCAACATGAGACCGGTCTCGCAAGATGAAGTAACAGTTACGCCTATGCGGGAAGCCGGGTCCGTAATGAGCATGACCTTTGAGGTATTGGGCGAAACAGCGACAACGTTTCCCACTATTCCCTCAAGGCTCACGCATGGGGTGTTTTCGTTTATTCCGTCTCTAGAGCCTTTATCGATTACAAAAAACTTTCTAAAGCCGGCGATATCCCGCGCTATGACACGGGAGGCTTTTGCTTCATATCGCAAGGATAGCTTGAAGCCCAAAAGTTCCTCAAGGCGTTCAATTTGCTCCTTTTTTTGTTTCATTCGCGAGAGTTCAACTGACAGCTCCCCTACCCTACGCTTGAGATCCAGGTTTTCTTCGTTTAAGCGTTCTGTTTTTGCGAAGCTGTTTTTTATGTTTTGAAAGGCACGCGCAGGTATGTAGGCGACATGAAAAGTAAATTTTTTAAGCCAAAGCCGCAAGTCCGGATTTAAAAAAAATACAAGGCATATGATAAAGACAATTGTGAGCTTGGTGGGAAATTTTCTTATTCTATAGAATTGCAACTTTTTTGGGAAGAATAATTTTTATCGTTCAACTTTCGGGCTTACAGCAACCCGTTTAAGATAGCGAATTTCATCGAGCACCTTTCCGGTGCCAAGAGCGACTGCGGTTAGAGGATCCTCGGAAACGTGAACGGGGAGGCCAGTTTCTTCGGAAATAAGCTTGTCCAGCCCCCTCAAAAGCGAACCACCTCCGGCCAGGATAAGACCTTTTTCCATAAGATCCGACGATAACTCCGGTGGCGTGCGTTCGAGTGTTATCCGGATGGCCTCAACGATCTGGGCTATGGGCTCGGCAAGCGCTTCCCGCACTTCCTCGCTCGATATGTTTATCATCTTAGGAAGCCCGGCTACAAGATCTCTTCCTTTAACCTCGAGCGACAACTCTTCATCCAGCGGATACGCTGAGCCGATCTTTATCTTTATGTCTTCGGCTGTTCGCTCCCCTACCATTAGGTTGTATGTTTTCTTAAGGTAATTTATGATAGCCTCATCCATTTCGTCTCCGGCGATCCTGATGGATTTAGAAAAAACGATTCCGGCAAGCGAGATAACGGCCATCTCGGTCGTTCCTCCGCCGATATCTATGATCATGCTGCCGGATGGCTCCTGAATCGGAAGCCCGACACCTATCGCGGCTGCTACGGGTTCCTCTATCATGTACACTTCTCTAGCTCCCGCGTGAAGCGCGGAATCTTTTACCGCCCGCTTCTCCACCTCTGTAATGCCGCTCGGTATGGCGATAACCATACGCGGACGCACGAGACGGCGTGAATTATGAACTTTTTTTATAAAGTACCTCAACATCGATTCCGTTATTTCAAAATCCGCTATTACGCCATTTCTCATGGGTCGAATTGCCACGATGTTGCCCGGGGTCCTTCCGAGCATTCTTTTTGCCTCTTCGCCGACCGCAAGAACGTTCGAGGTCCCGGCCTGCACAGCGACTACGGAAGGTTCGCATAGAACAATGCCCTGATTTTTTATATATACCAGGGTGGTTGCCGTTCCAAGGTCAATGCCCATATCGTTCGAAAAAAGCCCCAGTAACTTATTTAGGCCTTTAGTGATGAGGTTTTGCGCTTCGTTTATTTTCATACTATTTTAATATAAAGATGTTAAGAAACATAATAACAAACGCCGTTCTATTTGTCAAACTTTTTTTAGGTAGCCGAGCATATCGAAAAACCCGGGAAACGAGGTATTAACGCAATCAATATTCTTTATAGTGCACTCGCCATCCGCCAAAAGCGCCGCTACGGACATCGCCATTGCGGTCCTGTGATCGGCAAAACTCTCAAGGCGGCTTTTTCGGAACCTCCGCCCGGAACCTTTTATTATAAGGTTTTCCCCGCGCGAGGTAATTTCAGCACCGAGCCGCTTTAAATTCTCCGAGATGGAAAAAATTCTGTCCGTCTCCTTAACTCTTAGTTCCCCGGCGCCTTTTATGCACGTCTCGCCCTCCGCGCTCGCTGCCAAAACAGCGAGCACCGGAATCTCATCGATAAGAAGCGGAATTTTTTCCTTTTCTACGGTTGTCCCTTTTAGGGGTGCAAATCGTATCCTTATATCGCCGTATGGCTCGATCGCTTTTTTCGCCCTTTTTATTTGAATGTCGGCTCCCATGCTCTCGAGAACATCGGCCAGACCCATGCGCGTGGGATTTAAGCCCACCTCTCGTATTGTAATATCCGAGCCCTCCAGCATGCACGCTGCCACCATAAAGAAAGCTGCGCTTGAGATATCGCCCGGAATAAAGAAATCCCGTCCATTAAGTTCCTGATTGCCGTTAACCTTCGTAAAAAGCTTTTCTTTTTTAATCTGCGCTCCGAAAAATTCAAGCATTCGCTCAGTGTGGTCGCGCGACTGGCATGCCTCACGAAGAACCGTCTCGCCGGCCGGATAAAGGCCGGCAAAAAGAACGCACGATTTCACTTGAGCGCTGGCCGCTTTAGTATCGTATTCTACGGGTTTAACCGGTCCCCCTTTTACTACAAGCGGAGGAAGGCCTCTCGCGTCCCTTGAGCTTATCGAAACGCCCATTTTACTGAGCGGCTCCACTATCCTCGCCATCGGCCGTTTGTTTAAAGACTCGTCGCCTGTAAGGGTAGCTTCAAAATTCTGCCCCGCGAGTATGCCCGGAAGAATACGCATCGTGGTTCCGGAGTTGCCCAGATATAGCGCTTTCTCAGGTTTTTTTAGGCCGCGTAGGCCCGCGCCATTTATGATTATTGTCTTTTCTTTCAGGCTTATTTCTATGCCCATCGCGCGAAATGCCGAAACGCTGTGAAGACAGTCTTCTGCTTCCAGGAAATTATGCGCTTCCGTTTTCCCGCGTGAAATACCGCCCAAGAAAACAGCCCTGTGGGAGATAGATTTATCTCCGGGTACTTCTATTTCGCCGCGAATTGATTCTATAGGTTTTATTGTTTTATCCATAAAATTTACTTGATACGGTTGCGGTTGTATTGTTCGGTTGCGTCGCGCGAAACGTCGATCGTCAAAGGGTTGCGTGCTTTTCCAACGCACCCGATTCTCGCGACACAACCGCAACCAATCGACGCAACCTTGTACTTTTCATTATATCAGATAATCCCTCTCTCAATCAACTCCCGCATATCATCGGGAATCTCCGAATTAAATTCTAGAAATTTGCGCATAACCGGATGGAAAAAACCAAGCGTTTTCGCGTGAAGTGCCTGGCGCGGCATCCCCTTCGCCGCACCGTATACCCTGTCGCCCAGAAGCGGGTGGCCTATGTATGCCATGTGAACCCGTATTTGGTGCGTTCTTCCTGTTTGAAGTGAAAGCTCAAGCTCTGTAAACTGCTTAAACCTCTTGATCACCTTATATAAGGTTACAGCTTTCTTTTTGTCGTCGCCTACAAAGGAAACGGCCATTTTCGTCACATCCCGTACGTGGCGCTTAAGAGGTAGGTCCACGATGCCATTATCTAGCTGGACAACTCCCCTGGCGAGAGCGATATATATGCGCTTTACTTTGCGCTTTTTAAACTGGTTTGAAAGATTTATGTGAGCGGCGTCATTTTTCGCGACTACAAGAAGCCCTGTCGTGTCCTTATCCAGCCTGTGCACAATGCCGGGCCTCAAAACCCCACCTATTCCGGAGAGATCGCGACAATGAGCCAAAAGTCCGTTTACCAGCGTGTGACGTAAATTTTTTCCGGAAGGATGCACTGAAAGACCCGCCGGCTTGTTTATCACAATAACATCCCGGTCTTCGTATACCACGCGAAGCGACATCTCCTCCGCTTCGAGCTTGAGTTTCACGGGATCCGGAATTTTAACGCGGACCTCCTCCCCGGAAGAAAGCCTATGGTGCGCGCTCGTCGGCTCGTTATTCACTAAAATGTTTTTACCTTCAATCAGCTTTTGGACAAACGTCCTCGAGTATTTCCTGCCGAGGGCGTCAACCAGAAATTTATCCAGGCGCTCTTTTGAATCGTCTTTCGTTGCCTTTAGATTAAAGTTTTGCATTTTTGCGGCCCATAATAAAAATCAGAATACCCAGCAAAAAAAATCCTCCGCTTATAAACTGCGATACAGTGAACCCCATAGCGCAGGGGGTAAGGTCAGCTCGAAGAAAATCCACAAAAAATCTCATCGTGGCGTAAAGAACGAAATAGGCCCCTATTATAAAACCGTCGAAGGGCTTCTTTTTTTCGAGCATTTTTAGAACGATGAAAATAAAAAGAAGCCCTAATGAACTCAAAATTTGTGTTGGAAACGCCGCGCTATTTCCGAAGCAGCACCCGTTAAAATAACAGCCTATTCTCCCTATCGAATGTCCCAGGGCAACATAAGGAATCATGAAATCCGCTAGTTTAAAAAGTGGCAGCTTCTGCTTTCTTACATAAATCCAGCACGAAAGAAACGCCAAAAAAAGTCCGCCCTGAAATGCGAGCCCGCCCTTCCAGAGCATGAAAATTTCAAGGGGTGAATTTCTATATGCCCCGAAATGCAGAAGAACATGAAAGAGTCGCGCCCCCAAAATGCCGAAAACCACGATGCACATTTGGAGATCCAGGATTTTATCGGGGTAAAAACACTTTCGCTTTGCCTCGCGATACATAAGCGAGAAACCTACGCCAAATGCTATGGCCAGCATAACGCCGTATGTGCGTATCGTAAATGGGCCTATTTCGAAGAGTACAGGATGCATTATTGCGCCGTGCGTTTATGGATAAAAATACTTACCAATATAAGAACTGCGCCGATTGTTATGCATGAGTCGGCGATGTTAAATACCGGCCAAACGAGAAAATCGAGAAAATCGATAACATAACCCAGGCGAACGCGGTCTATCAGGTTTCCAATTGCCCCGCCGAGGATCATGGTAAGGCCCAGTTTAAATGTAAAATTTTTATCGGTTCTTCTCGTAAGATAAAAGATTATAAAGAGAACCGCGACAAGCGAAATACCCGCAAAGAAAAGGGTCGAGTTTTTTAAAAGACCGAACGCGACTCCGGTATTGTGGACCAGCGCAAGATGAAAGAAATTTTGTATGACCGGGACCGGTTCATTGAGATTCAGGTTCGAAGAAATAAAAAACTTTGAGGCCTGATCCGTTACGGCAATGATTATCGCTAGGATAAACCATAATGAGCGCATAGCGTCAGCCTTGCGAAGGCTTGTTTTTTTCCTCATTTTTCTGACACGACAGACAGTAGGCCGCGTGTGATAAAGCTTTTAAGCGTATTTTAGAGATTTTTTTTCCGCATTCGGGATTTGTGCAATAGCCGTACTCTCCGTCTCTGATACGGCGTAAGGCTTCGTCTATTTTTAAAAGCAGCTCACGTTCGCCGGAAGCCAGCTGAAGCGAAAAATCCCTCTCGTACACGTCGCTCGCCATGTCAGCCATGTGGTAGGTATACCCGGAAAGGTCACCGGAGGCATCCCTCTGGCTCCTTTTGAGATTTTCGTTCGTTATGGCGCTCAACTCGCTCAGAAGCTCAGACTTCGCCTTTATTAATAATTTTTTGAACACCGTCAGATCTTTTTTGCTTAGTTTTTTCCTGGTTTTTTTGGTTTTCTTTTTTGCCATTTTTTTATCCTCCCTTTGTTAACTGACTGTTTTTACGCAGCGGGAACAAATATCGAGATAACGAGCGTCGGTTCCCACTGATTTTGAGTAATTCCAGCACCTCGCGCATTTTTTTCCGGAAGCCTTTCCGACCGATATCATTATGGGTACATTATCCGCCTTATTAAGATTTTCGGTTTTTGAACCTGCGACCTCAACCTCTGATGTTATGAAAACCGAGGGAAAAAGCCGGGCGTTTTCTTCCAGGAACTTATTCATTTTTTCGTTTTCGCCAAAAAGCACTACACGGGCGTCAAGTGATCCACCGATCGCGCCTTCGGACCTTTTTGCCTCCAGGGCTTTCAGGACGACCTCGCGAATCTCGAGAATCTTTGACCACTTTTTATCAAGCGCTTCATCTTTCCACTTTAAAAGTTCATCTTTTTTCCAGTGCCACGCCGCAAGATGAACAGACTGTTCTTTTGTTGGGCAGCGGCCCAGCTCTTGCCATGCCTCCTCTGCTGTAAACGGCAATATGGGAGCCAAAATTTTAATTAGCGCTACTAGTATTTCATTGAGGGTAGTTTGCGCGGAGCGCCGGAGACGCGAATCCTTCTTAAAGGTATAGAGCCTGTCCTTTAATATATCAAGATAGACGCTCGATATTTCATATACGCAAAAGTTATAAACGGACCTGAATACCTTATAAAAGAGGAACTTTCCGTAGTTTTCTTTGACCTCGTTTATAACGCTTGAAAGCCTCGAGAGCATCCAGCGATCTATTTCTTCCATTTTTTCCGGCGCGAGGGCATCCTTCTCAGGATTAAAATCATAGAGGTTGCCCAGGATATATTTGAAGGTATTTCGTATTTTTCGGTACGCGTCCGCCAGGCGCGCCAGGATCTCATCTGAAAGTCGCACGTCGTCATTGTAGTCGCTCGAGGCAACCCAGAGCCTAAGTATATCGGCCCCGTATTTCTTCATCACGTCTTCCGGGGATATGACGTTGCCGAGTGATTTCGACATCTTTTTACCCTCTCCGTCCACTACGAACCCGTGCGTGAGAACGTCCCTGTAAGCAGGACTTCCGTCCAGCGCACACGAGGTTATGAGGGATGACTGAAACCAGCCCCTGTGCTGGTCAGAGCCTTCGAGATAAAGCTCGCACGGATAATCAAGCTCGAGCTCTTTCTTCAGGACCGCCTGGTGGCTTACGCCGGATTCGAACCATACGTCAATAATGTCGTTTTCTTTTGCGAGGTGCTCATTCTTGCATGACGGACACTTCGCGCCCTTCGGTAAAAGGTCCTCAACTTTCCTGGCAAACCAGGCATTAGCCCCTTCGATCTCGACTATTTTGGCTACGTGTTCTATGAGTGCTGCGTCGAGAATCGTTTGCTTGCAGGATACGCACCTAAATGCGATTATTGGAACACCCCAATATCTTTGCCTTGAAAGGCACCAGTCCGGGCGCTCCGCGACCATCGCCGATATACGCGATTCTCCTACAGCAGGATGCCAGGAAACTTTTTCTTTTATAGCCTTCAGCATTTTTTGCCTCAAGCTGTCGTGATCGATCCTCATGAAATACTGGTCCGTGGCACGGAATATAATAGGAGACTTGCACCTCCAGCAATGAGGGTATGAATGCGTTATGTTCTCTGAAAATAAGAGAACGCCGTTTTCGCCGAGGCGCTTTATTATCCTGGGGTTGGCCTCGTGGACGTTTATACCGGATAAATCTTCGCACGTCTTGTCAAAATTACCCTTCGCGTCAACCGGCATTATCATGGGAAGGTTATGCTTTTTACCTGTAATATAGTCCTCCTGGCCATGGCCGGGAGCCGTGTGCACGCAACCGGTACCATCCACAGAAGAAACATAGCCGGCCGTTACCACTCTTGAATCCCTACGTATAAACGGGTGTTCGCATATGACGCCCGCCAGGGAGCTTCCCTTTGTTTTTCCGACAATCGTAATAGGTTTCGCGAACTTCTTCATGACGCTTTCGGCAAGCGTCTCGAGCATGACCCAGATTTCATTCCCTGCTTCCAGAAAAACATAGTCCTTATCAGGGTGAACTGCTACGGCTACGTTAGCCAGAAGCGTCCATGGTGTCGTTGTCCATATTAAAAGATGTGTCGGGCGGTGGCGTTGGGCGTTAGGCGTTTGATAGGAAAGTTTCTCAGGATTTTTTACATTAAACTTTACGTAGATAGACGGTGAGGTATGGTTCGCGTACTCAACCTCGGCTTCTGCAAGCGCTGTCTCGCATTTTGTACACCAGTTAACCGGCTTCATGTCCCTGTATATGTAGCCTTTTTTTACCAGTTTTCCGAAAGAACGCACAATTGCGGTTTCATAAGAAGAATCGAGCGTAAGATATGGTTTTTCCCACCTGCCAAAAATGCCCAGGCGTTTAAATTCCTCCTTCTGCAACCCTACATAACGAAGCGCATAGTCCTGGGCCTTTTTTCTAAAATCTATTTGCGAAATATCGTATTTTGAAATACCCAGCTCCTTAAAAAGCTGGTGTTCTACCGGAAGGCCATGACAGTCCCATCCGGGCACGAATGGAGAATCAAAGCCATTCATGGAGTAAAATTTTAAGGTTATGTCCTTGAGAATCTTATTGAGGACGTGGCCCATGTGTATGTGGCCGTTCGCGTAAGGCGGCCCGTCGTGAAGGATAAATTTTTTATTTCCCTTGCGCGCTTTCCTTAGTTCCGCATAAACGCCCGTCTCTTCCCACTTTTTAAGTATACCCGGCTCTTTCTGGGGAAGGTTCGCCTTCATACTAAAGCCGGTCTTTGGCAGATTTAGGGTATCTTTGTAGTTCATGCTAAAACCTTGTAAGGGTCTTGAATTCCCGGAATCTTTTTTCGATATCTTTCCTGGTAATAGAGTTGAGGCGCCCCAGGCTAAAATCCTCAACGGCAAATGTCGCCATTATATTCCCGTACACGAGCGCTTTTTTCAATTCCGCGTCATTGATTCTCTTCCGGCCGGCAAGATAACCCAGAAATCCGCCCGCGAAAGTGTCCCCGGCGCCTGTAGGATCAAATACGGATTCCATTAGATATGCCGGCGCGCTAAAAATCGAGTCCTTCAAAAACAAAAGCGCTCCGTGCTCCCCTTTTTTGACGATTACGATACGCGCGCCCAGCTTTCTTATGGATTTGGCGGCTTTTATAACGCTCGTAACACCGGTAAGCTGCCTGGCCTCGGACTCGTTTAGAAGCATGACGTCGACCTTTCCTATGAGGCGTTTAAGCTGGCGGGGTTTTTTTTCTATCCAGTAGTTCATCGTATCGCACACGATAAGCTGTGGCCTCGCAATTTGCTTCAAAACCTTATCCTGCAGGTCCGGGTCTATATTCGCGAGAAAAAGGAATTTACTTTTTTTAAGTGCTTGCGGAATGCAGGGATTAAAATCGGCGAATACGTTAAGATGCGTGGCTATGGTCCTTGCATCGGCCATATCCGGGCCATATTCCCCTTCCCAGCGGAACGTCTTCCCTTTCTCGCGTGCCAGGCCGTCAGTGCCTATTCCTCTTTTTTTGAAGAACCTTACGTGTTTTTCCGGAAAATCCTTCCCTACTACCGCGACAATATTTACATCGGGGCTGAAGAATCTGGCGCTTGTGGATGAATATGTTGCAGAGCCTCCCAATACCTCGCGGCACTCTCCGAGGGGCGTTTTTATTCCGTCAAGCGCAACCGAACCTACTATAAGTATGCTCATTTTATGTATTTGCCTATTATAAGTCCGAGCTTTTTCTTCTTTTCCTTTGATATGGCTTCCGGGTTCGTTATAACCGCGTATTTCAAGGCCTCCTGACAGCCACACTTTTTACCCGCGTCGATTCCCAATATCGCAGCTTTTAAAATCTTTTTCGAATTATCCACGTTTTTCCTTAGGTTCTCTATTATCGCGTCTATCGTCACTGATTCCTCTGTCTCGTGCCAACAATCGTAGTCAGTTACAGCCGCAAGCGTCGTATAACATATTTCAGCCTCGCGCGCCAGACGCGCCTCTATCATGTTCGTCATGCCGATAATGTCCATGCCCCAGCTCCTATATAAATTAGATTCGGCCAGGGTTGAAAACTGGGGGCCCTCCATATTGATATAGGTTCCCCCGAAATGCGCAGCGATCCGGCTCGTCCTTGCCGCTTCGTAAACGGTTTTTGCCAGATTTTCGCATATAGGATGGGCAAAGCTTATGTGCGCAACGATTCCCTTATCGAAAAACGTGTGTTTTCTCGCCTGGCTCGTGCGGTCCACGAACTGAAGCGGAACGACAAAGTCGAGCGGCCGTAATTCTTTTTTCAGGGACCCGCAGGCCGATACAGAGATTATTTTTTCCACGCCAAGCTCCTTCATGCCGTATACGTTGGCGCGATAGTTTATATGCGTCGGGCTTATTGTGTGGTATCTGTCGTGGCGCGGCAGAAACACGACCTCTTTTCCGCTTAAATCACCTATAACGAATTCGTCGGAAGGCTCCCCGAACGGAGTTTCGAGACGCTTTTTCTCTTTTATCTTTATACCTTCGATATTATACAAACCGCTTCCGCCGAAAACGCCTATTTTTGCCATCATGGCCTCCGAATACTTTGTTTATGTGAGTTCATAAAAATAAAGCCGCTAACCTGATTAGCCATCCGACGATTAGTATCCTCAAAAACCACAGGATAAAAAACGCAAGGATAGGCGAAAAATCCATGGGGCCTACCTGCAGAGGAAGCCTGCGGAAAGGCATTAAAATCGGGTCCGTTATCTTAAGAAGAATCTGCGTAAGCTCATTGTAGCGATTCATTCCGAACCATGACAATATAATGCGGACAACCAAAAGATAATAGATTATTAGAAATATTTTATCTACTAGCCACGCAAGACCCGAAAAAAAAGTATACATTTTATGCCCCCATTGAAAGTTCTTTTGATCTTTTCGCAGCGGCCCGAACAGCCTCGTGCATCACTTTTTTAAATTCCTTCCTGACGAGAACCTTGAGAGCCGCCTCAGTGGTTCCTTTCCCGGATGTTATGCGTGCGCGTAGGGACTCGGGGGTTTCCGGAAGTGCCTCTGCCAGCGCCCCGCTGCCGACAAGCGTAAAAAGCGCGAGCCTTAAGGCAATGTCTTTTTTTATACCGAGTTTCATAGCGGCGTCCCTTAAATGCTCGGCCAGATAGAAAAAATAGGCCGGGCCCGACCCTACCACGGCCGTCGCCGCGTCCATGTGTCGCTCGTCAATTTCAATAACCTCGCCGATGGAAGAGAGGACCCTATTAACAACCGCTTTATCCCTTACCAGCTTGTTATGACAAAGAACTGTCATGCTTTTGCCTACGAGGGCCGCAATGTTAGGCATAACGCGCGTTATCGCTATTTTTTTTTCCGCAAGATTCTCGAGTTTTTTTAGTGTAACCCCTGCCATGATTGACACGAGGTGCTTCCTGGCGCTGAGATTCTCCGAAATCTTGGCAATCACATTCTTTGAATCCTGCGGCTTGACTGCTATGATTATAAAGTCGCAGTTTTTTCCAATGTCTTCGGTCGAGCTAATACGCGGCCCGAATTTCCTGTTTAGCCTTTTTGTCTTGTGCGGGTCCTTGTCGCTTATGAAAATGCGGTTAAAAGGAAGTATGCGTTTAGAAATAACGCCCTCCACTAAAGCACTTCCCATGTTCCCGCAACCGATTATGCCTAATTTCATTTTTTTACTCCTTGAATATCGCGCTTCCGATGCGCACCATTGTCGCGCCTTCGGCTACGGCTACTTCGAAATCTTGCGTCATCCCCATCGAGAGTTCCTTTAAATTGTTTTTATCCGCGAGCTCTCTCAATTTCCTGAAAAAAACTCTGGAGTCTTCCGCGTTACCGGAAAAAGGCGCCATTGTCATAAGGCCCTTTATCTTTATGCTTTTGAGCCGGGCGGTTTCCTTAATGAAATCTTCGAGTTCCGCCGGCGCAATCCCGAACTTATTTTTTTCGCCCGAGGTATTTACCTCTATTAGCAAATCCTGTTTTTTATCTCTTTTCGTCGATTCAGCGTCGATTTTTTCCGCAAGTTTTATACTGTCGACCGAATGTATCAGCGTAAATATCCGAACGGCGTCTTTTGCCTTTCGCGTCTGGAGATGCCCTATCATGTGCCAGCGAGCGTTTTTAATTGTTTTTTGCTTCAAAAGAGCTTCGTTTACCCTATTCTCGCCCAACTCTAACTGTCCCGAAGAGATAGCCTCCCTTATTTCGCCTTCCGAGGCCTCTTTTGTAACCACAATAAGCTTAACAGCTTCCGGATCGCGGCCTGCTTTTTTAGCAGCCTTGTCTATCCTCGCCAGTACTTCACTAATATTATGCCTAATATTCATATAATATTACTATGATGACCGTTTAGGGTAGCATACATGTATTATGATGTCAATAAATTTGAAAGTATGCTCTCCCGGTTGCGGTTTCCGTTGGTCGGTTGCGTCAGTAAAATACACACAACCGAAAAACGCCCGACGTTTCGCGCGATGACCGAAGAGAATCTCTAGCAACGCATTTTTCTATACAGACCGCTAGGGACACAGCCGCAACCGTCCGACGAAAAACGGGTTAAGCATTGTTTGTTATTAAAAGTAACTCTCGTAGATATCGATCAGCTTGTGGAGGGTTTTTTGGATAGGGTTTTTCGTCATATCAAAAAATCGGTACTCTTCGGCTATACGGTAGAGGAGCCCTATCGTCGCGGCGTGCACGATTGAATCTTCGGAGTTAAGCTGCACGGGCGCGCGCTTTATCGCGCCCAGGCGCGCCGGGATCTTGGTTACGCGCTCGGCCTCTTCTATCATGCCGTCTAGAAGCGCGCCTTTCCCGGTTATGACTAAAGAGGCAACATCCTTTTTCTCCTTAAGGTCCAGGCCCTTAAAAAGTTCGCTTAAAAGAGTTCCTAGTTTTTCTTTGTTTAGCGTTGTGTCGCTATTTATAAAAAAGCCCGTTCCTTTCTTTATTGTCTCGAGCTGCAAAAAACTTTTATTTTTGTAAACCGCTGCCTCACTTATCCCGGTTCCAACGTCGAGCAAAATCGCCCCCGCGTCTTTATCGCGCTCATCCAGCAGGCTGTACGATTTGGCGAGACTCGCGAGATGAAATTTTTCCAGAAAAAATCCGGAATGATCTATAACCTTAGAAATGGTGTCCACATGAGATAGGCTCGCTGTCAAAAGCAGCATTTCCGACTCCAGTTTTATTCCGTAGAGGCCCAGGGGGTTTACAATGTTAAGCGCGCCGGAATCCACGGAATAACCCTTAACGATTTTCTGCACGATAGCCCTGTCAGGGGGTAGCCTTACTAGACTCGCTATGTTTATGCATTTTTTTATATCTTTTTTCGAGATCTCGCGGGGTATCCTGGCAAGCGGTATAACGCTGCGCGAAACCTGCGAGCTTAATCCGGAACCGGTTATAGTAACATGTACGCCGCGTGTAACGCGTTTATTTTTTCGGCGCAGCTTTGAGAGGAGCGCAGTGATTTCCTCTATGGCCATGGCCGCGTCAATAACAGCTCCGTCCTTTATCCCGCGGGAGGGCGCGCTTTCTCGCGCAAAAATAGAAAGTGAACTTTTTTTGTGGATGCTCCCCAAACAGGCTGCCAATCTGTCGCATCCAAGATCCAGAATTGTAATGAGGCCTGTCATAAATTTACCTCGGCTTTATAACTACGTCCTTGAATCTTAAATCGATATACCTTATATTCTCGAAGTCCAGGCCCTTCCTGCTCAATGTGGCTTTTAGCATATCAAGCCGCGGATCGAAGTCTTCATTGCCTATTTTTATTTCGACACCGTTTTTAAGCTGAAAAATAGCGTTTCGCCGGTCGCTTGTGTCTATCGAACGCACGTCAGTTATTGATTTTTCTTTAAATAGTTTTACAAGAGCTAGTGCGGTCCTTAAATTGCGATCCACTATTTTTCTTCCCGCTTCCGGTATTGCCCATGAATGCACGCCGCTAATGGCGATAAGTTGTTTGTCTCCCACCTCAGAAGGCAGCACCATGCCGTCAGCATCTACGGGATAGTCTTCCCGGGCTTTGACGAGCGCTACGGGAATTCGCTCGACAACGCTGATCTCGAGTCTGTTGGGAAGAACGCGTTTAACAATAGCGTATTTAATAAAAGGATTTTCCGTTTTTATCCTTGAGGCAAGCATGTTTATATCTACCTCGAAAATGTTGCGCCCTTTATACATTTTCAAGAGGTCCCCTGCGCTAATCCCGGCGCCTGATTCGCTATCTATCATCTCTATTTCAGCTATCCTGAAATAGTCGGAGTTCCTAAAGAAAGCCAAAAGCGCCAGCGTGAGAACACAAATGGGCAGAACAGTAATAAGGATTTTGTAAAAGCCCTTTCCCTGCGGCTTTTTCGGCATTATTTTCTTGTTTTTTGCATTGTTCTTCTTTTTCATGTTACCTCTCATTCTTTTCTTCCGTAAGCCAACCCAATAATATTTAAACATAAATCGTCAAAGTTTATCCCGCTGGCCCTTGCCGCTTTCGGGAGAAGGCTTCTTTCGGTCATGCCGGGAATTGTATTCACCTCAAGAACGTATATTACGCCTTTTTTGTTCAACTTTAAGTCAACCCTTGCAAAATGCCTGCATCCAAGAATTTTGTAAGCGGCTAAAGCCGCGACTTCGACTTTTTCACTTTCCTCTTTTTTTAAATTTGCCGGTACCTCATATGTTGTCCCGGCATCCACATATTTGGCTTCGAAATCATACACCTTGTTTTTTGTAAAGATTTCGATTATCGGAAACGCTTTCCCGTCCAATATTCCTACCGTAAGCTCCCGGCCCTCTATATATTCTTCCACCAGCGCTGCATCGCTGTATTGCCACGCCTTCTTTAGCGCGGCTTTGGTTTCTTTTCTTTCCCTGACAACCGTAAGCCCGATGCTCGAGCCCTCAAGCGGGGGTTTCACCACGAAAAAAGGAGTAAACTCCTCCAAAGAAATTTTGGCTTCTTTCTCGACGATCCTATAATCCGGGACATTCAGCCCGTTTCTAAAAAAAAGTTCCTTCGAGGCAATTTTATCAAGAGCAAGCCTGGAGGCGTGAATACCGGAACCGGTATAGGGTACTTTCATATCTTCCAGAATTCCCTGAACCGTTCCGTCCTCTCCGAACTTTCCGTGCAACGCTATAAAAGCAATGCCAGCGGTTACTGACTTTACCTCATCGTAAATATCGTCCTTAAGCTCGAAAAGTTCCGCTTCCTCCCCCCGGCGTTTAAGAGCGCCGGCAACAGCGCGTCCGCTCCTTAAGCTTATTTCCCGCTCACTTGAGGGACCGCCTGCGAGAACAACTATTTTACCGTATTTTCCCATATTAATTAGTTACGCTACTATAATATAATTATTTCCTGCTGTAAATCAATATTAAATTTTTTTCTAACGCGTTTTTTTATCATGTTCACAAGTTTTATAAAATCCCCGGAACTTGCTCCTTTAGCAGCAACAATGTAATTTGCGTGCTTTTCCGAAACGCGCAAGGCGCCTTCACGCTTTCCTTTAAGCCCCGCTCGCTCTATATAAAATCCGGCGGACCTCTTTTTTTCGGGATTTTTAAACACGCACCCGGCGCTTTTCTCTAAAATGGGCTGTGTTTTTTTTCGTATATTAAGAAAATCACGACCTCGTCTTAAAAGCTCCCCGGGGCGCTCTGCTTTAAGCATGAAGGACGCCTCCAGTATTATGTATCCGGCGAGGTTTGAGTTTCTGTAGCCGAAAGAGATGTCTTTTTTTTTCAACCGTTTTATACGGGCCGTTTTTATATCCATGACCATTATGCTTTCCAAAAAATCGAATATACCCGCTTTGAAACTGGCGTTCATGTATATTGCGCCTCCCAGAGTACCGGGTATTCCTGAGAGCCCCTCGAGCCCCCCGAGCCCTTTTTTAGAGGTTTGACCTATGAGACGCCCCAGGAGAACCCCCGCTCCGGCTTTTACGAGCTTTTTTTTAATGGTTATTTTTTTGAATCCTTTGGCGTTCAGGTTTATCACAACACCCTTAAAACCTTGATCGGACGCGAGTATATTGCTTCCGGCGCCCATGACGAATATTTTTTTTCTCTCGGAATTCACAAGCGACACGACTTTTCTTAAATCGATTTCCCCTACGGGCTCTGCCCACATCTCGCAGGTTCCGCCTATGCCAAGTGTCGTTCGTTTTGAAAGCGGTTCGTCGAAAATAACCCTGCCTTTCAATCGTATTTTTTTACCCTGCCGCATTTTTTTAAGTCTTTCCAGTATGCTGCGAGCGGATCTATTTATGTCGCCTGCGCCCAATACAAGCACAAGGTCTCCTTTCTTAGTTTTTCCGGAAACATAGTTTGGGATTTTTTTCTTTCCCATGTACTCGGCCAGACTCGGGCGCCTTTTTTTTATCGCCCTGTAAATGTTTTCCGCGCTTACGTTCTTTATCTTATCTTCGCTGGCGGCATAGATCTCGGTCAGTATAAGCTTATCCGAGCCGTCGAATGAACGGGAAAATTCTTCGGTAAAGATGTGCGTCCTGGTGTACCGGTGTGGCTGAAACACAGTAATCAGCCTTTTGGGCCGAAGGCTTCTGGCCGCCTCTATCGTCGCTTTAATCTCGGTCGGGTGATGAGCGTAATCTTCGACTATTTTTATGCCGTTTACGTTCCCTACGAGCTCAAAACGCCTTTTTACGCCGCGATATTCCCGGATCGCTTTTTTTATGGCCTCTACACCGATCCCGAGCGTTGTACCGAACGAAATAGCTGCCAGGGCATTAGCAATGTTGTGCCTGCCCGGCACAAAAAGGCTGAAATGCCCGATTCTTTTTCGCCCGTCGAAACAATCAAAATCGCTCTTGCTCGGGGAGATGCGTACGTTTGCCGCCCGGAAACGCGAGGATTCCGAAAAACCATAGCTTATCTTTCTCCCTTTAAATGCGATGAGCGCCTCATTAAGCTTTTCTTCGTCTTTGCAATAAAAACATGATGAGCTTTTTTTTTGTAACTTTAGGAATGTCCTGAATGCGCCGAAAAGCTCTTTTTCACTCTTGTAATATTCCGGGTGTTCCATTTCGAGGTTCGGTATTATTAGGTATCGGCTCCTGAGCGTAACGAATCTTTTGTCGCTTTCGTCCACCTCTGCAACCAGGTATTCGCTTTTACCGAGTTTCGCGTTCCCGTTAAAAAGGCTGTGCTCACCCCCTATGAGGACAGAGGGATCATAGCCCGCCTTTTCAAGAAGGCACGAGACCATCGCCGTGATTGTCGTCTTGCCGTGGGTGCCGGTAACAGCAACACTATTTTTCTTTTCCTCCATAAGGCCCTTAAGCAGCCCCATTCTGGGGATAGCGGGTATTTTTCTTTTACCCGCTTCTATGATTTCCGCATTCCCGGCCCTGATACTGGAAGAATATACTACCAGATCCTGGCTGCTCACATTGGATGCTTTGTGTCCGATTTTTATCTCGGCATTTCTTGCCTTCAGTTTTTTTATTAGTTCATTTTCCTTAATGTCCGAGCCTGTTATGCAACAGCCCTTATCTATAAGCACGGTTGCGAGGGCACTCATTCCTATGCCGCCTATGCCGATCATATGGATTTTTTTATTACACAATTTCATTGTATCACTAAAGTTCCAGTATAACTTTTGCAAGCCTCTTCGCTCCGTCTGTCACGATAAGTTTTCGCGCATTCTCGGAAAGGCTTCTTCGAAACGCTTCGTCTCCAAGAAGTTTTCTTATATCAAGTCTTAAGTCCCCGGGGCCGGCTGTCTTTTCATCCTCATAAATAGCTGCGTCCTTCCCGGCCAGAAAAAGCGCGTTAAAGCGCTGGTTATTCCCGGCGCTCGGGTAAGGCACAAGTATCATGGGCTTTCCGAACGTCGCCAGCTCAAAAATAGCCGACGCGCCCGCACGGCTTATGGCTATGTCGCTTGCTGAATACGCCTCGTTTATCGAGTCGATAAACGAAAACACTGCGTTTTTTACGCAGTGTTTCTCGTAAAAATCCCTGATCACAGCTTCGTCCTTCTGCCCGGTTATATGCAGCACCTGCACAGCGTTCTTCTCACCGGGAAGTAAACCGCCTATGCTTACCGAAGCGAAGCGATTTAAGGAGCTTGCCCCCTGACTGCCGCCCATAACAAGTATGGTAAATTTGCCGTTATCAAGGCCAAATTTCGCTTTAGACGAACCGCCTCCGGGCTTGAGACTTTCCTCTCTTAAGGGGTTGCCTGTAAATACGGTATTTTTGCTTTTAAAATATTTGTCCGAGCCAGGAAAGCTGACAGCGATTTTTCGTGCGAGCGGCCCAAGCAACCTGTTGGTCCTTCCGGGAATGACGTTTTGCTCGTGTACCACTGTTTTGATTCGCAAAGCCGCCGCTAAAAAGACTACGCTGCCGCCCGTATAGCCGCCGAACCCCACTACAACACGAGGCCTGAACCTGATGAGCGTTATAATCGAAAGAATAAAATCATAAACTGACTTTATCATAAACAGAATAATCCGGTAATCGATCTTGTAGGGCATTGGGTTTACAGACATAAAAACCTTTTTGTATTCGAGACCGCGCATTATTTTTTTATCAAGCTTCCTTCTTGAAGCAACAAATACAATATTGTTTTTTTCCTTTTCAAGTTCCCGGGCAAGCGCTATAGCCGGAAATATGTGCCCGCCGCTTCCGCCGGCAGCTATTAATATCTTCATCTTATTACATTCCTATCTCGTTCCGATGGACGAGGGACGAGGGACGAAAGACGAGAGACGAATCGTCCATCGTCCTTCGTCCTTTCGGAACGTTTATGTACAAACTACTCCCTCATCGCGTTCAACATGATCCCTGCTGCGCCCATATGAAACAATAGAGATGACCCGCCATAGCTTATGAATGGAAGGGGCAGGCCCTTTGTCGGGAAAAGGCCCGAGCTTACGCCGATATTTATCAGCACCTCAAACGCTATCATGCCTGTTACGCCGAAAAGAAGCGTTTTTTTGAAAATGCTCTCCGTAAAAAAAACGGCCCGCATTCCCTGCCATATGAATACCCCAAATAACAAAACCAGAGACGCCGCCCCGAGAAACCCGAGCTCTTCTCCCACAATCGAAAAAATAAAATCCGTGTAAGATTCAGGTAGGTAAAAAAGTTTTTGCGTAGACTGCCCCAGGCCGACCCCTAAGAGCCCGCCCGAACCAAGGGCTATGAACGACTGAACTATCTGAAAACCGGCACCTTCTGAGTCACGCCAGGGATCGAGAAAAACAAGGATTCTTCTCCTTCTATACGGAACGCTAAAAATAAGATAGTAAAGAAAAGGCAGGCTCAAAAGCGCGATTGAGCCTAAATAAAGAACGCTCGCGCCTCCTACAAAGAGCATGAGAAATCCTATGAAAAATACAGAAAGCGACGTTCCCAGATCCGGTTGACAAAGCACGAGTATCCCTGTAAGCGATATAACCGATACGATCGGCAAAAATCCGTAGAAAAAATCTTTTATTTTGTACCCCTTTCTATCGAGATACGACGCTATGTAAATAACCAGGGCGAATTTCGCCAATTCTGAGGGTTGGAAACTTAATGGCCCGGCTCTAAACCACCTGCGGGCCCCGGCGACCGAGCTTCCTATGTTGGGGATCAGGACAAGCGCAAGAAGTGCGAGAGAGGCTATCATTAGCGGCTTGGCGGCTCTCTCAAGGCGCGATATATCAACCGACATCAGAAAAATCATGAGGCCGAATCCCAGCAAGAGAAAAATTAAGTGCCTTTTCAAAAAATACATGCTGTCGGAGTAGTTTTCATGAGCGTGGATGGCGCTTGCCGAGTATATCATGACGCAGCCGAACGTTAAAAGCGCTATCATGATTATAAATATTGATCTTCTTATATTGCGCATGGCTTAGCTTTTATTCCTTAGTTTTTCTACCGCCCGCTTAAACGCCTCTCCCCTCTCTTTGTAATTGGCGAACATGTCGAAGCTCGCGCACATAGGAGACAGAAGCACGCACCCACCTTTTCCGGCCAACCTGTAGCCTTCCCCTACCGCATCCTCCATTGTGTTGCATTCTACCAGCGGCACGGCGTTTTTTAGGGCTTTTTTAATTTTTTCCTTGGTCTCGCCGATAAGTACGAGGGATTTTACGTGCTTTTTAAGAGACGGAACGATTTCTTCGTAGGAAAGCGCCTTATCTTTTCCGCCGGCTATGAGAACGGCTTTTTTCTCAAGCGACTTAAGCGCCCTTCGGGTCGAGTCTATATTTGTTGCCTTCGAGTCATTTATGAACTCGACTCCCCCCACCTCACGCAAAGTCTCGAACCTGTGCGAAAGGGGTTTAAAGTCTTTGATCACTTTTTCTATCAAGCCCGCATCGACATCTATAAGAAGTGCGACAAGCGTCGCAGCCAGAATATTTTCCGTATTGTGTTCACCTTTTAGGTTCAGGTTATCCAGATTAAATAGCTTTTTTTCTTTATTTCGTAAAAAAACATTAACAGCCCCATCGGCCTTATATGCGCCCTCCACCTTTTTTTCGGCGCTAAAATAGAACGTCCTGCAAAAGGGCCGCGGAGGAGACATTTTTTTAAGTAAGTCGTAATTCAAAATAGTAATATCATTGTCCTTTTGATTTTTAAAGATTCTTTTTTTGACGTCTTCGTAATCCTTAAAAGACCTATACCTGTCCATGTGGTCTTCGGTTATATTCAATATAACCGATATGAGGGGCCTGAAGGTCTCTATCCGCTCAAGCTGAAAAGAGCTTACCTCGAGTATGACAAACGTTTCCTTGGTTATGTTTTTAACCTCTCCCGTAAAGGCTTTTCCAATGTTGCCACACACGTTAAAAGGTTTTCCGGCCGCGGCTAGAATCTTGCCCAAAAGCGAGACTACAGTGGATTTTCCGTTCGTTCCCGTTACAGCGATTATCGGGCCCCTGCAAAAATAGCAACCCAACTCAATCTCGCTTATGACCGGGACGTTATTCTTGAGGGCGTAGCATATGGGGGTCGAGTCCTTATCCACGCCCGGGCTCACGACAAAAAGCTCTGTTCCTTCGAGGAAAGATTCGGTGTGGCGGCCTATCTCGGTTTCTATGTATTTTTTTTTCAAGAAGGACGCGTTTTTTCTTACGGGTTCGGAATCCGAAGAGTCTGTCGCGAATACGATCGCCTCATTCTCATCAAGAAGCAGCGCGCTCGCAAGGCCGCTCGCTCCAAGGCCAACGACCGTTACTTTTTTATTGCGAAGATCCATATTCTTTTTCTATCGTAATTTGAGTGTCGCAAGCGCCAGTAGCGCAAGGATAATAGCCACGATCCACAGGCGCACCGTTATTTTCGGCTCGTCCCAACGGATCAGCTGGAGGTGGTGGTGAAAAGGAGCCATACGAAAAACCCTTCTTTTAAAAAACTTGAACGAAAGCATCTGTATGAGAACGCTTAAGACCTCTGCCATAAATATACCGCCTACTATGAATAAAAGTATTTCTTTTTTTATGAGCACGCTCATCAATCCTATGGCACCCCCGAGCGGAAGAGAGCCGGTGTCCCCCATAAAAATACTCGCCGGATACGAATTAAACCATAAAAACCCCAGGCCGCATCCCGCGATAGCGGCGCAAAATACTGTGAGCTCCCCGCTTAAAGGCAGAAAGTATATATTAAGGTATCCGCTAATGTTTATGTGCCCGGTCGCGTAACTTATCACGCCATAAGTAAGCGCGATGATACTTACGCAGCCTACGGCCAGGCCGTCAAGGCCGTCTGTCAGGTTTACAGCATTGCTTGTAGCTACTATAACCAGCATCACAAATGGAATATATAAAATTCCCAGGTTACAAACCGCGTTTTTTACGAACGGCACATATAGCTCCGTCCCGATGATTCCGCTCGAATATAAATACAAGGCAACTCCCGCTCCGATAATGATCTGTCCTGTAAATTTTGCCGCCGTGCTAAGCCCGAGCGACCTTATTTTAATAAGCTTTATGTAATCGTCTATGAATCCTACGATTCCCAACCAAAGGACCGTTATGAGGGCGAGTATGATTAGCGGATTATCGAGTCTGGCCCACAGTATAGTAGAAAGTATTACCGAGGCTATAATGATTATTCCTCCCATGGTGGGGGTTCCTTCTTTATGTTTATGAAGCTCGTAAAGATTTTCTACGTGTTCCCTCCGCGGCATTTCGCAGACCTTTAGATATGCCAGCTTCTTTATTATGAACGGCCCGAGTATCACACTTATGAGAAAAGCCGTAATACTCGCCATGGCGGCCCTGAATGTTATGTATTGAAAAACATTAAAGCCGAACCAAAGATCTTTCAGTGGATAAAGTAATTGGTATAACATTATAAAGCGTTTATAATCTTTTCCATCCGCATGCCACGGGACCCTTTTACCAGGACAAGGTCTCCTTTTTTGGATATTGATTTTAGAATTTTAGCGGCATTTCGATGAGATGAGGCATGACGTACGAAGTCCATGTTGCTTTTTCTGGCCGCGGCCGCGACAAACCGCGAAAAAGCGCCTACCGTAATTAGGGCGCCAAAGTTTTTTCCGGCTATTTCTTCGCCTGCCGCTAAGTGCAGGCTCCTGGATTTCGCGCCCAGTTCCAGCATGTCACCCATCACAACTATTTTTTTTCCCGGAACCTCGAAGCGTTCCAGAAGGTCCACGGCGCATTGAAAAGATGCGGGATTAGAATTGTACGTGTCGTCAAGTATGCGCCTGCCATTCACAATTTTAAAATCAAGCCGCTTTGGGCAACGCATCCTGAACGATTCGATGCGCCTTTTTATCGCATCGAGGCCAATGTTAAGGACCTTTGCTGCAGCTATCACGGCCAGGGCATTGTATATATTATGCCTGCCCAAGATGGATAAGTGTATTCTCCTGTTTCCCGCTATCGTGAACGACCAGCTGCTCCTCTTTTCTTCAAGGCATTTTGCCCGGTAAGTACATTTTTCGTATATTCCGAAATACGTTTTTTTGCATCCCGGATTTTTTATATTTCTTAAAAATATATCGTCTTTATTCAATACAGCCGTGCCCCCAGGCTTAAGCTCTTTTAGAAGTTCTGTTTTCGCATTAAAGACGTTCTTGAGCGTTTTTAGAAACTTAAGGTGCACCGGGCCTATATTTGTGATAACGCCTATATCAGGTACTGCCATGCGGGAAAGCCGCCCTATTTCTCCTCTGTGATTCATGCCCATCTCCAGAACAACCACTTCGTGCCTGTCTCTTATCTTGAGAAGCGTAAGCGGAAGCCCTATGTGGTTATTGAAAGAGGCTTCGCTTTTTAGAACCCTGTACCGCACCGAAAGAACATGCGCGAGAAGATCCTTTGTTGTGGTTTTGCCGTTTGAGCCGGTAACAGCGACCACCGGTATCTTGAATTTCAGCCTGTGTGCGCGCGCGACTTCGCCTAAAGTCTTAACAGTATCTTTTACCCTGATAAGTCTGGGCCTGTCTTTGGGCCTTGTATTTACATTTCTTGAAATTATAGCCGCGGACGCTCCCCTTTGAAGGGCTCTCGCGACAAAATTGTGCCCGTCAAATTTATCGCCCTTTACGGCAATAAATACCTGCCCTCTCTTTATGGTGCGTGAATCGATGGATATGTTTGGTGTGTTTTTTATAATGTCTTTGATGCGCATGTATTTTTGATTTCTTTTAAGATTTTTCCCGCCACTATTCTATCATCAAACGGTATTTTTTTATTACCGATTATCTGATATCCCTCATGCCCCTTTCCGGCCAGTAATACTATATCACCTTTTTCAGCTTTCTCTAAAGCATTTTTTATAGCGTGCTTTCTATTCAGAATTATTTTGTACTTTTTTTTGCCTTTCAGAAGGCCTTTTTCTATCTCACGCGCTATTCTTCCGGGATTCTCCCCGCGGGGGTTATCACTGGTGATTATAAAAAAATCAGAGAATTTCTGCACGGCCCTTCCCATGAGCGGCCTTTTAGCAGTATCCCGCTCGCCACCCGCTCCGAATACGGTTATTATTTTTCGGGTTTTCATTTGCGAAAGAAAACCGAGAACGTTAAAAAGCGCGTTGTCAGTGTGGGCATAATCGACAAAAACCCTGACCCCGCCCCGGCACCTGACGCATTCAAGCCTGCCCGGGATGAGCCTCACCGCCTCAACGCCTTTTTTTATGTTCTTTTCGCTTATGCCATTCGCCCAAGAGGTCGCTATCGCAGCGAGTATGTTATAAACATTATGAGTGCCGATTAGCGGTGTTTCAATTTTGATTTTCTTTTTCTTTTCTATCCATACCTCAAATCGCGAACCATCGAGACCTGAATTTATGTTGCGGGCTTCAATCGTAGCGGGCTTTTTTATACCAAAACTAATATAGCGCCCTGAAATACGGCTTATAAGGCGTCCGGCCATTTTGTCATCAGCGTTTATCACGGCTATGCCGCCTTTTCCCAGGAGCTTGAAAAGCTTTGATTTGCTTAAAAAATATTGGTTGATCGTCTTGTGATAGTCGAGGTGTTCGTGCGTCAGGTTCATAAAGACGGCTGTTTTAAAAATGATGTTTTTTACTCTTTCTTGCTCGAGGGCGTGGCTCGACACCTCCATGACAGCGTCCGTCGTGCCTGATTTTACCATCTCCGCGAAGAGAGAATTAAGGCAGAGCGCGTTGGGCGTGGTTCTATCGGCAGGGAGAAAACGGCTTCCTGTATTATAGCTCACGGTTCCGATAAGCCCACACTTTCTTTTCGCGACCTTGAATACGCTTTCTACGATAAAAGCGGTTGTGGTCTTGCCATTGGTACCGGTTATACCTATTATATTCAGCTTTCCGGAAGGGTTTTTGTAAAAGTTAGCGGCGATTTTCGCAAGGGCAGCTTTCGTGTCTTCGACAAGAACAAACGGGCCGCTTTTGGAAGCTGGTTCTTTTTCTACGATCGCAAAAAGAGACCCTTTTTTGAATGCCTCGCGGACAAAATTATGTCCGTCCGTAACAGCGCCTTTTATCGCAACAAAAAGGCTTTTTGGCCCTGCGTTTTTTGAATTGATCGTTACGTGCTTTATATCGCATTCGGGAAGCTCGCTAGTGGGTTCAATTCTGATTCCATCAAGAAGATCTCTTAGTTTCATCCCTGTCGCTTTCTACCTCAAGGTAGGATAATATGTTTTCCATAATCCGTTTGAATGCCGGCGCAGCTACCCTTCCTCCCAGATGCTCGCCGCGCGGATTATCCAGCGATACAACAAGCGCTACTCTCGGTTCCCGCGAAGGGGCAAAACCGACAAAGGAGGCTATGTATTTATTCTTAAAATAACCCCCTTTCGGGTTTACCTTCTGGGCCGTTCCGGTTTTGCCGGAGGCCGTAAAATTATCAAGCCTGGCGCGACGCCCCGTGCCTCTTTCAACAACGCCCATAAGTAATTCTTTTACCTTAAGCGCCTCCTCTTTTGACAGGACACGTCGTACAGGTTTCGGCTTTTCCTCGCGCACAGTAATACCTTCCGTATTAAGAATTTCCTTTAAAACGTGCGGCTTCATCAAAACACCGTCGTTAGCTATGGCCGACACTGCCGAGGCAAGCTGGATGGGCGTCACTGCTATGCCCTGTCCCATGGGAACCGTAGTCATATCGCTCTCAGACCATCCCGAAGGGTCCCGCATTATGCCCCGGGTCTCTCCCGGAAGGTCGATTCCCGTATTTTTCCCGAAACCGAATTTTGTTATGTACTCGCATAGTTTTTCCTTGCCGAGGCGCGAGGCAGCCTTTACCGTTCCTATGTTGCTCGATTTTTCAATTACCTCTCTGAATGTTAATGTACCATAACCCCTATAATCATGCAAGACCCTACGCGCTACCCGATAGGTGCCGTTTTCACAGAAAAATTCCTCTTCGAGGTCCGCGGCTTTTTCCTCGATCACAGCGGATGCGGTAACTATTTTAAACACGCTTCCCGGCTCAAATGAATCGGTTATTGCTCTATTACGGACAGAATCCATTTCTATACGATCAAGCTGGTTGGGGTCAAACGCAGGGTAATTCGCCAGGCCCAGAACCTCGCCGGTTGAAGGCTCTATCGCTACTATGGAAACGGCATCGGGCCTATATTCTTTAACTAAAAAATCCAGTTCCTTTTCTATAATATGCTGAATAATCTCATCGATCGTCAAAACCACACCGAAGCCATCCCTGGCCGGCAGCACTTCGGCCCGGGCATAATTTATTTCTCTAAGCTTCGCGTCCCGAAAGGACCTGCGCCAGCCCGGCTCGCCTTTTAATATTCTGTCATAGGCGAGTTCTACTCCCTCCAGGCCCTGATTGTCTATGTTCACAATGCCCAGCACGTGGCAGGCAAGCTCGCCCGCAGGGTAAAAACGCTTTTTCTCCTTGTTCAGATATACGCCGTTAAGATCGAGTTTTTTCAATCTTGCTTCTTCATCCCCGGTTATTTTTCGCTTTACCCAGGCGAAGTAATTGTCGCGCTCGAGTTTTTTCAAAAGATCTTCTTCGTCCAAATCGAACGCGTCTGCGAGCGCGCGGGCAACATACTTTTTTTCTATTATCTGGCGCGGAACAGCGTAGATAGAAGGTACCTCGAGGTAAGTGGCTAGAATGCGCTTGCGCCTGTCGTATATGCCTCCCCTCCTGGGCACAAGCTCAATAAAAAGCTTGTGCTGTTTTGCGGCAAGTTCTTTGTAGAAATTTCTATTTATGACCTGTATATAGAAAAGTCGGCCGAAAAGAATGGCAAATAGCGAGATAGAGAGTACGAAAAGTGCGATTAGGCGTGTTTTTTTAAAATTAATATGCAACTTTTGCTTCCGCTTTGGCCGTAAACGTATCCAGGACTTTGGCTAGGTGCGAACTCGGCTTCGTCGCTCTATCATTTTGCCGGTAAACGCTTTCGCCGGGGTCCAGGTGAAGGACATTGTCCTTTGTGGGCATGCACAAAACAACCTCGTTCAGCTTGAGATTGTCTTCGATACGTTTTGGAGCGCCAAGACGGGATAGATTATATACGAGGCCTCTGTGTTGGTCAAGAAGGAAAGAGAGAGACCTGCGATGCTCATTTATCGCGTAACTCGTTTTTACGATTTCCACTTCCTGATGCACGTAAATAAGCGCCATTGCGCCGCAGGCTATAATGCAGAAAATATGTTTTAGAAATCGCGTATTGACCATTATTTTTTCTCCGCTGCTCTCATTTTTGCGCTGCGCGAACGCGCGTTTTCTCTTTTTTCATCTTCGGAAGGCACAACCGGCTTTTTCGTCAGTATCAGGGCCCTTTCGTTCTTAGCCAGCTCCTTAAAGCTTCTCTTCACTATGCGATCTTCAAGCGAGTGAAAGGATATGATGCAGGCGCGTGCTCCGCAATTTAAAAAATTCCATACTTTCGAAATGGCGCCCTCTAGACTTTTGAGCTCGTCGTTAACCGCGATACGCAGCGCCTGAAAGGTGCGCGTCGCGGGGTGTATTTTCTGCGACCGATATCTTCCGCCTACGGCCCGTGTTATAAGATCCGCCAGCTCTTTAGTTGTCTTTATGGAACGGGTTTTTCTTTCCTCGAGGATTGCTCCGGTTATCCTCCTAAAGTAGCGTTCCTCGCCGAAATCTCTTATTATATTTTCGAGATCCTCTCGTTTGCACTTATTAACCACGTCGTAGGCCCGTAGGGGATTTGACTTATCCATCCGCATGTCCAAAAAACCGCTGCGCCCGAAACTGAATCCCCTCTCCGGGTTTTCCAGCTGGTAGCTTGATATTCCGAGGTCAAAAAGAGCGCCGTCTATGCGTTTTATATTTAGCTTTTCAAAAAGCCTGTCCATGTCCCTGAAGTTCCCGTGTAGCAATGTGTAGGAAGCCCGCTCAAAATTCTTTAATCTTTCTTCGGCTATGGCCAGCGACTCTCGGTCGGCGTCAATGCCTATTAAAAAACCGCCCGGGGATATTTTCTCGAGTATTTTTTCGGCGTGTCCCGCGCAGCCTACGGTGGCGTCCAGGATGACGCTGCCTTTTTGCGGCCTCAGAAAATCTATGGCCTCATCAGCCATGACGGATTTATGAAAATTAAGCTCTGTCAAATCTGCGGGTTGCGCGCTCGCTCTTCGAAAGTTTATAACACGATCCTCGCTCCGGCTGAAGGGCGCGGACCTTTCTTAGCCTCTCGACTATTATGTCGGAAGTATAATCTTCCATCCGCACCTTATGTGTTTTTCTCATGACATGAAAAGTAAGCATGGGTTCCTCTCTTCCTTCAAGGTCAGATGTCCATTAATTTTTCGGCTATATCCTCAAACGATTCCTTCGACGTAGCGTAGAACTCGTCCCAGCGCTCTCTTGACCATATCTCTATCCTGTTTGAGACGCCTACGATCATAATGTCTTTTTTTATCTCGGCGTAACTTTTAAGATACGCAGGCACGAGGATCCTGCCCTGCTTGTCCAGGATGAGCTCTGAGGCTCCGGCAAAAAAGAGGCGGTTAAAACGCCTCGTTTCTTTTTTGGTAAAAGAAAGGTTTTTAAATTTTAGTTCCTGGTTTTTCCATTCTTCCTCGGTAAACATAAAAAGGCACGTATCCAGGCCCCTCGTTATGAAAAATTTCTCGATGTAATTATCCTTGCTTATTTCCCTGAACCGGGAAGGAATTATTATCCTGCCTTTTTTATCAAGCTTATGTTCGTATTCGCCGTAAAACATTATTAACCACTTTCCTCCACTTTATACCACTTTGTATTCTTAAATATACCCTAATTCAGCACCTTTGTCAAGTGCACATATTCTATGTTTTTTTAAAAGTTTTTACTAAGTGGCTGAATCACACAACATATAGTGCTTTTAGGCTATTGATGACTCAAGGTATCGATATGGTGTAGCGGAAGGAAAAATGTAAAAAAATTGGTGAAGCGGGCCCGTAAGCCGAGTTCTGTGAATGAGGCGCCGAAGGATCTTCGAACCAACCCCATACGATGATCATCTATCTCGGGCTGACATCACTGTCAACCTCATTGCGGCCTACCCTTCCCGATACCGACATATAACGGTAGGAACGAGCAACTCCTCGATCGGGATCTGTTTGGCCTTGCTCCGCGTAGAGATTGCCCCGTTTCACGTCCATGCGCGAGATTTCCCGCGCATTTACTGCGTCTCTGTGGCTCTGCCCGGCTTCGCTGAATTGCTTTCGCGTTCAGCTTCGCCGGGTCCGGCGTAGTCAAACACAATAAGTATTTGACGAAGCCGGATATCCTCACCTTTCAGTGGACGGCTGTTAGCCGCTACGCTGCTCTCCGGAGCTCGGACTTTCCTCCCCCGAAGTTTCGGAGGCGATCACCCAGCCTGCTTCACCAATGAGCACTGTATTTATGATTTCGCCAATTGCGAAATCATAAATACATCATCTATGAATTTCTTCTTGAACGTGCGAATTGATCCTGAGTCCCGCCAAAGGCGGGACGAAGGACCTTATAAAAGACCGCCTAAATTTATCGCCTTGTTGACAAGCTTGTCTGCTTCTTTATTCGCTTCTCTCGGTATGCGCTTTATGCTCACCTTCTTAAAACCGGATATAAGATGCAGGGCTTGCTCAAATAAAGGTTTTATATTCGCGTTTTTAACCCTGTATTCCCCTTCGAGCTGCTGCGCCACGAGCTCGGAATCCATATTAAGCTCTACCTCTTCGGCCTTTTGCATCAGCGCTTCCTGCAGCGCGTAAAGAACGGCTGTGTATTCAGCTACATTGTTAGTTGCAGTGCCGATATATTTTTTAAATTCTTTAAGTTTCTTTTTACCGTCAAATATCACGACGCCGATTCCTGCCGGGCCGGGGTTTCCCCTGGCGCCCCCGTCGGTATATATCGATAATTTCTTAAGTTTCCTTGTCATTCGCAGTAAAGTATCCGCGCGCAGTTCCCGCAAAGCACAATGTCTTTTTTTAGCATTGCCTCGTTCACGACCTGGGGCGGAAGGTTCATGTTGCAGCCACCGCATGAGGTCTTGTTTACAACGGGCACAACCGCAAGGCCGCTACGATTCGCGAGAACTCGCTCGTATTTATCGAGAATACCTTTATCAATCTTTTCCGTAAAGGCCGTCCGTTTTTCGTTTAAATTTGCCATCTCAGCTTCGGCTGCTTTTTTTTCTACCTCGATCGCGTTTTTTTGAGAACCTGTTTTCTGTTTTTCTTCTTCGAACTTCTGCTTTTCCTTCGAAATGGTTTTTTGCGCGGCCTCTATCGTGTCAAATGATTTTAGGATCGCCTCTTCGAGAAGCGAGTTATCCGCTTTTATGCTCGCAATTTCTTTTTCTAGTGACGAATACTCTTTGTTTGTCTTCACCAGGTTCTGCTGCGTCTGGTACTTTTTTATCGCACCCTCTTTCGTCCCGAGCTCCCCCTCTTTTTCCTTGTGCTCCATCTGCAGTTTTTTAAGCTCATCTTCCGCAGCTTTCAGGGCGGCTTTTTTGTTTTCCAGGCCGTCGTCCAACTCTTTAGTTTTTTCCGGCGCGCCCTCAATCACGCTTCTAAGACGATAAATCTCTTTGTCGAGTTCCTGCAACTCAACTATAACTCTTATCTGTTCTGCTATGTTTACATTTTCCATATTATTAGACGTGGGCGATGTAGGACTCGAACCTACGACCTTTGCGATGTGAACGCAACGCTCTAACCAACTGAGCCAATCGCCCCTATTTACAACACGGGCAGCGCTCCCTGCCGAAGAACCTTTCCCCGCTTCTGAAAGACCTTATTTGCCTTCTCCTGTGCCTTATTAAGAAAATAATTATATCATATGAGACAGGATTTGCAAGGAGTTTGGAGGAAACACTGTCCTGTATGTATCCGAACCGGTGTCCTGCATATTTAGACAACGTCGCTAACAGGCTTTCGCGCAAGGAAAACAAATAATACGCACCAAAACACGAATGCGCCGATTGCCGGAAAACCCCAGCAATCAAGCGGAGGAATATAACCTGTTATGTGGGTCAACGCAGCGATCAAAGCGCCCCACATGAGACTTTGATAGGACACGGAATTCCGGGGCAGTTCTTCGAGGTAGAAAAAGGTTGATAAAAACAATACGAACAACATTGTGTAGTGGTGAATTTCGCTAACCGGCGAGACTAAGAGCATAAGCATCGGAAAAAGCGAATACTCGAGTACAAGTCGTTGTCGGGATATTTGCGATCTTTTGTGCCGGCTAATAAAAGCAAGCATGAAAAGTGTTGCAGCGCCAAATGCGCGGACTACCCATCGCACCCAAAAATTACCATGGTTCAATAGAGCGGCTTCAGAGGGCCAGACCCACCGTGTCAAGACAGCATAAACCGACTGGTTATCCGCGTCAAATGGAGTAACCAGCTGACCCCATATGTGGCTTGTATGCCCCGCGTCGGATATAGCGTGACTTAAAATGCGGTTCCATTCAGTCAAAAAGAACCAGTTTTGCTCCGTGCCAATGGCAAAAGAAGGAAATACCCAGATAAAAAAGAAGAATCCCAGGCAGGCGGCTACACATATTTTCCACTCCCTTTTGACAAGGAACAGCACAATTAGAGGCGCCAGCGGGCTGACTTTCAAAACAACGGCAAAGGCAAAGAGGAGGCCTGCCCAGACAGCTCGCCCCCGCACATACAAGTATAGAACCGCGATGGCGAGAAAGACGCTGATCACCCCAAGTTGACCCCGGGTCATGCTTTCCAAAAGGGAAGGTACACAAAACAGCGCTGCCATGATAGCTGCGCGCATACCTAGTAACCTATTTTGGACCAACCGAGCTGATAAAAAAATGGTTCCACAAAGTGCGGCAACAGACAACATGTACCACAGGAACGTATTAACAAGAAGCGGAAGCTGCGCGAAGGGTGTAAGCAATATAGCAAACATTGGTAGGTACACGTAATACCATCCCCTGGCATTAGTGACGAGGTAGATATGCTCGCCTGATTGGATGGCTTCAGCCGCGCGCAAAAATACCGTTAGATCCGTACGCCTGGGAGGTGGGCCGATCCCACCACGAAAAAGGGTTGAAATACCTACGCCAACAAAGAACGTAACGACAAGTAAGATACATAGTCGTTTGTGTCTCAGAAAAAAATCAACAACTTGAAATAGTAAAGAAACGGGTGTTCTTATATTTTTTTCATTCATTTTGTTTCCATATTATATCCTGCTATACCCGCATCTTCAATCCATTTCTTTCAACTGCCCCTCCCCTTTGAGGAGCAAATGGCCTGTTTTTTGTGAAGCAAAAAATTGCCGCACTTTGATTTCCTCTAATCAAAAGTGCGGTGTCCTTCCTGATACTTAGGTAACATATTATACCGAAGACATAGGTAACACTTCAAGGTAAAATTGGCATAGAATAGCCTTTTAGAGCATTCATAAGGAGGTGCTACTATGCCATGGAAAAGGAGTGTTGTAATGGAT
>JADHYM010000024.1 GCA_016782445.1 Candidatus Omnitrophota bacterium | reverse complement strand
CGCCCCTCGCTCACTCTACAAAAGTCGCTCATGCCCTACTGCGCAAAAGATTGCGCAACGAAATGGCGCGCATGCGGTATTCACGACTTTTGTACGCCGCTCAAGCAACGCCCGCAACCCTCTTTATTCTAGTTATTACTTTAAGGGCGCTTGCCCTGCATAAAGCTTCCGAGGCGCGCCTGCCGAGCGGCGAACTTTTGCGCCGAATTCGTATTGTTTACACCCTCGCCAGCGACCTTTTGATATTTCTATAACAATAGATGGGGTGAGCAGCGAGGTAGGCGCGGTTCGGAAGCTTGTGCGCACTGCGTTGCGGTTTGGGAATTACTTCGTTGCTTTGATTTTTTCGGAATCAGGAAGGCCCGCCTGAACGGCCGAACTATGTTTATAACTCAGGTCGTTCGGTCGGGCAGGTCGAGCTGGATGGTGGAGTCGACAGAGGTCTTGAAGCGATTAATGTGCGCGTCGCCTACTTTGTAGGCGTTACCCGCCTTTTCAATAAGAAGCCCTATCTCCTCGTATTTGCTATAAAAATTTTTAAAGTTGCGCTCAATTTTAACAAGGGCATCCTGAAGCTTTTTAGCGCTTTTTATGATCTCGAGGTTGCGTATTCCCATTATGACCACCTGCAGAAACGCATAAAGCGTGTTGGGGCTAACAGGGATCACCTTGTTGTCTCTGGCATATTCGTATATGCTGCATGGCTCGCCGAGGAAATTTTTCTCCGCGATCGTTTCGTAATGTATGGACTCGGACGGTATGAACATCAGGGCAAAATCCGACGTACCCTTGTGGGGTTTTATGTATTTATTTTTTATCGACTGTATCTGCACCTTGATCCCGTCTTCGTAAAGTTTCCAGTTTCTTTTTTTCTCCTCATCCCGGGAATTCAGATATTTTTCGTAAATCTCGCGCGGAAACTTGGCGTCGATAGGTATTACCACGCCCTTATACAGAACCACGGCGTCGACACGCTCATTGCCGTCTATGGTGTATTGTTTTTTCCACATCCCGGGCAGAACCTTATCCAGCATTTCCTCAAGTATGGTCTCTCCGTAGCTTCCCCGGAGTTTCGGTGTTTGTAAAAGGTATTTAAGGGACTTGCCGAGCTCCTGCGCCTCCTTCTGCTCATGCATCATGCGTTCAAGGGTCGTGCCCATGTCTTTTATCGTGTCAAGTGTTTTTACCGCGTGGTCAGATATTATGTTTTTTGACATCTCGACCTCACGACGGGCGCCCTCGATCGTCTTGTGCACCATGTCTTGGAAACCGACGAACCTGTCGTTAAGCTGGGTGCGTATGGTTTCGTCTACTGAAGAGCGCCTGGAAGACCCAAAAAGCGAGAAAAGCACAAGCAAAAGAAGCAACAAAAGAAGAACGACAATTACTACTTCCATGGGTCTTTTCCTTTTAAGCCCAGTTTCTTTTTTATTTCAGGAAGCGCCTTCTCCGCGGCTCTCTCACCGTCAGAAATCGCTTCCGCGCCGCGATCAAATGCGAACTGATCCAAGTCAACCAGGGCGGGTTTTATAATAACGTCTGCCCGCATGGTCTGGTAACGATCGAGCTCTTCGCCTAAAATTTGTATCGACTGTATAAAAAGCTGGAAAGGATTATCGAGTTTCGTTGTTTTGACGCAAAAACCGATATGAACTGCTATCGTAAAGGTGGCCCCGAGGTCAAGCGCGTTCTTTACGGGTATACTGTTCCGTATGCCGCCGTCAACAAGTTTGCGCCCATCTATTTCTACCGCCGGAAAAATACCGGGCCAGGAACTACTCGCGACAAGAATTTTTTCAAGGTTACCTTTTGTGTAAACAATCTCTTCGCCGGTTTCTATATCCGTGGTCGTTACGGCAAGGGGTATTTTTGCATCAGAGAAGGTCCTGCCCTCTATAAAACTGCAAATTAATTTTTCCAGCTTCTTACCTTTTAAAAACCCTTTCCTGGAAACCGAAACGTCCGTGAGTTTACTGGTGGTACACTCAAGGGCTGTCTTCTCAATCCTGTAAGTAGGTATACCCAAGCAGTAGCCGGCGGCGAGCATGGCCCCTATGCTTGACCCGACGACAAGGTCAATCGGAATGCCCTCGCGCTGGAACACCTTAATAACACCTATATTAGCAAGACCTCTTGCCGCTCCACCACCGAGCGCCAAAGCTATTTTACGTTTTTTAAAAAAACTCATAGTTCAATATACCCCTATTCCCGCATAGCCAACAACGGCCGAGTAGTCCCCTGAAACGTCGCCGCTCGTAGCATATTTTATTAGCTTAGCGCCTTTGGCACCGAGCTCGAGGGCCGCCTCTAACATTATCGCCACCGGCGCTAGCCCGCACATACTTATGCCATTCTGTGAAACTGTTTCCAGGAGCCCGGCTATGTCGAGTTTTAATATTTTATCTATGGCAAGCCTGTCCTTTTTTTTCGCCGAATCCTGCGTTTCGTAATGTGTCATATCGCTTGAAGCTACAATAAGGGTTTCTTTTTTTGTTTTTTGTATCGCCCTTGCAATGCCGCGGCCTATTTCCCGATAAATTTCCCCATTCGCGAGAGAGACCACTATCGGAACAAACCGGAATTTTCCTAAATGCTGGAGGAACGGCAACTGTACCTCGATAGAGTGTTCGCGATCATGACAAGCAGAATCAATTTCCACGTATTTAGACTCCTCCAGAATTGCATTACCGAGGTCGCGATCGGTCCGAGCTTCTCCGAGCGGCGTTTTCCATGAACGTTCAAGATCCATGCCAAAGGCTTTCCCGAGGCCCGTATGGTTCGGCCCTAAAATAACATATGTGGGCTTTGGGAAGACGGCCGATAGAACTTCTCCCGCAACAGTTCCTGAGTACAGGTATCCTGCATGCGGGGATACGACGCCTTTTGCGTCAATCTTTTTCCTGGGCTTAGGGGTAAAATTTTCTATTTCCCTCTTAAGTGAATCCGGGGATCCACTGTAAAATTGCCCTGCCACAACCGGTTGCCGTATCATTAGAATGAGATTATATCACAGGAATTTAAATCTAGCAACGAAAGAAGCTGGAATAGAGATAGTAGTAGGGCAGACTTAAGCTTGCCCTACTGCTATCTCTATACATCTCTTTACTTATCCTGCCCCGCAATCACGCATATCACGGAGTTTTTTGGGTCCAGATATTTGCGCGCAGCAGATAACGCCTCGTCGTCAGTAATGGCTTTTATTATTGATGGGTACTGCATATAATTATCGTAGCCAATTTCGTAAAATTCATCGAGCGCCATGATATACGCCAGCGACGCGAAACGTTCCATCGACATCAAGTGCCTACCCAAAAGAGAGTTTTTAGAGAGCTTTATCTCGTTCGCGGATATTTTTCCCTTTCGGATCTTTTCGAACTCCGACAAAAGCACCTCCTTGGCGATCGAGATATTTTTTTCATTCGTTGCGATATAAGCAAGTATGTAGCCTGTATCAACTCCCGGAACAGAAAACGCGCCTTGCGTGTAAGAAAGGCCAAGGCGGTTACGCGCGGATTCATAGAGCCTGCCGTTCTCGCCGGATAGCACAGAACAGAGAAGCGCAAGCGCATATCGGTCACTATTTTTTAATGTTGTTCCGCGCATTCCTATGACTGCCAGGGATTGAGCGCGTTTCATTGTCTGGATTATTTCCTTTTCTCCGGTGAGCGTCGGCAGAGGCTTCACGTTAAGAGCGACAGCGCCTCGAGGCATATCCCGAAAGAGCTCGCTTATGTCATGAAGCATTTTTTCCGCCCTGAAATCACCGACTAAAGCTATGACCATATGGTCGGAGATGCAGTATTTTTTGTAAAAGGCCGCCAGGTTTTCCCGCGTCAGGCTTTTAACAGATTCTTCTTCCCCAATAGCGCGCAGGCCGTAAGGGTAGTCGCCAAAAAGCCCGGTTCGCGTTTTTAAAAAAGCTGTATCATAAATATCATCGTTCTCGGCTTTTATTGCGGCATATATTTTTTCTTTTTCCTTCACGAGTTCTTCCCGCGGAAAAGCAGCATTTTTCAATATATCGGAGACGATATCGAGCGCGAGAACAGAGTCCTCTTTCAGAAATTCTGCTGATACGCCAAAAGTATTAAGGCCGCTAAAGGATTGTATCACGCCTCCCAGAGACTCGATCATGGGCGCAATTTCGGCCTCGCTCCGTTGGCTTGTACCCTTGAGAAGCATGCGAGCTGTAAGGTTTGATATGCCATTTGTTGTGACATTTTCGGCACGCAGGCCTCCCGGTAATACCGCGACCAGGGCTATTTTAGGAAGCTTGCTATCCTCTTTTAGTATGACCCTTATTCCGTTTGGGAGAGTCTCGAGCCGGGCCCGATGCGTGGATTCTTTTTCGTTTTTGTTTGCCGCTTCCGGCGAGACGAATGATAAAGGGAAGAGATGCGATACAGTAAGATTACTTTCCACAAGGTATTTTCTCGCGACGGTTTTTATTGATTCGTTGTCGACACGGTCCAAATAATCCAGGTATTTTCTGAAGAAAGAGGCATCACCCGCAAAAAATTCACCCTGCGCCATGGCGCGGGAAAGCCCTCCCGTCGTTTCCATGGAATTTATGTACGCGGTTTTTGCCAGGTTTCTTGCCCTTGAAAGCTCCTCGTCCGAAACACCCTCGCTCTTGACTGATTCGATTGTTTTCAACATCGTTTCCTTTGCCGCGTTGATTTTACCAGGATCCCCGATCCCGTAAATAATAAAAAGCCCGGGAAATTTAGGTGTGTAATTGTAGGCGCTTACCGCATGAAGAAGCCTTTTTTCTTTTACAATTTTCGTATTCAGGACCGAACCGTCACCCGAACCGAGGATTGTACTTAAAACATCGAGCGCAAACATGTCGTCGTGCGAAAAACTCACCGCATGGAATCCCATGGCCAGGTAGCCGAGATTTATATCTTTGTAGTTTATTATCTCGCGCGGGGTTATTTGCGCCTGTTCGACCGGGACGACAGACTCGTATGCCCTTTTTCGGGCGTGTTTCCCGAAAATCGACCGGGCCTCGTCAAGCGCTTCTTTCGGGTCGACATCGCCGGCTATGGCCACTATCATGTTTTGCGGAAAATATCTCCGGCCATGATAAAGCACGAGGTCCTCTCGTGTAATATTTTTAAATAACTCTGTGTATCCTATTATGGGATATTGATACGGATGATCCAGAAACGCGTTTTCCCAGAGAGCGCTCATAACGACCCAGGAGGGATCGTCGTTTTGCATCCGGATCTCTTTCAGGATCACCTCTTTTTCTATTTGTGCCTCTTTCGCCGGATAGGACGGGTTAAAAACTATATCACTCACAAGCTCCAGGGCTTTTCTGAAATGCTCCTTCGGGATCGTTATGTATACGCTTACGCTGTCTAGGGACGTGGAGGCGTTGATCGTGCCGCCGTATGATTTTACCTCCTTTTCGACTGCTCCCGAAGACCTTTTTACTGTTCCCTGAAAGGCCATATGCTCAATAAAGTGGGATATTCCTGTCCCGAGATACTCCCCTTCTGAGGACAGCCCGGCTGCGAGCATAAGTCGTATTGTTACCAGAGGCTGACCGCTTTCGCGAAGCGCGACCACAGTCAGGCCGTTATCTAAAACCTCTTTTTCGATATTACGATCGGGAATTTCAACAGCGAAAGAAGCGAAATTCGGCAGGCAAACGGTAAGACTCGCTACGACCGCCAAAATTAAAGCTTTCTTCATAATGCTACTATTATATCCCTATTTTAATCACCGTCAAGTATTGCTTTTAGTTCACTTTTTTACGCGTCGGACAGTAGCGTGGTGGGCGAGCTTTATGGTAATGTCGTCGATTACAGAGTAGATGCAGGGAATAAATATAAGCGTTAAGGGCGTTCCAAAGAGAAGCCCCCAGCAGAGTGTCAAGGCAGCAGGCTGCACGAACGGGTCGAGCCCCCCTATCCCGTAAGCGACAGGAGCGAGTCCGACAGCAGTGGTTATGGTCGTGAGTATAACCGGACGCAAACGTAGTCTTCCGGCTTCGATGATCGAAAAGCGCCTATCCTTTCCCTCGCGACGCATCCGGTTTATGAAATCGACAAGCACTATCGAGTCGTTCACGACGACGCCTATAAGGCCGACCATCCCCAGAAACGCCATGAAAGAAAACTCCATGCGGTGTATTAGAAGCGCAAATAGCGCGCCGGAAATACCGAATACTATCGCAATTATGATGATGAACGGCTGAACCATGGAGTTGAACATGGTGGCAAGAATCAGAAATATAAGAAACAGCGCCAGCAGAACCGCCTTGGCAAGATTCCCGAAAGATTCAACCGTATCCTTCTCCTCACCGCCGTAGATAACAGAATATCCGAGATAGTCGCCTTCTATGTCCTTGAATTTTTTTCGCACGAGCGAGTTTGCTTTAACAGAGGTCATATTCCGCTCGTCCACAGAGGCTGTAACGCGAACGGCGCGTATGCCGTCTAAGTGTTTATGGGATTCGAGGGATCTCTGTTTTTTGAAACTAGCGACGTCTGTTAAATTTATCAGCTTTCCGAACTTGTTGGGGACGATTATTTTTTGGAACACGTCCACGTCGTCAGTGTAGGACTTTGGAAAACGAACCACGACGTCTATTTCTTCTTCCGCTTTTGTTTGCTTGATGGTTGTCGCTACGCCGCCTCCGATAGCGTTTCGTACGGCCTCGGCTATATCACGCACGGTAAGATGCGCCTCTGTAGCCCTCTCGGGATCGATCTCCATGATAATTTCATCCTTGCCGAATTTATAGTCAGTATCTATATCTGTTACCCCGTTTAGCGTTTCAAGATACGCGATAAATTTATCCGCGATTTCATTCAGAGTTTTGTAATCGTAGCCTTTTATCCGTATATCAACGGCTTTCCCTGTAGGCGGGCCGCTCCGGATCTGATCAAAGGTAATCTTTTCGAAACCATCAAATTCAGGCGATTTTTCTCTCATTACTTCCATGATTTCCTTGGCGGTACGCCTGCGCTCGGTTTCCGGGGTAAGGAAAACGTTTACCTGGACGAGATGGCTTTCGTTTCGCATGTAAGGGTCCATGGTCCGCCCCTCGAAGATACTGCCTACCGTAGTAACGTAGCTGTCGAGCTCATTTTCAGGAAGTGTCTCAGCTGCCTCTTCAAGCTGCCTTGCGAGAGCGGATGTTTTAGTCAGGCTTGTTCCTATGGGCGCTTCGGCGCGAATGTAAAATTCCTCAACGCCATGTGAGGGAAATGCTACGACAGGCAGAAAAAACTTAAGCAAAACAAGAAGAAGCACGAACGCAACCAGAAAAGTTCCTATCGTCTTATAACGGTTCTCTATGGCCTTGTTCATAACGCCCGTATAAAAGTCGACAAGTTTTAAAAACCATTTGGCCTCGCTTTTTTGTTTTTTCGGTTTCGCAAAATCAGCCAAGTGCGACGGCAGTATGACAAATGCCTCGAAAAGGGACGCGAGGAGCGCTGTAATAACGACAAACGGAATCAATCTTACAAACCTCCCGATAAGCCCGGACATAAAAGCGAGCGGCAAAAACGCTACGACCGTAGTTACGATTGTCGTTGTGACGGCAGGTATGACCTCTTCAGCGCCTTTTATGGCCGCCTCGCGCGGGGGCAGGCCGAGTTGCATGTGGCGGTAGGTATTTTCCGCGATGATGATGCCGTCGTCCACTATCATGCCGAGAACGATTATAAGGCCAAAAAGAGTCATCATGTTTATGCTGATGCCGAGGATCATCATGACACCGAAAGTTATAGAAAACGCTATTGGTATTCCGAGCGCCGTAAAAAAAGCAACGCGGGTGCTTAAAAAAATCCGGAGCGCCAATAAAACCAGTATTATACCTAGGATTCCGTTCGACTTGAGTATATTAAGGCGCCTTTTGATATAAAAAGACATGTCGTCCAGGGTGTACACCTTCATATTTTCCGGAAGGGTCTTTTGAAACTTCGCGATAAGTCCTTTAAGCTTATGCACGAGTTTAATGGCGTCTGCTTGTTCCTTTTTTGAAATAGTAAGGTTGATGGTTCTCGCCCCGAAGGACCTGGTAAGAGAATTCTCATCCTCAAAAGAGTCTACGACTTCGGCTACGTCCTTTACCTTGAGCCAATTCCCTATGTCGTTTGCGCGTATTATGGTTTCTGCGACATCTTCCTTTGTAAGGAATTCACCGCTGGTGCGGATGACATATTCGCTTTCTTTTCCGCGCATGGTTCCCGCGGGTAGATTTAAATTCTGCGTTCTTAAAGCCAGCATTACTTCTTCAAGTGATATGTAGTATTCCCGGAGTTTCTCGGGATTAACCTCTACCCATACCTCACGGTCACGCCAGCCTTTACGCGTAACCTTCGCGACCTCGGAAATATTAAGGACTATATTTTCGAGGCTTTCGGCATATTTCTGAAGCGTTGACTCGGCCACGTCTCCGCTTAACGCTACCTCTATTACAGGTATGACCTTCATGTTTATTTCCTGCACGATGGGGTCCTCTGCGTCCCGAGGCAGATCTTCTACATTGTCAACGGCGCGCTGGATATCGTTTACAATCTTATTTTTATCCTTTGCGCCGGGGTTCATCTTGACATAGATCACGGACATATTATTGCCGGAAGAAGAACGTATCTCCTCAATGTCGTCAACCTCTTTAAATTCTTTTTCGATCGGCGTCGTGATAAGTTTCTCTACATCATCTGCCGTCGCGCCGGGGTATATTGTTTGCACTTGCACAATATCAAACGATATGTTCGGGAAGACCTCCTTGTTAAGATTAAATACGCCGACCACGCCCACAACAAGAAAGAAAACAGACAGGAGATTTATAAACATGGAATTTTTTATGGAAAATTCAGATATCTTCATATTAGAAAAGCCCCACTTCTTTGAGAAGCGTATCTTTCGCATTCTCGAGGTCTATCAGCGCCTTGTAGTAATCGAGCATGGCCAGGTATTCGCTTATGGCAGCGCGCGTCAGATCATTCTGGTAATCGACGAGGATCTTGGTCGAGGACCGGCCGTACTTAAGCTTTTTAGCCTCATCCGTGAGCTTCTTATCCTGTATGCCCCTTATTTCTGTCCAGCGTTCGGCGTTGTCCTTGAACGTGTTTACATTGCGGACGTAGTCGTCTATCATAACAAAAAGTTTTCTCTCGACCCGTATGAGCTCGAGTATCGCCTTCTGCTTGTCAAGGCGAGCCTTGTTGAATTCGCCGCGGGCAAAATTATTTTCCAGGGGAACTGAAAATTCGATCCCTCCGTAATACATGGGATCCTTGGCCGTAGTAATGCGCCTGTTTGCTTTTGTAAACTTTTGGTTTACGCCGTTCAACGCAAAGGTTCCCACGAGGTCCACTTCCGGCCAGAGGGAATTTTCCTTCATTTTAACGGAAATATGCCTTGCCTTGAGCTCTTTTTTCTTTATTGCATATTCACGGTTTGCAGTGAATGCCTCTTCCATTGACTCGGCAAGGTCCGCGGTTTTACCGAGGTGCGTCAGGTCTTCCGTGGGAGATATTAAAAACGAGCCTTCCTCGTTAAGCAGGTATTTCAGCTTGTTGCTTGCGTTTTTAAGATTCTTCTCGGATATTAAAAGGTCTGCCTTTCGTATCTGCATATTTGCTTCTGCCTCGTAGAACTCTGTCATTTCGGCAGCGCCTGTTTTTACGTGGCTTGAGAGTACGTCATAGAGTTTTTTTGCCTGGCTCAAGAGCTTTTCGCGAAGCGTGCGCGTTTCATAGGTGAAAACAAGTTCCCAGTACGCTTTTTCGATATCCGCAATCGCGTTTTCTATCCGGTCAAGGGCCCTTATATCAGTAATATTGGCGTGTATGAGGGCAAGTTTTACAGTTTGGTAATCAATGAAACCGAAGATATTTTTAAGCACTGGCTGCCTTATCGAAAATGAAATCTCAGCAGTATGCGTGGGGTTGTTGTCCGCGAAGAACGAGTCGGTCCAATTGCGCGTGTCTGAGTAGTCCGCTGAAAGCTCGGTTCCCGTGGGTAGCAGCTTACTTAAGCCCGCGGCGTATTCTGTGATCAGTTTTTTTGTGCCGAAAGCACTGCTTGAAGAATCGCGCTGGTCATCCGTATACGACACGACGCTATCGGCTATGGTGTCAAACATTGATAGAGTAATGCGGACATCCTCTTTTCCAAGCTTTGACTCGATGCGCGCAATCTTTATGTCTATATTATGGATGATACCTATGGTCAGGCATTCGGAGAGAGAAAGCTCCTGCGTATCCTGCGCCGAGGCGCTTATAGTCAATCCTCCGGCCAGAAGACACAAACATAAAGCTTTCTTTAAAGCGTTTTTCATTTAGTGCGTTCTTCCTGGTCTATGTTTTGCTTGATCTTTAAAAGAATATCAACGTAATGCGCGCGATCTTTCTCGTTAATGTTCGAAAAAAGCTTTCGTATCATATCGAGCCGATGTTCCGCCATCTTTTCGGCAAACTCTTTTCCCTTGGGTGTCAGTTCAAGTTTAATAACGCGCCGATCGTCCTTGGCCGACACGCGTCTTACATATTTACCTTTAATAAGCCTATCTGTGAGCCCAGTAACAGCGCTTTTTGTTACACCCAGAAACTTCGCAACGTCGCTCATTTTCGAAGGCCCCATAAACCGAAGAGTTTCCATAAGCATGAGTTGCTGAAGGGTAAGCGCTGTTTTCGAAATGAGCTCCGGCTGGCTCTTTAGAACCGCGATGTGTATGGACGGTATGATCTCCGATACCTTTTTTGAAAATTCCCCTAACTTCATGCGCGCTCCTTTTGTTCGCTATCTAAATAGTCAATGATATCAACTATTCTCCCACTCAATATACCACGCAGCGGCTCATGTGTCAAGGACTACAAGCCAAGCATTCTTCCTGCGACTTGAGTAATAAGAAGGTTCCGGGTAGTGCTTCCGCTCGTCGCTCCCTCGGAGGATAGGCGCCTCCTCGGTCACTGGCGTGAAAAAGCGCTCATGACCTACTGCACAAAAGATTGCGCAGTTAAATGGCGCCAATTGAATGAGCACTTTTTCAAGCTTCGCTACAGCACCACCCGGAACCTTCTTTTTTTAGTTAGCGCCTTCAGGATGCTTGGCTTACAGTATAAAAGCTTTCAGACCCCACCTGCCTAAGCGGCGAGTGCATTCAACCGTAGAATTCAGCAATTTACGAAGTTGATGTTCAAGAAAATGCGCCCGATTCCTTACGAGCTTGGGCGCGAAAGACCTGACAATCTCAACGAGTAAATTGCATGAATTCAAGGGCAGAATGCTCAAGGGCATTATCTTAAGATATTTATCATAAGTTTATGCCGAGCCGCGTGGCAGGTGGGGTCTGGAAGCAATGCCCTGAAGGCAGTTATTTCTGCGTGAAGACTATGGCGATGGAGAAGGTGAGGTTTTCTGACTCGAGTTTTTCCGGAAATGGCGGAAAGGGCGCGGCGTTTCTAATGCTTTTTTTCGCGATACGGTTTAACTTTTCTGAGTCGCACGAAACTGTAAGGTTTTCCAAGAGCCCGCTTCTTTTTAAGGTAAAGACAACATTGGCCCCTCCCTCTTTTCTTGCGCTGCGGTAGTGCTCTGCCACTGACTGCTTGATACGCTCCCTTAAAAGCTCGTAATACTGGATGTATTCCTCAAGCCTTTCAAGCTCCTCTTTTTTTAGATAGTTCTCAGCGGGGAGAGCGCCCTGATTTCTTGAAACAATTTCTTGCGGATTTTTTGAGGCCTTTGTTTTTAGTTCCCTTTTTTCAATATCATATTCGCGCGGCACGTTCTGAAGTGTTTTTTCTTCCGGTACCTCAAATTTAAGATAGGTTATTTCTATCTTTTCCGCATCTTTTTCGAGCGGCTTTGGCAGAGAAAAACTTCCCCACGATACAACCGCGAAGTGCAGCGAAAGCGATACTCCAAGGGCTATCCTGAAAATTGGGTCGTTAAGCATGTGCGTATTATAGCATCGTCTTTTTTTACATACAAATCAAAATTTATAGCTAGCTGTAAATGTGAAATTTCTCCCGTTTGCCGGGTAATATTGCCCATAGGCACCTATTCCGGAATACTGGTAATCAAATATGTTATTTGCCGCCAAAGATATCCAAAGGCCATACTTGTGATAGGCAACTACAACGTCGTTTACATAATAGTACTTCATGGTACGCATTAGATTCTGCTGGTCGCTGATGAAGCGCCTATCGCCGACGAAGTTAGCCACATAACTCACATCAAAGCAATCCATGAAAGAGTATTTTACCCCCCAGGTAAATTTATGTCGAGGAACCATTGGTATTTCATTACCCGCATAGTGGCTTCCAACGAAAAACGCCTTTTCATACGTATATCTTCCGTAAATATCCAAGTTTTCTATGCAATTAATATGGGCTTCTGCCTCCAAGCCGTGGCGGACCGTGTGGTCATAAATTGAATTTGACATGGCTGCCCATGGATCAAAAAAAAGTTCGTGTTTTATATCCATTATAAAATAGTCCGCGTTAAGCTTGAGCCAATCAACAGTATTGTCTCTTATGCCAAATTCATAGTCCATTCCTGTTTGAGGCTCTAGGTCTAGATTTAAACCCCCTCCTGCACCAAAGAAACCCGCCCACCTAGATGTGTACCATTCGTCAACAGCGGGAAACCTGAATGACCTTGAAATAGTACCGTAAACCGCTGATCTTTCATTGTATTTGTAGTTCAAGCCTGCGTCGAATGCATATTCAAACGGCGATTTTCTGCTTTCTTCCCGTATTACAGCCTGCTGGTCAAACTTATAACCAACCCATTGAAAGCGGCAACCGCCGTTAATTGTAAATTCTGGTGTGACATCAATGCTTTCATTCGCGTACAGGCCAAAAACCTGCTCGTCTATTACAATAATATTTTTCGGCATTCGGTAGTTTCCGCTCATTATTTCGTCTTTATATTTGTAATAGTCTATGCCGCAAACGAGTCTGTTCGGAATGCCAAACGGCTCCGATTCAAAAACAGCTTTTGGGGTAATGCCCAGAGTTTTAAGGTGGTTATCTAATTCAAAAGCGCCACCCCATCCGCCATGAGAGACAGTTGCCGTTCTTCTGTTACGTGTGAGAAAATCGGTTGTGAAGGTAAGGTTGCCGAGCTGCCCGGTGTTTCGAAAATCAAAACCGCTCGTCCAGTAAAAATCCTCTGTTTTTGCGCAGTTATAAGGATTATCGGTTGCCCTCATGCCATCGCCGTCAATCTGCACATCAGTTAAAGCACCCGACAAGCCGTACCAATCTTTATGATAGCCCATATCGCTGCGAAAGTTTAGATATTTCGTAGGTTTAAGGTCGAGCGTATTTGTAAAATCAATGGTTTCAATGTCACTGTTGCCTCTATACCCATTGGAACGCGTCGTCGTTATATCGAAGAAGTAGTCGATGATTTGACTGCCCCCGCTTAGCTGGCCTCCGTAAAGCGCATACCGGTAGCTACCCATTTCGTAATTAAACTTAAATTTGGGCTTTTTGCCAGTGCCTCGTTTTGTTATTATATTAATTACTCCTCCCACGGCGTTATCACCGTATAAAACAGTTTGCGACCCTCGGAGTATTTCAACTTTTTCTATTGCATCTATATCGATTTGTATTAAATCTGCCCCCGACATATCATTCGCATTTGTTCTCCTGCCATTTACAAGAACAAGGACGTTAGAAGCTGCTGTCTCGCCAAATCCTCTGATATCAACGATGGCGGCTTTTCCGTTACCCAGATATTCATGCACCTCTATCCCAACCTGGTCCCTGAGAAGTGCCGGGACATTTCGCGCGCCCGACATTTTAATCTGATCCTGTGTTATCACGTCAACGCTTTTTGTGGCTCGCAGGGATGTGGCGCTATCGGGATAACTAAGCCACTTACTATTAGTCCTCGAAGGCGTTACGACTATTTGTTTCAATTTTACCTGACTTTGCGCAAAGGCAAGACATGAAAATAATAATATTAGTAAAAAAATCACCGCGCTTTTCTTCATTTTTTCTCCTATTGATAATAATAAAAAAAATACCCTATACTTTTAGTATAGGGCTTCCCTTTTTAACCGCTATTTATTACCGCCTCGGGGCTTTCCGCGAGCCTTAGGCAGTCTCCTTAACACACGGGCAGGTCTTCTGGCTACTACATCACTCTACTTGCTTCGCCTTCCCACCTACAAACGCAGGCAGTGGCACATGAAGCTTTCGTCAGTAGCTACAGCGTCGGGAACGCGCCCTTTTGAACAGGCTTCCCTTTTAAGCTCTTTCGAGCACTCGCATGGATCATGTTTT
>JADHYM010000007.1 GCA_016782445.1 Candidatus Omnitrophota bacterium | reverse complement strand
GTCGCGGAATCGTTGTTGGCCTGGTCGGCAATGGTCGAGTAAGAGCTTGATACGACGCGCTCTGTGTTTTCATCGATCGTGCCGTCTCCGTTTAAGTCGACATATGAATATCCGACGCCTGTTGTCTCCTGGCGGCTCAGAATACCATTTTCACTATAAATAGAAATTGTATCATATTGTCCGGTGACTCTATCATTTTGATCAATGCTGGTGCCGGTTGTTACCGTTTCTCTTATTATTCCGTATTCGTCGATTTGTTTTACGCCGGAGATCGAAGAATCTGCTGTGCTGTCAGCGTATGTTGTGTACTGACCGGTAGTAACTTGGTTATCAATATAATCATATCTATAAGAAAATCCGTCGGTCGTTTGATCGGTGAGTGTTCCAAAATTATCATAGTTTGATGTAGTTGTATAGGAGCCTGATACTTTTCTCACAGGATCTGTGATATGGACATAATAACTTTCGCCTGTTGTAACGCTCAAATATATTATCTCATAGTCGTTATAATACGCTGTTTGCATGTATGTTCCCGAAACACGGCTCGCGTTCTGTTTGTGATATTGCGTGCCTGTGGTGATAGTTGTAAGAAGTCTATATTTGTCGTTCGCGTCATAGTTGTAAGCCGTGATTTGGATCAAGAGTTCCGTGCTTTCAGGGTCGATGATCATACCGAATCTATCATCTATGTCATAAGTCTCTGTGCAATTAACTCTGCCATCCTCATGGTAATAATAATCGGTTCTTGACACTTTTCTCACATTTATTAAATCGCCGTCGAACGCGGCTTCATATTTGTAAACGCGTTCTACTCGTTCATCACCCTGATATCCGGAATACACTGACTCTGAAACAAGAATGTTGTTGTGGCTATATGCTTCTGTTATGGTAAGCGCGTCGCTCCACAGAAGATTGGCATCGCCGGCTCTCAGTTTATTCACGCCATACTTATATATTGTTTTTTGTGTTCTGTTGCCATTTGCATTAAATGAAAAACTCTGGTCCGCCCTTTCTTCGCCCTCAAAGCCAACATATAAAACTTCCTGCGTTTTTACGCCTTCCTCCAGATCGTAATTATCTCCGGCATCCAGTTGATATGCCTCTGTTCTATCCAGGCCGTCATCAGCATCAATATCGTAAAAGTAATCAGTTCTACCAATAATAGTAGTTCCGGATGCTCCTCTGTTCTTCATATGCGTAAAGACCTGCTTCACTCTTTCTTTCGATTCCCTGCCTTCGTAGAACGATTCCTGCTTTATATAGGAGTCAGCTAAGAATGCTTCGTGGTCGTCGGTTTCAAGGACGCTTTTATAGAGAGTAACTTTATCGAGGGTTCTCGCGTTGCTGTCTCCGCCAAATACAGTATCGGGAAGGTCATAATTGTAAACGCTAACGCCTTTTATGTAGCCGGATGGCAGGTACTCTATGGCTATTATTACTTTTTCTTTGTCTTCTTCGCCGTCGTATATGTATTTGAATTCTTTTTCGGTTGTCTCGCCCTTATACTGGATAACATAGTCAAGGTTATCATCCGTGCCAGGCGTTTCCGCGTCATATATGTATACTGATTTGGATCTGACCGTACCGTCTGAGGCGTATTTAAGTATATAATCTACTTTCTTTTCGCCTTTTTTATTGCCTTTATATACTGTGCGGGATTTTAAGACATCTGTCTCTGGATCAAAAATCCTCGGCGTGCCCCCCTCGACATCAATAAACTGTATTACTTCTTTTAAAAGCCCCTCTTCGTAGATATAATCAACTATAGTGGTTTGAGAATTTATTAAATCCAGTGTTTCGCTGTCTTCGTCACCTATATATATAAAGGTATTTATAAGTCTTTCAACCGGCTCGGCGCCGCTTGTGTAAAGCTTTGTCTCGCCAACCTCTGTAAGCGCGCCTTCGCCCTCTTCGCCCGTGTAAACATAGCTATAAGTGCGCTCGCCATCCTCCTCTACGAATTTAATTGATTTGACCTTTCCGTTTGTGTAGTATTCTACGGTAGCGCCGTTCGCTATCGCGTCCTCCAGGAATTGAGGATCGTTGGGGTCAGGGTATTGGCCGTCATCCGGTGAGATATCCGAGTGAATAGCCGTATAATTAACCTTTTCTCTTCCAAAAACACCCTGATAAAATTCTTCGTTGACAAGCATTCCCTCGCCTCGCGCGCGCCTTTGGGCTTCGGTAAGCGATTCGTCGTCTGTGTCATATACGCATGACCTTACAAGGCGCCTGCCTTCGTATTCGTAATCGCGCCTCTCGATGATGTTTCCATCAGAGTCGTAGAAAAATGTTTGCTGGATTCTTTCACGTCCGGAACGGCCTTCAAAAATAGATTCCTCTGTCAGGTCTCCCGTGCCACGCTTTCTTCTTGCGTCACCTTCGGCCATATCCTCTGTGTTGAATGTATATACGGCAACAAGCCGTTGGCCATCGTACTCGTAATCTTTCCGTTCGATTATATCGCCGTTCTCGTCATAATAGAAGGTCTGTTGGATTCTTTCGCGGCCGGAACGGCCTTCAAAAGTAGATTCCTCCGTCAGGTCTCCCGTGCCGCGCTCGCGCCGGTCTTCGCCTTCGGCCATGTTCTCGGTATCAAAAGTATATGTGGCCACGAGACGGCCGTTTTCATATTCGTAATCTTTCCGGGAAATAATATTGCCATCGGAATCATAATAGAATGTTTGCTGGATTTTTTCCTCGCCCGCTCGGCCCTCGAAGGTGGATTCCTCGGTCAGTTCTCCGGTACCGCGCTCGCGCCGGTCTTCGCCTTCGGCCATGTTCTCGGTATCAAAAGTGTATGTAGCTACAAGACGGCCGTTCTCATATTCATAGTCCTTGCGCTCAAAGATGTTGCCGTCCTCGTCATAATAGAAAGTCTGCTGGATTCTTTCGCGGCCGGAACGGCCTTCGAAGGTTGACTCTTCCGTCAAATCTCCTGTGCCGCGCTCACGCCTGTCTTCGTCCTCTTCCATGTTGGATGTGTCATATACGTATGTTGCCACGAGGCGGCCGTTTTCGTATTCGTAGTCAGTGCGCTCTACGACGTTGCCTTCGGAATCATAATAAAAAATTTGTTGGATTTGTTCGCGGCCTGAACGGCCATCAAAGGTGGATTCCTCGGTCAGTGAGCCCTCACCCCTTGCGCGCCTATTTTCATTTTCCTCCATACCGGAAGTATCGTAGGTTTTAATGCTTCTCAAGTGGAAGCCGTCATACTCGTAATCTCTTCTTTCGATAATCTTGCCGTCTTCATATTCAAAGCTCTGGACTACCTGCTCTTTGCCGGCGGCCCCCTTGAATTCATCTTCTGTTACCAACTCTCCGGAACCGCGCTCGCGCCTATCCTCGCCCGCTTCCATTTCTTCGGTATCATACGTAAACGACCTTCGAAGCGCGTGCTTTTTCTTGCCGTATTTTTCGTCATACTCAACATATTCCATGTCCTTTCGCGATACGATTTCGCCATCAGCGTAATAAAATACCTGGTCTGCCCGCTCTTCATCGGCAGCCCCTGTAAAGGTCGTCTCGCTTATAAGATCGTTTTTATATAGCTCAAGCGTTGCCTCATCTCCGTCCAGAAGGTCGGCAAGAATGTCTTCCCAGTTTTCTTTGCCTATGTAGTCTGAAATGTCGTATTTCCGTATATTGACAAGCTTTCTCTTGTCATCTTCATCTTCATAATCGTAGGCGCTTACCTCATGCGGCCTGTTCACACCGTTTTCGTCTTCGGCATAGTCGTCGAGAATGTAGTCGATTTTCTCTTCGTCTTTTTCGCCCTCGTACACCGCCGTGCGCGTAACCAGGTCTTCGTTAAGTAGACCTTTCCAGCCGTCGCTTGAGAAATCGATATCGAGCCCGCTTATGTCATAAGTTACCACCTCGTCAAGATTGTCGTTCAAGTCGCCGTCTTTATTGTAATCGTACACGCTCACAGTAAGAGGCGTTCCGTTTTCGTCAAAATCGCTTAAGATATAGGCAATTCTTTCCTCGCCTTCTCCACCCTCATATACGATTTTATTCAATATGCGGTCATATTCTAAGCCCTCTCCGAGCTCCTTGTCAAACCCACCGAAAAACTTCTCCCCGTCTTTATTCTCAAGCTCTTCACCTGCATTTAGCCATCGCGAGACGTCAAGCCCTCTTATGTCATAACTTGTTATTGACTTGAGAACGTTTCCGTCATATTCGTATACATTTAGCTGCTGGGGATTTCCATCCTCATCCCAGTCACTAAGAGTCCAGTTGAGGTCACGCGGGGCTCCGCTTCCTGACCCGCCTTTTTTCTTCTTCAAGGGAACCGCATCTTTTTTCTTCATCCGTTTCCTGCCCAAAAGGTCGTTCACGAAAGAATCTATGCCTTTTTGTTTTCGTATAAGCCTCTCATGGTCAGCTTCTCTTTTTTGAATATGGGCAGGCGCGAAGGTTCCTGCTTCTTCTTGTTCTCTCGAAGAAGACAAGAGGCCATTAATTTCGCTTTCGTCATTTGATGTAAGGTCATAATTTGTAATCTTAATCTCTTTTTCAGGAAGTGCGGCGGAAGAAGACGTTTCTTTTGACGCGGGGCGTGATAGGTAGGATAAATCCCATGAGTAGCTTACCTGCTGCCATGAAAAAGTAATAAGCACCAGCCATGCTATTATTTTGATATAAATGTTTCTTTTACTATATGGTCCTTGATATTCTAACATTTTTGCTCCATATACCACGTTAACTTTTTAAAAGAATTAAAGTTTAGCTCAAAAAAAGATATATCTTTCGATATATTATACTTTTAAAATTTATTAAATAAGAGTCATAGATTTAACTTTTTATTATTCTTACTCTATGTAACAAGTATATCACAATAGTGTAATAATTCAATAACAGGAATCAACCTTTTTTGTATCTTAATTTCAGTAGGCAGTGTACAGAAACAGTAGGGCAGGCTTAAGCCTGCCCTACTGTTTTATGCTACTAATTTTTTTATTTAACTGACTTTTTAGTGGATTATTTCTTATTAGCGCTGTCGAGGAGTGCTCTTTCGATAATAACTCGCAGGTCGTTTAAGATCTTGCGATTTAGAAGAAAATGCGCTCTTAGGCGGGGTTCGACGATTTGCAGTTCAAAAATGTCTTTTTCTTTTATGTGCCGGATATTTATTTTCATTTTTTACGCTCCTTGCAAACAGTAGGGGCGGCTTAAGCCTACCCTACTGTTCGTCTAAATCTATAACTTTTTCAGAATCTTCTTCTATGTCCCACCTGTCATAAAGGTTTTCATCAAGCTCCTCTATAAAAATCGACTTTCTCGAAATGACAGTTCCCATTTTGTAATCGTATCTCGTAATCGGATGAATAAGGTAAAGCTCTCTTTCTGTTCTGGTAGCCGCGACGTAAAAGAGCCTGCGCTCTTCCTCCATTTCAACCAGTTCCTGCGCGGCTTTCGGATGAGGAAATCGGCCCTCGCACAATCCTACAATGAAGACGGCACCCCACTCCAAACCCTTAGCTTGGTGTATCGTTGAAAGAACCAGGTGCTCCTCGTGCGACGGGGCCTCGCGTATCGTTTCACCCCTGAAGGATTCCCGAAGCGTAATGTCATGCAAAAGACCTGATACGCTTTTATACGTATGGGCGAAATTTATGAGCTCGCGCAAGTCCTCTACCCTGTCGCTAGCGTTGTCAAAATGCGTCATCACGTAGGAATCATAGCCAGCCTCTACTACGGCCCTTATGGCTTCGTCAGGCCTTTTTTTAATACCCTCACGCAATAAAGGTTTTATTATTTTTTTAAATTTAGCGAGCCCTTTTTGCGCCCGTTCCGGTAAGAATCTGCCGAACCCCTTCGCCATCACCTTCTCAAGGGAGCCTGCTTTTGCAAATTCGTCAAAAATCTTTCCTGCGTATATTGATCCTATGCCGGGCTGTATCGAAAGAGCGCGCATCCACGATATCTCGTCAAACGGATTTAACAAAATCTTTACATGAGCCAAAACGTCCTTGATGTGCGCCTGCTCGAAAAACCTCACTCCCCCGCGAACCACGAAAGGTATGCCTCTTTTTGTTAGCTCCATTTCAAGCTCGGCCGCCTGGTAATGCGCCCGGAAAAGAACTGCGATTTTCCCAAGCGGCGTTCCCTCATCACGAAGCTCCAGGATCCGCTGGGCCACAAAATCCGCCTGCTCATAAAGGTCTTTGACTTCCACGAGCGCTGGTTTTTGGAAGCTTTCGTTTTTAGCCTTCAGGTGTTTTTCGTATTGGTGTTTGTTTTTAGATATTGAATCGTTCGCGAGTTCCAATATCTCCGGAGCCGAGCGGTAGTTTGTCTCAAGCTTAAATATTTTCGCGTCCGGATAGTCATCCGGGAATCTTAGTATGTTCGATACGTCTGCGCCCCGGAACGAATATATGGCCTGCGCGTCATCGCCGACTACAAGTACGTTGCCGTGACGCGATGCAAGCTCCTTTATGATCTCCGCCTGCAGCATATTTGTGTCCTGGTATTCGTCTACAAGTATATACCGAAACTGTTGCGTAAATTTTTCCCTGGCAGAACTTGAGTTTCTTAAAATCGCCAGCCAGTTTGTCAGAAGGTCGTCGTAATCCATGGTGTTGGAATTTTTCTTTTTCTCGTCGTATTCATCTCTTATCTTTTTGATCGTCTCCGCGTAAGGGAAAAAATAGGGATAGCGCTTGGCTATCGTTGCCTCTAATGCGATTCCCGTATTGATCGAAAAGCTTATAAGAGACCTGATTATCTTGGGCTTCGGAAAATACTCGTCTTTTTTTACGGGTTTATTCAGACTGCTCATGCATACCTTTATAAGGCTCAACGCGTCTTCCTCATCCAGGATGCCGAAGTTTGCCCTAAACCCAAGCTCTTTCGTGAAAAGCCGTATAGAGCGATTTCCTATGTGATGAAAAGTACCGCTCCATAAGCCTTTTGGTTTTGATTCAAGGAGCATCTCGATCCTGTCCTGCATATTACGCGCGGCCTTGTTAGTGAAGGTTACGAGAAGTATGTTCTCGGGAGCTATCCCCTTTCCCAACAGATACGCTACGCGGTAGATAAGGGTTCTGGTCTTCCCGCTTCCCGCTCCTGCCAGGACAAGCGAGGCGCCTTCGGCTTCCGTAACGACCCGGTACTGCTCTTCGTTTAAGTCCTTTTGATAGTCAATGGTCTTTCCGGAAACGGATTTTTCTTTTTTGATTACATATTTCATGGATAGTTAAAAAGCGGGGTCAGTATATGAAATTTTTCAGCTTTTCCTGGTCGCGGCTCGAGAGGTTTAAAAATTGAAGTCCTACTTTGTAAATCGGCGCGGTTTTTTTTCCGGGGTTCACCCCGTTCAATCCCCGACCTGAAGATCGGAGCTTTTGGGATTGAACGGGGTAAACCCATGCAATACGGGCCTCGCAAGGTATGGACTTCCGATTGGGAATAATGATCTCCAAAGAAAGCATCTGGTTCACATTACAAAAGGTCCCGGATTCAAACAAAAGTCCTCCCAGGCTTATATCAATAGAGGTAAGTTCCCGGGGCTCCGGGGTTACAATACGAAAAAAAATAGCCTTCTTGTATCTTTTATGCGCTCGTCTGTTAGATATCATCATTAACCTCTTTTAAGTTTTTACCACGCTGCTTTCTATTAGTCAAGCGCTTTCCTCGGCTGCAAGCTGAGCATCTTTCCGACGCCCTGATTTATAAAGCGAGACACTGCGCCTTGTACCTCCGCTTGACGTTCGAAAAAGGATGCGCGCCTTTTTCTCACTCTATAAAAATCGCTCATAGCTACTGCACAAAAAATTGCGCAGTAAAATGGCGCGATTGTATTTGCGATTTTTAACGCCGCTCCGGCACAAGACGCAGTGTCTCGCTTTTATTGCTATTCACTTGCGCCTTCAGAATATTAACTTCCAGCCTCGTCACTAATAATATACGTTCTCCCTCAACGCAACCGGGTGTATAAAATTTAGAAGACTTTGTATTTATTATTAGGATATGGTATACTATTTTCACAAAGGGAGGGTGAAATGAATATAAAGACTATTTTTTCAGTTATTTTAATTTTTTGTTTAGTGCTTGCTCCTAGCGCTGGCTTCGCAGAGGATACCAAAGATGCAGCTGACGGCATGAATCTTAACCAACTCCTAAAGCGCCTTACGAGAGCCGGCCAAACCTCGATGCAGAAATCAGACCTGCTTCAGGAATTTAAGGGCTACAGCATAAAAGGAACCGGCAAGGTTAAGGATATCATAAAAAGCCCGGGCGAAAGCGGCAAAGCGCTCGTATATCTTACTAGGAGCTACAGATACAAGAAATACGAGCTGGTGCTGACCATGGATGCCGAGAGTGTGAAAAAAGTTAGGAAAGGCTCGTATCTTAGGTTTGTGGGTAGTTTTGAAGGAATGGCGCTTGAGACGCTGCGCTTTGACGATGCGAAAGTTCTCTCTAAGCCGTTTCTCTGGTTTTACTAATATACAAAACCGGGTTCTTTTCCCGCGTTTATATAGCTCTTAAAATCAGCGTAGCCTTTTACTTCGGCCCTCGCTTTGGCTATTCTCTCTGATAAATACGGGTGCGTGTGATAATGTATATATTTACGCTCCCGCCCCTTCTGCCTCAAACGCGCAAGCGTTTCCATACTTTTTATAACACCTTCAGAATCAAGCCCGGCCTGTTTCATGTATTTCACTGACAATGTGTCCGCTTCATACTCATCTTTGCGTGAATAAGCCATCATAAGCTGCGTTAGGGCATTCCCTGCATCAGCAAGTGTTGATCTGTCGCGCGAGGGCGCAAGCGCAGCCAGGATCATGAGGGCTTTTATACCAATAGAGGCCGTGAGCCTCTTGACAGCATGCCGGGCCGTTGTGTGTCCGAGTTCATGGGCTATGACCGCAGCAATCGCGTCGTCCGTTTCAAGGACTTCCATGAGCGGCTCAAACATGTAAACGTAGCCGCCCGGCAGGCAAAACGCGTTATAGTAATTTTCCTCGTCCTCGCCTTCTTCGGCTTTAAGGACTTTGAAATGATATATAATGTCCTGTCTATCGCAGATCTTGGAAAGACGTTTTCCTAAGTCTTCAAATCTTTTTTGCACGAGCGGGTCATCCGGGGCATCGTATTTTTCTTCGACCTTCTCGGCAAGCGACCTTCCTATTTGGCACTCTTTTTCAGTCGAAACAAGTATGATATCGTCTGAGGCGCGCGAAAGTTCGCATGAAGATACAAAAAATATTATTACCGATAAAACCGCTATAACATTACGCATTTTCAAAAGATTCCCCCGAATGTTTTTTTCTTGTTAACTATATTATATCGGTTATTTAGTAACTTTGCAAGCTAGGCAGAGTATTTTTTAAAGGCAAGGGCAGCGTTGTGGCCACCGAAACCGAGGGAATTGGAAAGAGCCGTATTTATCTTCATGCGTCTCGACTTGTTTGGGACATAGTCCAGATCGCAATCCGGGTCCGGATTTTCAAGGTTTATCGTGGGAGGGGCTATGTCGTTCTTTATCGCGAGCGCCGTCGCTATCGTTTCAATGCCGCCGGCCGCTCCGAGAAGGTGTCCCGTAACGGATTTTGTCGAGCTTATAGCTACTTTCTTTGCGTGCGCGCCGAATAGCTTTTTTATCGCGAGCGTTTCGACTCTATCGTTGTAGACCGTTGATGTGCCATGCGCGTTTATGTAGTCTACATCCTCCGGTTTAAGGCCGGCGTCCTCTATCGCAAGCTGCATGCATCGAATAGCGCCTTCACCGGTTGGGTCAGGAGCTGTTATATGATAGGCGTCTCCGCTCATGCCATATCCGATAACCTCGCAATAAATGGGTGCGTTTCTTTTTTTAGCGCGCTCCAGTTCCTCCAGAACTACAACGCCTGACCCCTCGCCAATTACAAATCCGTCTCTTTCTTTGTCGAAGGGGCGGGATGCTTTTTTAGGCTCGTCGTTTCTCGTGGAAAGAGCGCGTAATGCGCAGAAACCTCCGAACCCCATAGTCGTTATAGCCGCTTCCGAGCCACCGGCAATCATTACGTCCGCGTCGCTTCTTTGTATTAATCTGAAAGCATCACCTATGGCGTGGTTTCCGGTTGCGCACGCAGTGGCAACAGCAGTATTCGGCCCCTTAACCTTGAAATGTATCGAAATTTGCCCCGAGGCCATGTTTACGATAAGCATAGGTATGAGAAAAGGGGAAATTTTTCCCGGGCCTTTTTCCGGGCCACGCTCGAGGTATCTCTTGTGCTCGTTCTCGACCGTATGAAGGCCGCCGATACCGGAGCCCACAATAACACCTATCCTGTAACGGTCTTCTTTATTAAAGTCGAGCCTGCTTTCCTCTACCGCCTGGCGGGATGCGCCAATCGCGAACTGCACAAAACGGTCCGTATGTTTTCTCTCTTTGAAGGTTAGAAAAGAAGATGGGTCAAAATCTAAAACCTGTGAGCCTATCTGTGAAGAAAATCTCGAGGGATCAAAACACTGTAACCTTTGTACATTGCTTCGTCCCTCAAGAATTGCATTCCAAAAATCTTTAACGTTGTTACCAACCGGCGTTACGAGGCCGGCGCCGGTTATAACAACTCTCCTTTTATCCATTTATAAGCTATAAGGAAACTATAATAGTAATTATTTTGAAGCGAGCTTTTCTTCGATGTATTTTATAGCTTCGCCAACCGTAGTCAGCTTTTCTGCATCTTCGTCCGGAATCTCTACGCCGTATTCTTCTTCGAGCGCCATGACGAGTTCTACCGTGTCAAGGGAATCTGCCCCTAAATCCTCGACAAATTTTGCGGTTTCCGTCACCTCTTCCGGCTTTACTCCGAGTTGTTCCGCGATAACAGATTTAATTTTTTCTGCAGCGCTTGACATGTACCTCCTCCTTTTTAAGTAACCATTCCGCCGTCTACCTGGATCACCTGTCCAGTTATATATGACGACGCGTCGCCTACCAAAAATAACGCGATATTCGCTACGTCCTCACCCGTTCCCCAGCGCCCGAGAGGAACCTGCTTCATTATGGCGCTTTTTACGTCCTCCGTAAGCTTCTGGGTCATCTGCGTCTCTATGAAGCCCGGAGCGATTGCGTTTACGTTTATGTTTCTTGCGGCCAGTTCTTTTGCAATACTTTTTGTAAATGCGATTACGCCGCCTTTAGAGGCCGCGTAGTTGGCCTGTCCGGCATTGCCGATAAGCCCTATGATAGAGGCAATATTGACTATTTTACCCCCGCGCTCCTTCATCATGACCTTGGCCGTGGCTTTTGTAAAATTAAAGGTGCCTTTTAAGTTAACGTTGAGCACCGCATCCCAGTCAGCCTCGCCCATACGAACCAGGAGTCCATCGCGGGTAATACCGGCGTTGTTGATAAGTATATTGATTTTGCCGAATTTGTCAAGGGTTTTCTGGACGAAGGATTTTGCTTCCTCGAAAAGAGTAACGTCTACTTTGGCTGACAGGACATCTCTTCCTGTGGCCCGTATCTCTTTTTCGGCTGATGCGAGGGTTTCAGCGTTGACGTCGCAGAAGGCGATATTAGAGCCTTCTTGGGCAAGCTTAAGCGCTATCGCCTTGCCTATCCCCCGAGCCCCGCCGGTTACTATTGATATTTTATCTTTTAGTAGCATAATAATATCAATATTGTAACAGTAAAGCCTGCTTTGTCAAGAAGGAATATCAGCTCTGTGCGCTTAAAGTTTCCTGGAAAACCAGCCTCCGGTGAATGCATCCAGGTTAGCGGTGAGTTCGTCGATCCTAAGTTTCTTGTTTACCGTGGATATTTCGGTCTCTTGCGCGCCGGCAGCGAGCCCTATCTGAAGCCGTCTTCTTTCAAAATAGATTCGCGTGACCTCGTCAAGTATGTCATCCCGTAGCTGCACCATAAGCTTACTTCGTATGTCAATGGTGGTCTGATCGGGATTCCATATAAGCTCGGAGAGATCCCAGCTCAAATTCATGTCCCAGCCTTCAGTATTATCTCTCGGGCCATACATCCAGTATGAGTCTTTACTGCTTGTATATATCTCATAGGTATCGCTCGCTGAATGATCTACCCCTATATTAAACTTGGGAAGAATTGCTTTTATGCGCGCTTTTTCCCTCCATCGCTTTATTTTATTGGGAGACACCTCGGCGTACTGTATCGCGACTTCCTGAACCTGGCGTATGGTAGGTTCGCGCTTTAGACTGAAGAGAATCTCTTCCGGATTCATGAAATCCTTTCCGCGCAAGAGATATATTCGATTATTAAAAATTGCGAGAATATACCCCGAGCCGGTCTCCGCGAGCCTCCGGGCTGAGAGATCAATTGTTCCGCTGTACAGGGAAAGCCAGTGTTTTTCTTTATCGTCATAGCAGAATACGCCCCTTTCAGTAGCAGCAAATAAGCGCCCTTTCTTTGCTAAAAGGATATCGTTAATTTTCAGGGTACCAAGGCCGCTTGAATTGAACCGGGTAAATTCTTCACCTGAATTCTCCGATATAAATATGCCCCTCGAAGTTGCGAGATGAACCCGCCCGTTCCACGCTCGCACTTCACGAAGCAAGAAAACATCCTCGGTTTCGCGGAGCTCCTCTTCATCGCTTTCTTCAAGGGGCACAACCGGATCCGCGATAAAAATCTTTTTAACGGAATTGTCCTCCTCGGAAAACCTGTAAAGGTCGTTATTGCAGATAATAAAAAGGTAGTTGCCCGAGGTTGTCTCGGCGCGCGCAAACCGCGTTACCCTCCCCGTGCCCAGGATACCCACGAAGCGTTCCCACGACCGGCCGTTAGCGTCACTCGAAACCATACCTCCTTGCGTGCCAAGGTAAAGACGGCTTTCCTCACCGGGAGTTTTTAGAATTTTCGTGCAGTTCGTTTGCGCTCCGACGCCCTTAAAAAGCCTTGCCCAGTTTTTTCCGGAGGCGTCTGATCTATACGCTCCGTTTTTTGTTGCGATAAGGATTTCACCGCCTTCGGTGATACAAATATCGTTTACTCCTTTATACTGGCCGCGGCACATGAAAATCTGCTGCCACCCGCCTTTTTTAATAGGTTTTTTATAAAGGCCCCTTTCAGTGCCGACGTAGATATCACCGGTCGTGTAAACGTCCTGTGCCACGGAATAAAATTCATTATCCGCGATCCCTTGCGTGATATCGTCCCAGGTCTGGGCTTCTGCCGGCATGACAAAAACGAAACTTGATAATATTAAAATCATGAGCAGCCGATACATTTTTTCTCCTTTTCTAGCCAAGCACATCATTTTTAGAGCTCTTATACTACCTCTTATTTAACTATTTGTCAATATCTTTTTGATTATTTATCAATACGGCAGGCGCTGCAGACGGGTGTTTCTGTAACCACTATACATCACAAGAAGAGAGGATTAGAAAACGTCACCTACAAGACATCCGCTTGCCGCCCAACTTCATACTTTGGCCAATTAATTTTGTAAAGTCAAGTATCTAGGGTAGAATGATAAGGGGTTTCGGGCGGTGCTGGAGCGAACCTTGAAAAAGTGCTCATACAATTGGCGCCATTTAGTTGCGCAATTTTTTGCGCAGTAGATCATGAGCACTTTTTCACGGCAGCGACTGAGGGGGCGCCTATCCCCCGAAGGAGCGACGAGCGGAAGCACCGCCCGAAACCCCTTTATACTATCGGCATTTTAGAATAAGGATCAATAGATCCTGAGGCAGAAAACGAGAATCTGAAGGATTACGTTGGCGAGGATGGCGGCTGCGATGTCGTCAAGCATGATACCTCGGCCCTTTGGAAGGGATTCGAGTTTTTTTATTGGGGGTAGCTTGAAAATATCGAGCGCCCGGAAAAGAAGAAATCCGATAACGGCTATTTTTAGAGTAAACGGGATAAAAAGATATACGATGAAAACTGCTGAAAATTCGTCTATGACGATCTCGCAAGGGTCCTTTTTTCCGAATTCTTGCTCGGCGCGACGCGATGCCCAAAAGCCCAGGGCCAATAACGCAAGAGTCACCGCAATATACGCCGCAGGGTAACGGCTCAAAAAAGCGCACGCGAAAACCGCGATTGCGCTTGCTATTGTACCCTGGGCCACAGGAATGTAGCCGACAAAGAAAAGAGTTGCTACTATTTTAGCGATTTTTTTCATTTAGAAAATACGCGCGCGCTTTTTCAATGTATATCGCGCCGCTTATAAGCGTAAGACTTGTTACGACGAGCATCATGAAAAAAACAATATTCTGAAACTCGTATTGAACGTTAAATATAATAAAAATAAGTATCACGTATATCGCGACGATCTGGAAAAACGTCTTTTGCTTGCCGGTGCGGCCGGCCTCGATTATTTTCCCGTTCTTAAGGGCTATTATGCGCAGGCCCGTGATCAAAAATTCCCGAAAAATTATTATAGCCACTATCCACGCCGGAACTATCTTCATCTCAACAAAAGCCAAAAACGCGGCCAGTGTAAGCATTTTATCGGCTATCGGGTCCATGAGCTTGCCGAAAGCGGATACCTCGTTGCGCTTCTTCGCGAAGTAACCATCCAGGATATCCGTAAGCGAGGCCGCGATAAAAACGCATAGCGCAATCACCTTAGAGAGGAGCCCGTGCCCGAAAAGAAAAGCCATGAAAATACCTGCCAGAAAAATCCGCGATATTGTTAGTTTATTCGCAAGCGTCATGCGCGAACCCCCGTAAGCGCCGTTCCCATTAAATCATACTCAAGGGTGCCGTCTATCTTCACGTTTACAAAATCACCCTTCTTAAGTTTTAACCCGGATTTTACAAAGACATTGCCGTCAACCTCGGGCGCATCATATTCGGTTCGTCCTATATAGTGCCCTGGCGAGGATTTGTCCTCATCGTCCACGAGAACGCGCATGCGTTTACCTAGAAACCTTTTATTGTTCTCGTAAGCTATTTCCCTTTGAAGTTTCATTAGCTCTTTAAATCTTTCCTTCTTGATTTTTTCCGGCACCTGGCCCTTAAAATTAAAGGCCTTCGTTCCCTCTTCCCGGGAATAGATAAAAACGCCGAGTCTTTCGAACCGCGCCTCGCGCATGAAGCTTAAAAGTTCCGAGAAATCTTTATCCGTCTCCTGCGGAAACCCCACTATTATGGATGTCCGTAACGCAAGACCCGGTATTCTTTCTCTAAGCTTTTCAATAAGGGATATTATACCTTTTTTAGAGATGTGTCTATTCATTTTTTTTAGGATCTTTTCGTTTATATGCTGGATCGGCATGTCGAGGTAGCGGCATATGGACCTTTCTTCCCTTATCGTTTTTATAAGCTCGTCCGTATAATGCGCCGGATGCGTGTAAAGAAGCCTGACCCAGCCGTCTTTCATAACCGAAGAGACCTTGCGTAAAAGTTTAGGAAGTTCGTACCTTCCGTATCTGTCTATCCCGTAGAGAGTCGTATCCTGGCCTATTATGTTTATTTCTTTAAGCCGCCCGCCGGACTTAAGATAGGTTACTTCTTTCAGAACCGACCCGATAACGCGCGAACGGAAAGCTCCGCGTATGGCGGGTATGACGCAATAGCTGCAGAAATTCCTGCACCCGTCCTGGATTTTTATGTAGGCCGAATGCACAGGCGTCATTAATATTCTTTTATGAGTATGATCATATAAGAATTTCGGTTTTTTAGGGGCACGTACGAGACTTTTTCCCTTTAAGATCCTGTCGATATAAGCGGGTATTTTAGCGAATTCGTCAACGCCAAGCACCGCGTCTATCTCCTCTATTTCGTCCCGCAGCTGGCCGGCATACCTTGCAGCCAGGCATCCGATAACAATAAGTTTTTTAACTTTTTTGTCTTTTTTTAGCGCTGCGAGCTGTGTAATAATATCTATCGATTCGGCCCTGGCATCCTTTATGAAGGCGCACGTATTGACTATGGCTATATCCGGATTTTTAAGCTCGTAAGATATGCGAAAGCCCTTTTTTACGAGCGCCCCTATCATGACCTCAGAGTCGACGAGGTTACGCGGGCAGCCCAGGCTTATTACGAATATTTCGGGTATGTAAGCGGGCGGGTTCAAGGGGAACGCGCTATCCATTTGTTTCCGACTTTTATCCCATCGCGCGTAATTAATATGTTTTTCTGCACGCCTCTTGCTACCGGTGCAATACTTTTTCCGTTTACCGTTAGATCAACCGCCTCGGCCTTTCCGAGCCACAGCGAAAAACTCTTATCCGCCTCCAGCTTTTTCTCTTTGCCGATCCTAAGCGTGCCCCTGAAAACTTTTTTCCCGTCTTCTTTGATTTCCATCCATACGTCATCCGTCGCGTATAGTTTGAGGGATATTTTTTCGCTTTTCGGTATGGACACGCTTTGCGTTTTTACTTCGCGAGTGTTACTATTTTTTTCTTTCCGTACGTTTGCGGCAAAGTTTTTTGCGCCTGAATACAAAAGCCTTACTCCCAATAAAAGCAAAAGAACAATAAAAATCGCGGAAAGCAAAAGGCAAGCGTAGCGGAGAAGGCTCTCGCGTCTTTTTAGCTCCCGGGCCTCGGCTTCCCTCTGAGGTTCTAATTTTTGTTCGGTGTCTTTTTTGCAAAAAGATTTGTAGTCCCTTGCGAGGATTTCAGCGTCCAGGTTAAGGTAGGAGGCATACTTTCTCAGAAAAAGAACGACATAAGTGCCTTCAAGAAATTCTTCCGCATTGCCGTTCTCCAGGGCGCGTATTACATGCTTTTGTATTCGGGTATCTTTGTAGATCTTTTCAGGAGATACGTTTTTTTTGGCGCGCGCCGCTTTAAGTATATTTCCTATCTCTTTAGGATCCATCTTGGCCCTCTATAAGTATTTCCCGCGGCTTTGAGCCCTGGTACGGCCCTACGATTCCCTCGTCTTCCATCATATCTACGAGGCGCGCAGCGCGGGTATACCCCACTCCGAGACGCCTCTGGAGCATGGAAACAGAGGCCTGTTTGGTCTGAAGAACTACCTTCACTGCCTCTTCGTATATCTCGTCCTTTTCGAACGACTTATGCTTCATCTTTGATTCGGCCTTGACAATATCCTCCACGAATTCCGGACCTCTTTGCGATTTTATAAACGAGGCCAATTTTTCTATTTCCTCGTCGCTCACCAGACATCCCTGGGCGCGGACCGGCTTGGGGGTTCCCGGCTCCATAAAAAGCATGTCACCTTTCCCGAGAAGTTTTTCCGCGCCGTTTACATCAAGAACGGTCCTTGAATCTACTTTGGATGCTACCTTAAACGAAATGCGCGCCGGGAAATTCGCCTTTATGACGCCTGTTATTACATCAACCGACGGCCTCTGTGTAGCTATAATTATATGGATGCCGACGGCTCTCGAAAGCTGCGCCAGGCGCGTGATCATGTTTTCCACTTCCTGTGCAGATACGAGCATCAAGTCCGCCAGCTCGTCGATTATTAGAATAATGTACGGGAGTATCATGAAATTCTCTCTTTTAGCCTTCTTATTATAGCCGTCTATGTTCCTCACCGTAACCTCGGCGAAAAGCACGTAGCGCCTTTCCATCTCGTCCACGACCCAACTTAAGGTGTGGGATACTTTTTTCGGCTCTGTTACTACCGGTGCCAGAAGGTGCGGCAGGCCGTTGAAGGCCGCCAGCTCCACACGCTTCGGATCTATCATTATGAATTTAAGCTCATCGGGCGTCGCGTTAAAAAGAAGCGAGCTTATAATGCTATTCACGCAAACCGTCTTCCCGGAGCCGGTTGCCCCGGCTATTAAAAGGTGCGGCATGTCGTCAAGTTCGGTAACGATGGGCGCGCCGGAAATGTCCTTACCGAGGGCGAGTTTAAGGAGAGACTCAGGTTTCTTGTATTCCTTCGACTCTATCACTTCTTTCAAATATACAAGCGTCCCTTTTGAATTCGGGACCTCAACGCCGACCGTGCCCTTTCCCGGTACGGGCGCCACAATGCGCACGCTCGTCGCCTTCATCGATCGCGAGATGTCGTCTATGAGCGCGGATATGCGGTGAACCTGCACGCCTCGGGCGGGTAGAAGTTCATACCTTGTGATAACCGGGCCCTTACTTGCCTCAACAACCTTCGCCTCGATGCCGAAATCAAGAAGGGTTTCTTCGAGTATTTTTGAATTCTCTTCGAAGTTATCCTTGATCTCTCTTTCCCCCATGGGCGGAGGAGAATCAAGAAGTTCAAGAGACGGCAATTCATACGGTTTCGCTGGCTCTTTTATTTTAACCGGTTTAGGCGCCTCTTTTTTTGTCTTTGGCGCTTCTGGAGCAAGTTTTGTCTTCACGGGCATTTTTACCGGCGGCTTGATCCTTGGGGCCTCTTCCGGGCGCGACGCCCTGATGAGTTTAGGTTTTTCTCGTTTTATTCTAACGCTAGCGAAAAAATTAGTAGCGTATTTGGCTATTTTTTTGGGCACCTTCAAAAATGCCGACAAAAACGGAAGGAGCATAAAATCCGTGGCAATGAGGAACGACAGCAGAACAAGCACCGTTATTACTATGCTTGAACCTGCCGAGCCAAGATACCGAAGAAGAAAATCGGAAAATACAAGCCCCGTGATCCCACCCCTCGCAAAGCGGCCGGCTTGCGTCTCTTGGCCTATAAGGCTGGCTATGGCGCTGACCGCAAGAATGAAAAAAATCATTCCGAAAAGCTGAAGATGTAATCTGCGCGGTTTTTCTTCCGCAAAAGCACCGAGGGCTCTTATCGCAATGACAAAGGGTATCACAAACGCACTTTTTCCCATGATGAAAATAAGAAAAAATCCGAGATACGCTCCGGCCGCGCCTACGATGTTTGATTTAACAATACTCGGGCGGGAGGTAAAAAATGCCAGGTCATTATAGTCGAAAGAGAGAAGGCTTATAAATACGATTATCGCTATCGCAAAAAGAAGTATCGCCTTTATTTCTCTTATTCTTGATTCCTTCATTTAAGGTTTATCTGCCGGAATGACCGAATCCGCGCGCGTCGCGTTCGGTCCGGTCAAGTGAGTCAACTAAAAGCAAATCAGCCCTCACGACTTCTTTTATCACCATCTGGGCGAGTCTGTCGCCTCTTTTCACGACAAAATCCTTCTTGCCGAGGTTTATCACGATAAGGCTCACCAGGCCCCGGAAGTCGCTGTCTATTGTACCGGGTGAATTGAGGAGCGTTATACCGTGCTTAAGGGCGAGTCCGCTTCTCGGCCTCACCTCTGCCTCGTATCCTTCCGGTATGCTTATGTAGATACCGCACGATATGAGTTTTACCTCGGCGCTCTTTATAATTGTTTCGTCTTGAACGTCTGCGAAGAGATCCATCCCGCTTGCGCCGCGTGTCATGTAGCGCGGCAGCGGCAGGTCAAGAGCGCCCTCTTTTTTTCTTATCCTGATCTTTAGGTTTTTCCTCAATGTCCTGACTCGGCCTGTTTCTTGCTTAGGTTTATGCGGCCCTGAGGGTCTACCTCTATGACCTTCACTGTTACCTCGTCGCCAACACTTACCTCACTCGCGACATCTTTTACGAATTTATTAGCGAGTTCCGAAACGCGTATCAGGCCTTCTTTGCCCGGAAATATTTCGCAGAAAGCCCCGAAGCCCATAAGGCGGGTTATCTTTCCCTTGTATATCTTTCCTATTTCGGCTTCGGCTGTCAGGCCCTTTATAATATCGAGGGCCTTTTTTGCCGCGTCATTGTCAGTCGAGGCTATCTGCACAGTGCCGTCATCCTCTATGTTGATAGTGGCGCCCGTATCCTTTATTATTTTCTTTATAATACGGCCTCCCGGGCCAACTACGTCCTTTATCTTCCCGGGGTTGATTTTTATATTGATTATCTTTGGCGCGTAATCAGATATTTCGCCCTGGGGCCCGGATATCGCCTTGTTCATCGCCTCGAGAATTTTAAGGCGCGCGCTCCTGGCTTGCTTAAACGCCTTTTTAATGAGATCCATATCAATGCCTTTTATTTTAAGATCAACCTGTACCGCGGTTATGCCCTTGGCCGTGCCGGCAACCTTGAAATCCATGTCGCCGTAGTGGTCTTCCACACCCGCTATGTCGGTCAATAAAATCTTCTTTCCGTAATCGTCCACAAGGCCCATTGCTATTCCCGCGACAGCTTCCTTCACCGGGACACCGGCATTCATAAGCGACATCGAACCGGCGCACACGCTCGCCATCGAACTTGAGCCGTTTGACTCAAGAATATCCGAAACTATACGCACCGTATAAGGGAATTTTTCACCGGAGGGCATAACATGTTTCAGGGATTTTTCCGCGAGCGCCCCGTGCCCGATCTCGCGCCTGCCGGGGCCTCTAAATGGCCTTACCTCGCCCACGCTAAAAGCCGGGAAATTATAATGAAGCATAAACGCCTTGTGACTTTCCCCCTCAAGCGCGTCTATCCGTTGCTCGTCATCGCTCGTGCCGAGGGTCGTCGCGCATAGGGCCTGGGTCTCGCCTCTTGTAAAAAGTCCGGAACCATGAGCCCTCGGTAAAAGGCCTGTCTCGCATCGAATAGGCCGTATTTCATCCAGGGCCCTCTTGTCAACGCGTTTTTCGCCTTCGGCTATGTATTTTCGCACAACCTCTTTTTCTACCTTTTCGATAACGAACTTGATATCGGTCTCTTCTTCCGGGTTTTCCTTCTTGGTAAATTTTTCTATCAATTCCCCGGTAAGCGCCTCGCGCTCGGATCTGCGCTTTTCCCTGTCGCCAAGCGTATTTATAGTCTTCAGCCTTTCTGCGGCGGCTGACTTTATTTCCTCATAAAGCTCTTTCTTGCCTCCCACAACCTTTACGTCTTTTCGTTTGGGGCGCGAGATTTTTTTCGCGAGCTCATCTTGCATTTTTACGATAGCTTTTATGTGGGGCCTTGCAAACTCTATGGCTTCTTCTATCTTTTCCTCGGTGATCTCCTTAGACTCGGCCTCCATCATCATGACCTTATCGCCGGTTCCGACCACGATAAGATCCAGTTCGCTCGACTCAAGTTCATTAAAGGTCGGATTGAGGACAAGTTTTCCGTCTATCAAGCCCACTCTAACGCACCCTATGGGCCCGTTAAAAGGTATGTTAGATATCATAAGAGCGGTTGAGGCGCCGTTTAGCGCCAGGACATCCGAGTCATTTTCCCCGTCGCTTGAAAGAACAAGCGCCGCTACCTGTATATCGTTTACCATGCCGGACGGGAAAAGCGGCCTTATGGGCCTGTCTATTAAACGCGCGGTCAGTATTTCTTTTTCAGAGGGCCTTCCCTCTCTTTTAAAAAATCCTCCGGGTATTTTTCCGGCCGCATACGTCTTCTCCTGATACTCCACGGTAAGCGGCAGAAAATCCGTCCCTTTTCTCGCATCTCTGGACGCAACGCAGGTAACAAGTACCATTGTCCCTCCGAGCTGTATAGTCACGGCCCCGTCCGCCTGCCTTGCCATTTTTCCTGTTTCGATAGATAATTTTTCTCTTCCAAGTATAGTACTTATACTTTGTTGCATTTTTTTTCCCTTCTTTTCTTATTTTCTAAGATTGAGTTTCTTCACGAGTTCTTCGTATTCGGCTTTGTCATGTTTTTTTAAGTAATCCAAATGCCGCCTCCGCTTCGATACAAGCTTTAAAAGGCCCATTCTTGACTGAAAGTCCTTCTTATACTTCTTAAAGTGCTCGGTGAGCGCATTGATCCTCTCTGTCAGGAGAGCCGCCTGAACGGACGAAGAGCCTGTGTCTTTTTCGTGATACTTGTACGAGTCTACTATTTCCTTTTTCTTCTCTTTTGCTACTGTCACTGTCACTTTCCTCCTTTTTAGTGCCCATATAGTATCATATATATAGTTATGGGCGCAATACCTTTTTTGCACGCAGCATATCTTTTTTAATCTGCCTTTTTAATTGCTCGACCTGCCTGAATTTACGTTCATTCCGTATCTTTTTTACAAATCCGATCTCTAAATCCTCTCCGTATATGTTTTTCCTGAAATTGAATATATAAGCCTCTATCGAAGGCTCGGGCTCTTCTCTCTCGATTCTAAACGTAGGCCGCGTGCCTATGTTCAGTATCCCGCCGTAGGTAGCGCTATTATGCCTGATTTTCACGGCGTAAACCCCTGACAACGGAATGGCTTCATGATGCGGGTCAATGTTAGCCGTGGGAAAACCGAGGCTTCTCCCTCTTCCGTGGCCTTTAATAACGGTACCCAACACACTGACAGGCCGCCCCAGGAGATCTTCTGCAGAAGACAATTCCCCTCTCTTTATCAGCCGGCGTATCCTGGTACTGGATATAGTGAAGCCTTTCTTTTTAATGGGTTGAACAGAGGTAACTCTATATCTGAAAATCCCGGAAAAATCGCGCAGCTTTTTCGGCGTCCCTTTTTTATGTCTTCCAAAAAAGAAATTCGCGCCCACGCATAGCTCTTTTATGCGTATTCTGCCCAGTATTTTTTTTATGAACTCCTCCATCGGCATAGCGGCAAGCTTTTTGTCGAATCTCAACACGAGAGCCGCGTCAATGCCCTCCTCCTCCACCAGCCGCATCCGGTGCGCAAAAGACACAAGAAGCGGCGTCTTTTTCGCGGGAAAGATAACCTTCAAAGGATGCGGGTTGAACGTTATCACAAGGGTCTTGCAGCGTGCCCCGGCCTTTTTCTTCATGGCTTTTATGATCTCTTTATGAGCCTTATGCAGTCCGTCAAAAACACCTATTGTCGCTACGAATGTTCTTCGAGCGAGCCCTGATGATAAGAAGCTATTGAGGCTGTAGAATATTTTCATAAAAATGCTGCGCATTTTCCAATTTATCGAGCGGAAGCGCCTCGCGCACTGAAAACGGCCCGATGAAGGTTCTTCTCAAAGCCGAAAGATACCCGCCGCAGCCGATTCGCTCGCCGATGTCGTGGGCCAGCTGCCTTATATAGGTTCCCTTTGAACACTTCGCATAAAACGAAACGCGGGGCAACGAAAAGTCTAATATCTTTAAACTATGGATAAAAACTTCCTTAGGCTCTCTTTTCACTACAATGCCGCGCCGCGCGAGATCATATAGTTTTTTTCCTTTTATTTTTTTTGCCGAGAACATCGGGGGAACCTGTTTTATTTTTCCGGAGAATTCCAAAAAAACTTTTTGCAGTTCCCCTTCCCGTATATCGGGTATCTTTTTTTCGCTAATTATCTTTCCCTCCCTGTCTCCGGTATCAGTCGAAGCGCCCAGTTCGAGAACGGCCTCATATTCCTTGTCGCAATCGGAAAATTCTTTCGATCTTTTCGTAAACCCTCCCAAGAGTATCAAGAGAAGGCCCGTCGCAAACGGGTCCAGCGTGCCGGCATGCCCGACTTTTTTTTGTTCAAATTTCTTCCGTATAAAGTCGACCACATCATGACTTGTCGTATCGCCCGGCTTGTCAACGAGAAGCAGTCCGCTAGCGTAGTTCATCGCATATTCTTTTGAGAACTTTTTTCTCCACGTCCCTGAAGCGGCCCGAGATTACACAACCCGCGGCATTCTTGTGCCCTCCGCCGCCGAAATGCGCAGCGATCTTATTGACGCTCACGCTACCCGTCGAGCGAAAGCTTACGTTAAAACGGCTTTTGCCCTTTAGCTCTTCCCGGAAAAAAGCCGATACTTCAACGCCTTTAAGGGACCTGGCGAAATTAACAAAGCCTTCACACGCGGAAGGCTTCGTGCGTGTCACTCTAAAGTCCTTTTTTCTCACGACAAGATAGGCAACCCTCTTGTCATCGGTAACATTCAAATTTTCAAGCGCCCTTCCAAGAAGCCTTAACTCGCCTATCGACTTATTCTCGTAGATGGAATGAGATACGGACTGCGGCTCTATTCCGTAACCCAGAAGGTCGCTTACGATCTCGTGCGTAACGCGCGAGGTGTTGCTGTAATTAAAGGAGCCTGTATCGGTAAGGATGGATATGTACAAAGCCAGCGCCACTTCACGCGTAATCGGCGTTCGCGATTCCTTAAACAGTCTATAGACCATCTCCCCTGCGGAACTCGAGCCCGGGTCAACCCAGTTTATGTTACCGAACTTTTCGTTGCTTACATGATGGTCTATATTTATTATATACTTCATCTTCTTGAGCGTATTCTTTACCTTGCCTGTCCTTTTAATGTTAGGGCAGTCCAGGACTATCGCGGCGTCAATGTGCTCCAAATCGTGTATCTTATTGCGCACGAGGCCCACCCGCGGCAGAAACAGGAACCTCCACGGCACCTTGTCGTTGTCGTAAATAATACACTCCTTGTTCAGCCCCTTCAAGAGCCCTGCCATGGCAAGCTGGCTTCCGAGCGCGTCGCCCTCGAGGTTAATATGGGATGTTACGAGAAAACTCTTGTGTTTTTTAATCGCTGTTATGACTTTCTTCATTTCCTTCATTTTTTTTCTCCTTGGAAATTTTGTTCAAAATATTATCTATCCTCGCCCTGTATTCGGAGGAACTATCTGCCTTAAAAACGATGTCCGGCACATGTCGCACCCTGATATTGTCCCCGACGTGGCGCTTTACGTACGACTTGGCGCTTTTAAGCCCCGCCGCAACGGCCTTTTTTTCTTTTTGGTCCCCCATGACGCTATAAAAGATCTTTGCAAGGCGCAGGTCCGGAGTTACCTCAACATTCGTTATCGTCACAAATTTTATCCTGGGGTCATTGAGCCCTCTCTGCATAACCTCGCTCACAAGGCGCTTTATTGCCTCTGCCATTCTTTCCGGCCGCATGCCCATTTTGTTCTCCTTATTTACCGTTTATGACAATTTTCATAAACATTTCTTAGCGAATTCGATTTCGTCTTTTTTCGTCTTTAGTTCCCCGTCTAATTTTTTATGTAGGGTTCTAGTCAAAATTTTCCTGTAAACCGGCCCAGGTACCGCACCCAGTTTTTTAAGCTCGTTTCCGCCTATTTTTATTTTCGTGTCGCTGTATTCCCGGAAAAAGGCATCGATCCTCTTCCTTACCCTGATACCTTGAGCCGAGGCGCGGATAAAAAGTATCTCCTCGAAAGAAAGCGACGCGAGCGCGGAATAAACCTCGCTGGGGCGGGCATATTCCTGCGACAGGACCTTCATGGTTTTTTTAAAATTCCTTTTGCAGGAAATAAGCCTCATGCGGGCCATTCGCGTGAGAGCGAATTTTTCGCACACTTTTCTTGTCTCTTCCGGGCCAATTTCTAAAAGAAGCGCCATAAGGTACAGAACCCACCTGTCTATGCGCCTTTTGCGGGCCCTGAATGCCGTATATTTGCTTCTTGAATACCAGATAAGAGCGCCTTTCAACTTTTTAAAAAGGCGGATCTTTTCTTTTGTTACCGTAATTCTTTTATGTATGAACCGCAGCTCTCCCAGCTCCTTCATACGCATTATGGCCTTCAGGGGGTTTTCTTCTTGAAGCATAAGAACAAGCTCGTCCCTGATACGCTGATTTTCCGTTCTTTTGAACATCTCTTCTCTTATGGCGTGCTTTATGAGATTTTCCGTATAGCCGTCGATGTGAAAATCAAAGCGCTGCTCAAAACGCACGGCCCTAAAAATACGCGTCGGGTCATCTATGAAACTGGCGTCGTGCAATACCCTTATTACGCCCCTTTCGAGGTCGTTTTCCCCGCCAAAGAAATCCACAAGCTGCCCGAAATTTTTCTTATTGAGGCTCGCGGCCATGGCGTTTATGGTAAAATCCCGCCTTCTTAAATCGTCTTTCAGGGTGCTGAATTCTACCGTCGGGAGCGCCGCCGGGCTCTCGTAGGATTCGCGCCTTGCCGTAGCCAGGTCTATCTTGAATTTTTGGCCTGCGTTCGCGGGACGCCTCAAACCCTTCGGCCAGTTCATAAAAATCGTGCATGTTCCGAATTTTTTGTGAACTACGAGGCTTCCCTTGTAGTGGTCGGCTAGAGCCTTACCAAAATCAATAGCGTTTCCCTCGATGACTATGTCCAGGTCAAAATTCTTTACACCTAAAATGAGATCGCGGACAAGCCCCCCTACCACGAAAGCGCTTGAGTCGGCTTTGTTCGCCATGCTGCCTATTGTATGCAAAATTTTCTGTATTTCGGCCGGCAGAGTTTTTTTCATCCTGCCGGTTACATTCAGTCCGGGGCGCGCGTTTTTTACGGATTTTTTTTCAAAAATTCCTTTATGCACGCTTTTAAGAATATCCGTCCGCGTTACGATTCCTACAAGAGCTCTTTTTTTCACTACCGGGAAACGGCCTATTCTCTTCTCAAGCATTACCCGCTGCATAACATGAAGAGGGGTGTTGGGTTTTACTGTGACAACGGACCTTTGCATGTATCCCTTTATCGAAGCATGGGCGTACTTGTATTTCAGCGCCTTCCTAATATCGCCGAGCGTGATCATGCCTATGATCCTATTCTTTTCTACAACCGGAAGTCCTTTAAGTTTATATTCTCGGAGAAGTTTTTCCGCGTTTTTCACGCTATAATCCCCTGTTATGGTTTTCACGGGAGAGCTCATTATGTCGCTCGCATAAACATTGACCTTTATGTGGTATTTAAGGTACTTGAGAAGTTTTTCCCTCGTGTCTTCGATGCAAGAAGCGTTGATCTTTGCGCTCGCGGCGCTTCTGTGCCCGCCGCCCCCGAACTGTTTGAGTAGCCTATTAACATCCAGGCCCTTGAATCTGGAACGCGCCATCAAGCGGATCTTTTCGCCTATCCTGAAAACAACGAAAAGGATCGGAAAATTCTCTATATCCTGCAGCTTGCGCACAATCGTGCCAAGCTCCCCTACAAAACCTTTTATATTTCCTTCGGCAATCGCCACGTTTACGCCGTTTACGGAAAATACCTTCGTGGAATCAAGAAGCGTTATTAAAAAAGCGAGCTCTGCCTCTGTAAGGTGCCTGTTTATATACGAAGCAGCAGCCTGCAGATTAGCGCCTTTTGAAAGCAAATAGCTGACCGTGTCAACGTCCAGCTTCGTAGTGGTCCTGTAGGTAAGGGATCCTGTCTCTTCATATATTCCAAGGAGCATGATAGTTGCCTCAAGCGGCGTAATATGCACTCCTTTTTTCTTTCGCAATATTTCAAGAAGAATCGTTACGGTCGCGCCGACTTCCTTGAAAACATCATGCGAGCCTTTTATGTCGTGAGCAGCCCTGGGATGATGGTCGTATATATGTACGTCAACGGAATGGTTGGCTAAAAGAGAAGCAGCGGCACCAATCCTTGGCTTTTGCCTGGTATCTACTATAATAAGGCGCCTGACGCGGTTTAAGGGGCACGTTCTTTCATTCTCCACCGCTATCTTATCTTTCGCGAGGGACAAAAATTCTCGGAGTGACTTCTCCTGCGAACCGGGCAGGAGAAGCTTCGCGCCCGGATAAAGTTTTTTAGCCGCGACGAGCGAGCTGAACGCGTCGAAATCAGCGTTATTGTGAGTAACAATTAGGTCCATTTTTATCCTCTTGGATGGTACTTCTTGTGAATTCCCTTCAATCTTGATTTATCAATGTGCGTGTAAAGCTGCGTGGTCGAAATATCCGCGTGCCCGAGCATTTCCTGGAGGCTTCTCAAATCCGCTCCTCTTTCCAAAAGGTGCGTCGCGAACGAGTGCCTAAGCGTGTGGGGCGTTATCTTCCTTTTTATACCTGCCCGGCGCGTGTATTTTTTTATCAACTTCCACAGGGATTGCCGGGAAAGCCTCCTGCCAAGACGCGAAACAAAAAGATGCTTATCAAGAGCGGCTTTTTTCGATAATTTCTTCCTGGATTTTTCAAGATATTTTAAAAGGGCGTCTTTTGCCTTTCTCCCTACCGGAATGATGCGTTCCTTCCCGCCTTTTCCTTTGCATTTTATAAAACCGACGTCGAGATTGAGCCCTTCAAGCACAAGGTCCGCCACTTCGGAAACCCGCATGCCCGTAGCGTACATAAGCTCGAGCACCGCCCTATCACGAAGGCCCGCCGAGTCCTTCGGGCAGGGGCTTTCTATGATCTTGGCCACCTCGGCTCCTGTAAGCACCTCGGGGAGAGCCCGCCAAATTTTAGGGGACTCAAAAATACCGGCTACGTCTTCGGTCATGATTCGTTCCGTGACAAGAAATCTGTAAAAAACTTTTATCGCTACGAGGTTTCTTGCTATCGAATTCGAAGACAGCTTATTGCCTTTCAAAAAAAAGAGATATTTCGATATATCGTTTTTTGTTATCTTACGTATGTCTTGCGCGCTGCGCGAACCAAGAAATTGCGAGAACTTTGCCAGATCCCGCCCGTAACTTACCAGGGTATTCTCGCTTAGACCCCTTTCTACCGCAAGATAGTCCAAAAATTGTTTTATAAGTTCTTCCATATTTAAATATGATTACACGGATTTCTTGCTCATAAATGTGCAATATAGATTACACAGATTAATTTTCTATCTGTGTAATCTTTGGCTGCATATTTTTATAAGCATAAAATCTGTGTAATCAAAATACATTTTTCTAAGCTAAAAAAGGGTTTGCTTTTCGCTCATGCCCGATCGTAGTGGCCGGGCCGTGACCGGGAAAAACCTCTGTAGAGTCATCAAGCTTCATAAGCTTGTTCCTTATCGAATCGAAAAGCGCTTTCTCGTTTGAGTAAGGAAAATCCACTCTCCCCACGCCTTCGCAAAAAAGCGTGTCCCCCGTAAAAATCATGTTTCCGCAAAGAAGCGATATGCCCCCCGGCGTATGGCCCGGCGTATGTAGCACCTTGATTTTTAAATCCGTAGCTTCTATGATATCGCCATCCTTAAGCAATCCGCTCGCCGAAGGCGACTCCGAAAAAAGGCCGACAAAAAACGCCAAATTCTTGGAGGGGTTCTGCAAAAGCTCGTTATCGCGCTCGTGAATAAGGATTGGGTACCCAAACTTCTTGTTTCCCGAGATGTGGTCTATATGGGCGTGCGTATTTATTATATTTTTAATTCTTATACCGCCTTCTTTTATGGCTTTTTCGACGCGCCTGTCAAAGGCGCCCGGGTCTATAAGGAAGCCCTCTTTTGATTTTCGGCTATAGAGAAGATAACAGTTTGTCTCAAGCGCGCCGACGACAAATGTCTTTACTGCTTGGTCGTTAATCATTTTTCGCCTCTTCCGCCGTAAGGCTTACCTTTTCCCAGTCATCTCTTATGTGGCCCTTCATCTTCGAAGGGGAAAATTCCCTTTTGACGATCCGGAGCTCCCGGTCAAGTATGTTCTGCACCCTGGCCGCGTCTCCTGTGTCAAGATGTTGTGTGTTGACGGTCTTTTCCACGCCGCGCAAATTTTTGATATGCGGGTCGAGGCGGGCGGCCTCCTCGTCGTCCAGAATTTTTCGCATATCACAAAGGTTCCCTACAAGCTGCTGGATATTAAGGCGGTCCCTCTTCGCATTCTCGCCCAGTTTTTGCGACATATCCCTGTGCCAGTTGATCCAGTATATGTAGTGTTTTTCATAAAGCTCCATGGACGGCTTTATGTCGTACTTGCGCACCTGATAATACCTCGGCTTTTTCTCTTCGGTTTTCTTGCGTATAAACTTTTTCTTGAGCGAGGCGCATCCGGTAGAACCGATCGCAAAAACCGCAATGAGAAGCACAACAAGTATTTTCCTGGTTTCTTTGCTCATTTTTTAAGTCCTTTCAACATCTTATTAAATTCCGATTCGCTTATTATCTTTACTCCCAATTTCTTTGCTTTTTCAAACTTGGAGCCGGGCTTTTCGCCGCACACCAGATAATCCGTATTTCTTCCCAGACTGGAGGAAGTATTTCCGCCCAGATGCCTTACAAGCTCCCCTGCGCCCGTCCGCGTGTAGCCGTCAAGCGAGCCCGTTATAACAAATGTTTTTCCTTCCAGGATGGAGCTTTCCCCGGATCCGGCCATACGAACATTCACGCCGGCTTTTTCGAGCTTCGCGAGAACAAGGGTGTTTTCCTTGTTTCTGAAAAAATTATGGATACTCTCGGCCATGACCGGGCCTATTTCGTTGACAGCCGTGAGGCTATCCACGCTTTGCTTCTTAAGCTCGGCAAGCGTGCCAAACCTCTTGGCCAGGGTCCAGGCTGCTTTTTCTCCGACATGCCGTATGCCAAGCGCGAAAATAAGACGGTTTAGGTCATTGGCCTTGCTTTTGTCAATCGCGTCGATTATGTTTCTTGCGGACTTTTCCGCGAAGCGCTCTAGATTCTTAAGGCTCTCGAAGTTAAGGTAATAGACGTCCGCGTAATCTTTTATGAGGCGGCGCGAAAGAAACTTCTCTACGATCGATTCGCCGAGCCCCTCTATGTCCATGGCATTGCGCGAGGCAAAATGGAGTATTTTCTGCTCTGTCTGCGCGGGGCAGGAAACGTTATCGCACCGAAGCGCCACTCCCCCGGTATCTTTATGAAGCGTTGAATGGCATGAAGGGCATCTTGAAGGCACTGCTATCCGTTTTTCGGTCCCCTTTCTTTTTTCCGCTGCCACGCCGAGAACCTTAGGTATTATCTCGCCGCTTTTTTCGACGTAAACCATATCACCGACTTTCACATTTAGGCGCTTTATTTCGTCGAAATTATGAAGCGTTGCCCTTGAAATAGTTGATCCGGATATGCATACCGGTTTAAGGATCGCCACCGGGGTTATGGTTCCGGTTCTTCCGACCTGTACCTTAACTTCCAAAAGCCCGGTAAGCGCTTTTTCCGCGGGAAATTTATACGCTATCATCCAACGCGGACTCTTGGCCGTAGAGCCCAGCTTTTCCCTCTGTGAAAACGAGTTTACTTTTATGACCATTCCGTCGATCGTATAATCAAGCTCTTTTCTTCTTTCCTGCCAACCGTCGCAATATTTTATAACCTCTTTGATGGTCCGGCACTTCTCTAGGCGTGGCACGATCTTGAACCCCATTTCCTCAAGAAGCTTAAGGGTCTCGTCGTGATATTTAAAATCGGTTCCCTCAACCCTGCCTGTGCCCCACACAAGAATATCGAGCCTCCTCTTAGCGGTAATACGCGAATCTAAAAGCTTTAGCGAACCTGCAGCAGTATTTCTCGGATTCGCAAATTTTTCCTCGCGCGCTTCCTCCTTGTTTAATTTCTCAAAATCCTTTTTTGATATATAGACCTCGCCGCGAGCCTCGAGAAGGCGCGGCATTTTCCCTGACGGAAGGGATTTAAGGACATGCGGCATGTTTTTAACGGTCTTCAGGTTCTCTGTGACATCGTCACCTGTTTTTCCATCACCACGTGTCGCACCTCGCGCAAAGGTTCCGTTTTCATAAATGAGCGCCACGCTCACCCCGTCTATCTTGAACTCAACCGCATACTCGTAGGGCTCCTTTCCCAGATTCTTCTTTATCCTCTCGTCAAAGCTCTCAAGCTCCGCATGTGAATAGGTATTATTCATGCTTAGCATCGGTATGACGTGCCGCATGTGTTTAAAGCCCGCGAGAGGCTCTTCGCTCACTCTCTGGGTGGGTGAATCCGGCAAGGCAAAATCCGGAAAGTCCTTCTCAAACTTTTTAAGCTGCGCATAAAGACGGTCGTATTCCCGGTCCTCGATTTCAGGGTTATTCTCGGCAAAATACTTCCGGTCGTGATAGCGTATGAGCTCTTTTAATTTTTCTATTTTTTTGCTCGCGCTCATCTTGTCCATTTTTAGGCCCCTTCACTCAGGCGCTTTGCCAGAGACTCCGATAATCCCGCTTCAACAATTTTTTTCTGGGCTTTTGCAATATCGTAAGGGCACCTTTTAATCTCCACCAAACGCTTTTCAGTATCATAAATGCAATATGAGGCCCGCGGGTCCCCGTCGCGCGGCTGCCCGACGCTTCCCGTGTTTACAATAAGCTTCTCGCCTCGAGAAAAAGAATAAGTGCCTTTGGTTAGATAAGATACCGTGCCGGATTTCAACGCAAATATGCCGGGTGAGTGGGTGTGGCCTACAAAACAGATGTTTCTCTTCATGAGGCTGAATGTAGTGTACGCGGCTTGAGCGTCCAGCATATAATGAAAAAGTTCCGGTTCGTAAAGCGTCCCGTGTACCATCTCGAGCTCGGTGTTTTTATAGACGAGTTTCATTTTCTTCAGGAAATTTTCGTCTTTCGGAACCAGGCGCTCCCTTGTCCATAAGACGGCGCGCCTTGCGGCACTGTTAAAGAATCTGGTATCGGTAGTGCCTATAACTGCCGCGTCATGATTCCCGCCTATTATTAGTTTCGTTATACCCCTGGTTTTTTTTATGCAAGCTTCGGGGTCGGCACCGTAGCCTATAATATCCCCCGTGCACAGGCTAAGGTCTATCTTTTCGCGGGAAAGCGCCTCTTCTACGCTTTCGAGCGCCTCCAGGTTTGCGTGAATGTCAGAGAATATTCCGTAACGCATTAGCAAGACCGTATGTGAAATGAATTGAATTCGCCGGTGGCTTCCTGCCAGGAAACTCTCGTGGAGCCTATGTAACCGGACATCTCTTCTTTTACCCTGTCGATAAACGCATTAATATCATCTTCTCTGCCTTCGCAGGTAACTTCGACCGTTCCGTTCGGGCAGTTCATAACCCAGCCGGTAAGGTGAAGCGGAAAAGCCGCTCTTTCCGCTGTCCACCGAAACCCCACGCCATGGACGTTTCCGGAGTAAATTATGTGCGCGCGTTTTTTTGACATGAGTATAGAAGTTACGCTTACTACTAAAATGGTTCTTCTTCGCTGAATTGCTTACGCGTTCAGCTTCGAAGGAACTTCTCTGCTTCGCGCCAATTCCTGCGAAGCCGAAGGCGAAAGCGCTTCGGCGAAGCAGAATGGTCGGGGCGGACGGATTCGAACCGTCGACCTCTTGGTCCCGAACCAAGCGCGCTAGCCAAGCTGCGCTACGCCCCGAATTTTCGCTTTAAGAAAATTCGATCCTGAGGCAGTGCTGTAAATGCGACCCTTAGGAAGCATTTACCACTGCTGAAGGACCATGAATTTTCTACAATTTTCGCCTTATATATCAATATTACTAGCTATAGAGTAATAGAATAGTATACATAAATGGGGTATGAAATGCAATGGGAAAGAATCTTCCATTAGACGGTTGCGTCGGTCGGTGGCGTCCTGCGAAACGGTTGCGTTTATCGGTTGTGTCTCTTTTTACGCAACCCTTCGACGATTGACGTTTCTCGCGACGCAACCGCAACCGCCTATGCAACTTTAATAAAAAAAGGCGGGTGAGTTACCCGCCTTTTTTAGTATCTTTGTCGCGAAATTAAATCAATAGAGCCCCCCGTCGCCCAAGAAAAATTCCGGGTCATCGATAACCGGTTTGTAATCCGCCGGTATGGGTACGGGAAACGAAACGATTTCATAGGCCCCGACTACCGCCCGAACCAGCGTTCTCCATGTGCCGTTCACAACGCCCCACGTCATGGCAGCGAACGGACCGCTTTCTTTGTTGGCTTCAGCTATCCTGTAAACGATCTCTATCGGACATGTCGCCACGTTTGCAACGCCCCTGCCAAGTTTTTTCAGAGCATCATCGGCAAACGCACTGCTCGCAACCGCAAAAAGCATTACAAAAACTATAAATAAAGCTATTTTTTTCATATCTTTACCTCCTTTGAAGATTTACCTTACCACACAAAATTCACAAAATCAAATAAAACCTTTTTCCGCCAGGAAACCTTCGGTGATATAGCTTTCCGGTTTTTTTCCGTCCGATTTTTCAATGTATTTTCTGAGTACATCATATTCGATGTTCACGGGATCGTTTATTTTTTTGTACTTTATGTTTGTTTTTTCGAAGGTATGCGGAATAACATAAACCCTTAAACCCTTTTCAGAAACATCGCCCACTGTAAGGCTTATGCCGTCGACGGCAATCGAACCCTTTTCCACAACGTATCCGCCTTGCATGCCGCTTATGGATAAATCTACGTAAAAACGCGGAAATTTTCCGATCGATACGATTTTTCCCACCGTATCGATGTGTCCCAGCACAAAATGCCCTTCGATACGCGATGAAACGCGTAGCGCCCTTTCGATGTTTACAATATCGCCCTTTTTAAGGCGCTTTAAGGAAGTGCGCGAAAAAGTTTCCGGCACCACTTCAAAAAAAAGCTCATTTTCAGAATGCTTTATAACGGTGAGGCAGGCGCCGTTTACCGCAATACTCTGGCCTTTTTCAATATTCTCAAGTTTATTTTCGAGGCGAATGCCCAAAAAGTAAGAGCTTCTTTTTTTTGTTATTTCTTTAATTCTTGCTGTCTCTTCGATAATACCCGTAAACACGGTTATCTCGCTTTCGTATCTTGCATCTTTTTTATGTAATCGATGTTAAGCTTTTCTGCCTGGCTCCTACAAATGCCCACCCTGACGGAAATATTATTATTGCGCAGCATTTTTATTCCTTTTCCGTTAACCAGGGGATTGGGGTCCTTTATTCCGACGTACACTTTTTTTATCCCGCTTTTTATTATTGCGCTGACGCAGGGAGGCGTCTTTCCGTGGTGCGCGCACGGCTCAAGCGTTACGTAAAGAGACGCTCCTTTGGCTTTTTCCCGGGCCTTCGCAAGCGCCAGTGCTTCTGCGTGCGGCAAACCACATTTTTTATGGTAATCCTTGCTTATAATTTTTTTGTCGTTTACGACCACCGCCCCTACCGCGGGGTTGGGATACGTCTTGCCCTTTGCGCGTCTTGCGAGCCTTATAGCTTCCCGCATAAAATGCTCGTGAGTGTTCAGCATTTTTTTATCCCGCAGACTTATTCCTTATGCGATCTCTTTCCTCTTTCAGTCTTTCCACGACGGGATATGGCACCTTTACCTTGCCCATCAGGACCTCTTTTTTGGCAAGGCCATGACAATCCGAACCACCTGTTATTAAAAGATTGTTTTCTTCTGCCATTTTTTGGTATTTTTTGCTTACGGAAGAAGATTGATCAATATGAAATGCCTCTATGCCACGTATCCCGTATCGTATAAACTTGCGGACAAGGTCATCGTTTCCCAGAATACCCGGATGCGCGATAACCGGAACGCCTCCCGCTCTTATTATTGTATCCACGGCTTGAGTCGCTTCAAACCCTACATCCTCCACGTAGCAGGGTTTCAGGTCACCTATATATTTATCAAAAGCCGTTTGGAGGGTTGGAATCTGACCTGTTTGGGCCATCTTGCGCGCAAGATGTAAACGCCCCACCGAGCCCTGCCCCGACTCTTCAAGAAGCTCTTCAGCGTCTATGTCTATCCCGTGGTGCGCAAGCTTCTCTATCATTTTACGCATCCTCTTCACCCTTTTTTCCTGAAGATCCTTTAGCGTATCGACAAACCATTTCTCCTCCCACGACACGAAATAGCCCAATACATGCACTTCTCTTCGTTCCTTTATTACCGTAAGCTCAACGCCCGGTATTATCTCCAGTTCCTCTCCGGCCAGTTTAATGCAGGGTGAAATGCCATCAACCGAGTCATGGTCGCAAATAGCAATCGCAGCTAAGCCTTTTTCTTTAGCGGTTCTTACGACCTCTTCGGGTGAAAAGGTGCCGTCTGAAAAATAGGTGTGCACGTGCAGGTCCGCGTAACGCTGGTTCATTTTTGCTCCGTTTTATTGATTTTATCCAACACGCCGTTAACGAATTTACCGGAGTCCTTGTCGCCGTATTTCTTGGCCATCTCTATCGCCTCGTTTATGGACACTTTCGGCGGCACATCTTCGGCAAATAAAAGCTCGAACGTGGAGATTCGCAGTATATTTCGATCAATCGTCGCCATTCTCTTAAGCTGCCAGTTTTTGGCATATTTGGTAATAACCGAGTCTATGTATTTACCGTTCTTTTGGACGCCTTCGGTGATAAACGCGGTAAAATCCCTGACTTCCTTTTTCACTGCCTCGTGGGTTTGCCAGAAGATATCCGAACAGTCTCCGGGCGCATCTTTTGTTATATCGGCCGCATATAAGATTTTAAGCGCGCACTCGCGCGCTTTTGTCCTGTTACGCATATGCTTAAACCTTTGAATAGAGACTAGCCATCTCGATCGCGGAAAGCGCTGCGTCGCGCCCTTTATTTCCGCCTTTCGCGCCGGCGCGGTCTATGGCCTGCTCCAGAGTATCTGCCGTTATGACTCCAAAAATGCATGGCACCTTACCTGTAAGCGCGACATTCGCAACGCCCTTTGCTGCCTCATTTGAGATGTAATCAAAATGTGGCGTCTCGCCCTTTATGACCGCACCCAGGCAGATAACAGCGTCGTACTTATCTGATTTTACAAGCTTTGAAGCGATCGGTGGAATCTCAAAAGACCCCGGCACCCAAATGACGGCCAGATCCTTTTCATCTGCCCCGTGCCGAATAAGCGCCTCTTGCGCTCCTACGAGAAGCCTCGATGAGATAAATTCATTGAACCTCGAGATCACGAGGGCGAATTTCATACCCTTTGCTATTAAGTTACCTTTTACTATTTTCATACTATACCCCCTTTTGATTTTGATTACGCCGATTTTTTGCTCAAAAAATTGTGCACTATAGATTACACAGATTAGCAGAAATATCTGTGTAATCTCAGTTGCATATTTTTATAAGCAATAAATCTGTGTAATCATTTTTTTAAGCGTGTTTCAATACGTGCCCGAGTTTTTGTTTCTTCGTCTTAAGGTAACGCTTATTTGTCTTAGTTGGTTTTACCTCTATGGGAACGCGCTCGACTATTTCTATGCCGTACCCTTCCAGTCCCACGATCTTTTGAGGATTATTTGTGAGAAGCCTTATTTTTTTAAGCCCCAGATCCACCAATATCTGCGCGCCTATGCCGTAATCTCTTAGATCCGGCTTGAAGCCAAGCAATTCGTTGGCCTGGACCGTATCGAGTCCCTTATCCTGAAGTGCGTACGCTTTTATTTTGTTCCCGAGGCCGATGCCACGGCCCTCCTGGCAAAGATAGAGAAGCACGCCTTTTTTGTTTTTTGCGATTACCGAAAGCGCTATTTCAAGCTGATTGCCGCAATCGCACCGTAGCGAATGAAACGTGTCTCCTGTTATACACTGGGAATGAACCCTCACTAAGGACACATCCTTAGAAACATCGCCCATCAAGAGAGCGATCTGATGGTCACCTGTAATTTTGGATTTGTAGGCAACCGCCCTGAAGGTTCCGAATTTGGTAGGTATCACGGTTTCCGCTATCTTTTCTATAAGAGTGCCGTATCTGGTTCGATATTTTATAAGATCTGCTATCGCGCATATTTTCAGTCCGTGTTTTTTTCCGAACCCGAGGAGTTCTTTCATGCGCGCCATAGTTCCGTCTTCATTCATGATTTCGCAGATTACGCCGGTGGGGGGAATTTTAGCGAGCTTTAAGAAATCTATACAGGCTTCTGTGTGCCCCGCGCGCACCAGAACCCCGCCCGGCTTTCCGGCCAGGGGAAAAACATGGCCGGGCTTTATAAAATCCTTCGCCTTTGAGGTTTTTCCGGAAAGGAGCTTTATTGTACGCGCGCGGTCGTGGGCCGATATTCCGGTCGTAACGCCGGATTTGGCGTCTACCGAAATAATCCAGGCCGTTTTAAACGCGTCTCGGCGCTCGCTCGACATGGGATAGAGGCCAAGCCTTTCAAGAGCCGCCTCCTCCATGGGAACACATATGAGGCCACGGCCGTACTTTGTCATGAAATTAATGGCCTCCGGGCTTGCCTTCGAAGCGGCCATTATGAGGTCGCCCTCATTTTCTCTCGAAGCATCGTCGATTACGATGCACATTTTTCCCTTTTTAAGGTCGCCTATTACTTCTTTTATAGTGTTTAGTTGCATATTTTTTTGTTATAAAATGTAAAATCCCCGAAAAACTTCGGGGATTTAAATAAACTTCATTTGCGATTCTTCTTCTATCTGGACTATACCATCGGCCCCGGAATTTCACCGGATCTGCCCCGAATTACTCGAAGCTCGTAGGCTTTACGCCGTTACAAATAACAAATGCCGCGCATTTGATTTGTACCGGGGTTTACTACCGGTTGAGGAGTTCCGCCTCACCCCGAAGATCGTGATATTAGTTTATCAGATATATTTTATTTGTCAAGAAATAAATCCGTTATCCGTCGGGCGGTTACGGTTGCGTCGCGAGAAACGGTTGCGTTCATCGGTTGCGTGCATAAAGCTTCCGGAGGGCGCCTACCGAGAGGCGAACTTTTGCGCCGAACTCGTATATCTTTCACCCTCGCCAGCGACATTTTGAGATTTTTATCACAATAGATGGGGTGAGCAGCGAGGTAGACGCCCTTCGGAAGCTAACTCTGCTTAAGTTTTGAAAGCTTTCGCGAACTCGATGCGTTCGGAGATAGGAGGGTGACTGTAAAAGATGATCTTGACGAGCTTAGGGGGGTTGGGATCAGCTAAATTATAATCGCCGAGTTTCTGCATGAGGCTTATGAAGGTATCCTTGTCAGCCGTTATTTTAAGTGCGAACGCGTCTGCCTCGCGCTCAAGAATCCGCGAAAACCAGTTCTGTATCGGCATGATAACCAGGCTAATCAAAAAGAGAACAAAGAGGTACGCCGGCAATAGCCTTATGTCATAAATCGCGTTTGCATTTAGCACTCTCGCGATATTTGGCGAAGCCAAAAAGAGAAAATAAAAAGAAATGCCTGTCGCCAGGAACCCGAACAATAGAAGCTTCCATATATGCATATATTTATGATGGGCAAACTCGTGGGCCAGAACACCTTTTATTTCGTCATTTGAGAATTCCCTGATGAGATTATCTGCGAGGATCACGCGCCTGGATTTTCCGAGCCCTGTAAGCGCAGCGTTTAATTTTTTCGTTTTCGAGCTAAAATTTATCTTATAGACGTTGAGGAGCTTTATGTCGCACTTTTTCGAAAGTTCGATTATATCTTTTTTTAAACCTTCCTCAACAGGCGAGTATTTAAAAAAAAGCGGGATAAGGATAAGGGGCCCTATTCGTGCCATAAAAATAGTGGCAAAAAAATAGAAGACTGTTATCAAGTACCACCAGGCGCGGGGTGCGCTTCTTAACAGAAAATATAGGGCTAAAATGAAAAAGGCAAAAAAGATAGACGAGATCACTGAAGCCTTGAGATTATCCTTTAGCCAATTCGCAAAGCTTATGGAAGAAAGACTGAACCGGCGTTCGAGTAAAAAGCCGCCTGCGAGGCTTAGCGGAAAATCGACTATATAATAAACCACGCCGAATCCCGCAAGGTACAGAATAAGCGCTATATAGAATTGGCCTGAAAAGCCAAGTGCTGATTCCTCAAGCCACCGGGAAAGAAGGGCTTGAAAAAACAAAAGATAAAGCGCGGTAAAAGCTATCCCAGCGAGCCTGAATTTTACCTTCAGGCGGTTATACTTAACTGCGTTTTCTTTTGTTCCCGGAGTGGGTGACGGCATGAAGTGCTTGTTTTCTTTTGCGGGCGTCCTTTTGTAGCTGGCGAAGCTTCTTCCAGAAAGACTCAAGCTCCGGGATCCCGAGTTTTTTCTTTGCGTTTAGAGCGACTACTTTCTTGCCCAAGTCATAATAGAGCTTTTCCTTTTTCACGTTGAGGCTTAAAATATCTATCTGCGCCTTGCCGGCCTGCGAGGCCTTCACTATTTCTTTTTCGCCTTTTTTGGCCCAGACGCCCAGGTCCTCGCCGAATTGCTTCAGGCGTTTCTTCGTTTCGTCAAGGGTGTTCGAGAAATCATCGTGCCAATCCTGCTTGTTCTTCTTTGCCATCTTGTACCTCCTTATTTAAAATACTCTTTATCGTCCGGTGTATACCTGTATTTACATATGCCTCTTTTGGAATTTTTGATAAATTCAACAAGATGCATGATCTCTTTACCGGGTTTCTTTTCCAATATCTTTTCTACGGCCTGCTTCGTATTAAGGCCCTCTTTATAGATTAGTCTGAAAGCCTCGCGCATATCCCGCATTACGCTTCTGTCAAACCCCGCCCTTCTAAGCCCTACGAGGTTCACTGACCACACGCTTGAGGGGCCGCGCACGGCCATGTACGGAGGAACGTCCTTGTTAACCCCGGAAAACCCTCCTATTATAGATAGCGTGCCTATATTGCAGAATTGATGCACCACTACGTTGCCTGATATGAACGCAGCGTCACCGACGTTTATGTAGCCGGCGAGAAGCGCCCCGTTTGCTAAAACGACTTTATTCCCTATGTTGCAATTGTGTCCCACATGCGAAAGCCCCATCAAAAAATTCTCGTCACCTATAATAGTAGATGTTCCTTCCTTGGTACCGCGGTGAACCGTTACGTATTCCCTTATTATATTTTTCTTTCCTATTTTGAGAAACGTCTTTTTTCCCTCATATGCCAGATCCTGCGGGGCATGCCCAAGGACCGCACCCATGTGTACCTCGGTCTCTTCTTTTATTTCCGTACCGCCCGCTATATAAGCGTGGGCGTAGATTTTTACATTTTTCTCTAATACACAATCGCCTTCTATGATTGCATAGGGACCGATTTCCACACTTTTATCTATTTTCGCATTTTTGGAAACAATGGCTGTTTTATGAATCACTTTTTTTCTCCAGCTTATCAATTATTATATTAATAGCGTTCGCGATTGGCTTCAGGTCATCATCTTTTCTCATTGCAAGCCTTATAGAATAATCTCCTTCGGCTATCTGTTTTAGATCGTTTTCGAGCCTGTTCAAAGGCCCGATGAGGCGGTGCGAAAGCACTAGCCCAAGCGCAAAAAGCACTATTATTACCGGCGGGAGCGCTATGAGAAGAATCGTATTTACCTGATTCACGACCGGAAAAAGGTTATAAGCAATGGATTCCGGAATTCCCAGCTGTTCTGCCATTAGCTGGAATATGAGGTAGTAAAGACATCCTGCCATTATTACAAGAGGCACTGCCATAGCCAGAATGATTACAAAGAGATACCTTTTCTGCAAAGGATTGTTCGTAATTTTCTTAAATCTTATCTTCTTCATTTTGCGTCCTCTTTCTTTTCGTAGCCTATTTTTATCTCATCGTACGTCGCGCTCGCGCTTGTTTTAGTCGAATCGGCGTCTGTCATAAAAGCGATGGCGCCTATGTTTAACTTGGGGCGCTTACCGAATAGCTTAAGATAGTCCTCGTATATATTCCTTTTTTCAAAACGCCATTCGCCGTCCGAAGAGCCTTTTTCAAGCACCAAAAGTTTTATGTTTTTTGAATAACCGCTCGTGCCATGCGTTCCTTCGGGGATTGTTTCGGACCAGATGTATTCTACGACCTTGGACCCTGTAAAAAAAGCAGCGGGAAACATGATATACACACGCGCCGCAAAGTCCTCCTCCTTCTTACCGCTTAAAGTTTCAGGAAACTTCCGCTTCGGAAATTCGTCCACGCGCCATTTCCACTCTATTACAGGGTTGTTGCTAATATCAAGTTTGATCTTATAATAAAGAGCAGAAGCGGTATTATCTGAAGAGGCGCGCACGTATGAGTTCGGGTCGCGCTGCTCAAGCGCGTATACGACCTTACCTTTCAACACCTTCTCTTCCCATTCTTTAAGAGAATTTTCTTTGGTAAAGGGAAAATGTTTTATTATTTTGACCAAAACGGGCTTTGGTCCTTTTACAAAAGAAAGGATCTTATCTTTGAAAAAATAAACTGAAATGGCTATAAGAATAGCCACTGCAATCAAAAAGGCTATTTTTCTCATGCGTAAGTTTTGGCCGAGATTGAATTCTTAGCGTTTATCAAATTTATCGATTATAAGGGCAAGTAAAATACAGGTATTGGCCCCGACAAAGTACCCGAGCGTGGACTGAACAAAAGGCGATAAAAGCGAACACCCCATAATCTTCGAAGCGACACCTAAAACTATAAAGAAAAATCCTGAGAAAACAAGCGCGCCAGTAGCTAAATTCATACCCCACCTCCAATGAGCACATAACTTATGGAGCACCTGTGCGACATAAGTTATAAGTGCGAATTGATCCTGATGCGCCTAAGGCGCAGAAGGACCTTATTAATAGGTATATTCTAATGTACCTTAAGAAAAAGGTCAATAAAAAACCCAGCACTAATTTTGAATAAAATTAGTGCTGGGTTAAACTAAACAATCAAAAGTTAGAAATCTACGCTGACGTGACCGACAACCTCGGTAGCATTGTTGTTACGATCATCATAAATAGTACCGGGTATAAACCACGCACCCAAAAGGCCAAAGTTCACGTCTTCGGTGTAATCCCATGAAAGCTGCGCGTCGAACTCTGTTCCTACGAACTGGTTTCTGAATGGTTCCATAGAAGTAATTAAATGGTCCAACCAGAAGAAAGCAACCTTACCTTGAATCATTAAATCATCCATAGGTTCGATCGTAGCCTTCGCGATTGCCTGGTGCTGGTTCGTGTATGAAGCGTCTGCGCATGATTGATAAGCCCTTGGCCTCACAGGATACTGCCATGTTGCATAGTAAGTGCCTATAAATTCACGGTAGGCAGTGTCAAATTTACCTCTATACATCGGATCCCATCCAGTATACCAGTTACCAGTAGTGCCTGGGGCCTCAAAATTGCCATTCCCCGTTTGCCCTGGTCGCGCTCTTGTTTCATCATCGAATCTGTCAGCTTCCCTGTCGCCAGAGTAGAAAATATACTCTGCGCTGATGACCGGCTTCCAGGCAAAACTGTCCTTAAAATGCCTGCTTTCAACTTCGATGTCCGCGGCCATACCGAAACGTTTCCTTCTTTCGATTTGAATATCACTTAAAATGATATTGCCGGTCTGCATGGCGCCTTCAGCCAGAACTGTAAGATTTTCTATCGGATCAAAGCTGCCGCGCGCTCCGAATGTATACACGTCGCTGTTATTGGCTTGCATTGTCGATAGGGTTTGCTTATCTGATTTGTACCAAAAGTAAGATTCAGCTTCAGCGTTCCACGAGTCAAAGATGTATCCGATGTTAGTTCCTATGAGGTCCACATCAGCGTTCATCTGGACGCCATTATTGCGTATTGTTGCATACACAACATCGATTGTCCAGGGATCATAGTCTAACGTGGCTCGAATCGAGTCAAAAGAGTTGTAAGCCGTGTATTCCGGAGCCTGAATGTTGTTCGGATTTCTCTGGTTTCTGCCGATAATGAAACCTCTGCCGAACCACAGGTCCTGACGACCTACTCTTAACGTAAGCGGGGAATACAAGAATTCCCTGAGCTCGATATAAGCAAGGTCTACGCCTATATCATACTGATCATCGTTCTGTACAGCGTATAAACCTCGGCCATTTTGAGCCAAATTGGTAGTGCCTACTCTTGAACCGGCTAGCGGTGCGGTTACTTCCCAATCGCGCTCGTTAACTAGGCGAATTACCGCGGCTACGTTGTCAGTAAGATCCGCGTCTAATTGGATCTCGGCTGTCGACATGAGCCAGTTTTGACTGGGTCTGTTTACTCCGGTAGTCAGCAAGCCCGCAGCTGTCGCGGCTGTATCTCCGTTATATCCGATTGCCCAGTTGTTTCTAAAAAATCCCCGGGCTTCTAGATCACCGGAAATTTTTACGCTTTGTGTCGCGGCGTAAGCGCCTGAGGCAAGCCCCACGACTAGTGCCATAACACATATTGTACGTAATAATCTCATTATTTTTCCTCCTTATAAAAAATCGCCAATTGTATAAGTCCGTTTCTTAATGTAATACTATTGGCCTAGTTTATTGTTTTCTATATAACCATATCATCACTTGTACTTATGTAGCCTAATATAATGAATTTATTTCCTCCCCCCTTTCCTGGCCTTTTTTGAAGAGCACACGTGACGGTATAGACACTGTAAGCAACTAACTTTTGATAAAAGTATACCACAATAGTTAGCTTTGTCAAGCATTTGCACGCCTTTTTCTCCAGCGCTACTATATTAGTATTAGGCTGTAAATCGGCGTCCTTCCGGCGGCTTGATTAATAGAGGGTTACGGGCATTGCCATAGAGGCAGGATGGATGCGGCGCGACCTTTCAGACGAATTTTGTGGCTTCAGCCCGAGGCTGATCCGCCTCTGGCGGACACGGCAATTGGTGTATTTAAGATTTCTCCCCAGCACTTATTTTATCAAAATAAGTGCTGGGTTTA
>JADHYM010000023.1 GCA_016782445.1 Candidatus Omnitrophota bacterium | reverse complement strand
GTCCGGTCAGGCGGGCAATCTTTTGCGCAGTAGGGCATGAGCGACTTTTGTAGAGTGAGCGAGGGGCGCGTATCCCCGAGCGCCCGCCCGAGGCGGGTCCGCCTCTGGCGGAAACGTCAAGCGAAAGCAATGCCCGTAATTCTCTTATTAATCAAGCTGCCGTAAGAAGGCGCGGTTCCAGCCGTGATTTTTTCTTGAGAATGAAATAATAGTGTGATATAGTATGAATCCTCATGGCATACCTATCATTGGCACGCAAGTATAGGCCGCAAAATTTTGACGAAATTGTAGGGCAAGCGCATATTGCGACTACTCTCAAGAACGCGATCTCTCAAGACAAGGTCGCTCATGCGTATCTTTTTACGGGTTCCCGCGGAGTCGGAAAAACCTCGACAGCGAGAATTCTCGCCATAGCTTTAAACTGCGAAAAAGGGCCCACGAATAACCCCTGCGGCAAATGCGTCGCTTGCACCGAAATAAAGAATGCCAGGAGTCTCGACGTCATCGAGATAGACGGCGCCTCAAACCGCGGCATCGACGAGATCCGGAACCTTAAAGAGAATACGCGCTTCTCGCCCATGTCCTCGAGGTTCAAGATATATATAATAGACGAAGTGCACATGCTCACGCCCGAAGCCTTCAACGCGCTTCTCAAAACGCTCGAAGAGCCGCCGGCCCACGTCAAGTTTATTTTTGCCACTACGCAGCCGCACAAAGTATTGCCTACCGTAATGTCGCGCTGCCAGAGATTCGATTTTAGAAGGATACCGGCGCAGGGAATAGTCGCGAAATTAAAAGAGATAAAAACAAAAGAAAAAATAAACCTTAAAGATGAGGCGGTGTTCCTTGTTGCGAAAGCCGCCGACGGAAGTTTGAGGGACGCAGAGGTCATGCTTGATCAGCTCTCGTCCTTCGCGAAGGGAAAAATAGAAGCCGCGGACGTCGTGGAAATGCTGGGGCTTCTGGAATCAAGGGCCCTTTTTGACATTGCGGAAGCCTTGGTCAAAAACGAAAAAGAAAAGATCCTGGAGGATATAAACGCTCTCATCGACAGCGGAAAGGATCCGGCCTTTATAGCCTCGAGCCTCGTTGAGCATTTCAGAAACATGATGGTCGTTAAGGTAGCCGAGAAAAAAAGTGCCTACCTCGTTTTATCCGAAGAGGATTTTACAGCGCTCGCGGAGCAGGCGAAAAGTTTTTCGCTCGATGAGATACTTTACGTGATCTACGCGCTTGCTCGTGCCATAGAGCTTATAAAAAAGACCTCACTCGGGAGGATCCCCCTTGAGGTGGCGCTCGTGAAGCTTACGGAAAAAAGTCGTTTTACCGACATAAAAGAAATAATGGACAGAATTTCAAGTATAAAGCCCACATCGAATTACGCACGCCGTGTGGAAAAAATAACGTCTCCTGTTCAGGCTCCCGAAAGCGCGCCGGAAGAAGCGCCGAAGAATGCTCCGAAGGACGTGCCAAAAGAAGCCGTGTCAGCAGAAAAAGACATACTGTCACTTCAGAAAATAAAACTTAACTGGCAACAGATTCTCACTTTCATAAAACAAAAGAAAATGTCTGTGGCTACTTTTCTCCGAGACGGCGAGCCGGTCAGAGTCGAGAATAGCGCGCTCGTAATAGGCTTTGGCCCGGCAAGCGGTTTTCACAAGGACGCCCTTGATTATAATGCTAATAAGGACATAGTATGCGAGGCCGTAAAAACGTTCGCGGGAGAAGATCTCAAAATAAAAACGGAGATGCTGGACCGGGAAGTAATAATGGAAGAAGCGCTTTCTTTGGAAGAGGCAGAGGAGGTACCGGAAGAGACTGCCTCATCCAGAAAAATAGACCCGATAGTAGAGGCGGCCCTCGATAAATTCGACGGGAAAATAGCCAGCATAGAGAAAATCAAAAAGGAGAAAAAATGATCCGCCTTAAAGGGCTTCCGGAATCCATGAACAACCTTGTCAGGGAATTTGGGAGGATGCCCGGTGTAGGCCCAAAATCCGCGAGGAGGCTCGCCTTTTTCATTTTGAAGCAATCGAAAGATGACTCAAAACGCCTGGCAGAGTGCGTTTTAAAGCTTAAGGAAACCGTGCGCTTCTGCGCGCTGTGCAACAACTTGAGCGATGCGGAGTTCTGCGACATATGCGCGAACGAAAAAAGAGATAAAAGTGTCTTGTGTGTCGTGGAAAAGCCGAGCGATATTATTTCTATAGAGAAAATGGGGGAATTCACAGGCCTCTATCACGTGCTTCTGGGCGCGCTTTCGCCGCTGGACGGCGTGGGGCCGGAGGATCTGAAGATAGAGAGCCTGGTGAAAAGAATAAAGCACGACAGGGTAAAAGAAGTGATCATTGCTACCGACTCCAACACAGAAGGCGAGACAACGGCCCTTTACCTGGTTAGGATCCTGAAACCCCTGGGTGTAAAAGTATATAGGATAGGATACGGCATGCCTGTAGGCGCGGACCTCGAATACGCGGACCAGGCGACGCTCTACAAGGCGTTTGAGGGAAAACGCGAGATTTAGCCATCCATTTTAGTGGGTGGTCTTGGCAGCATATTTGCCGCTAAAAGCAGCCGAATAATTATTATTGACACAAGGCATAATATACGGTAGATTATAGGGACTAATTAAAAAAAGGGGGACATAATGGGAACAATCGAAACTGTAAAAAAAGGATTAGCGTTAAGCGTAAAGCAAGTAAACCTGATCGTGCTTTTTTTCATAGTGAATGCGGTCATGGGTCTGGTCAGCATGCCTTTTGCGAACCCGGAAAACGCGGGACAGGCTCCGGTAATAGCGGCATCGCTAGGAATTAGCCTTGTATTTTTCCTTATATTTATTTTCCTGCAGGGTGGTGCTCTCGGTATTTTAAATGATGTTTACAAGAAGGGGTCGGCGGCTTTTTCCAATTTTACGCAGTACGGAAAAAAGTTCTACCTGCGTATTCTCGGACTTTTTCTCCTTTACATTGCCATAGCGTTGATAGTCGTGTTGCTTCTGGCGCTCGCAGGAAGCGGGCTTCTGGCCATAGCTGATAATGCTTTCATGCGGGGACTCGTTGCCGCCATAGCGATAGTCATCATGTTTGCGGTCATCGTGGAGCTCATATTTCCAATATATATAATCGTCTCCGAGGATACTAGCGTTATAAAAGCCTTCGTAAAGGGTTTAAAGATAAGCTGGGATAACTTCTGGAATGTGCTGGGGCTTTTTCTCGTACTGGCAATAATTGCGGTTATTATCGGCCTTGTAGTCGGACTTATAACGGGCCTTGTTACTTTTCCTCTTCCCTTTGTTCTCGGTCAGGTGATTTTAACCATCGTGAACAGCCTCGTTCAGTCCTTTGTTGCGATATTAATGTGGACTGCGTTTATGGGGTATTACCTCAACTTAAAGGGCTCTGAAGCTCCGCAAGCGTAAGATAAATGAAAGATCTCCTGGAAATAAGGTGGCATGGCCGCGGCGGCCAGGGCGCCAAGACAGCGGCCCAGTTTTTGGCTGAAGCGGCTCTTGGCCTTGGAAAATCCATACAGGCGTTTCCTGAATACGGCCCGGAACGCGCCGGAGCGCCTATACGCACCTACACACGCATAAGTGACAAATCCATAAGAGTTCATTCCCCTGTTACAAACCCTGACATTGTCGCCGTGATCGACCCGTCGCTTCTTGATTCAATTAATGTTACCGAGGGACTCGCAGATGGCGGCGCGCTCATCGTAAATACCCCCGAAGACGTAGAGGCAATAAGAAAAAAGACAAACTATACAAAGGGCAAAATCGGCGTTTGCGACGCGACAAAAATCGCCCTGGAGACCCTCGGAATGCCTATACCGAACATGCCGATACTGGGGGCGCTGTTAAAGGCGAAGCCGGTCGTTACCGTGGAAAGCGTCGAAAAAGAAGTGAAAAAGAAATTTCTTAAGAAAATAGGCGAGGAAAAAACAAACGCGAACATAAAAGCGATCCGCCGCGCCTACGAAGAAGTTGAGATTGGATGAAAAAAAAATCCTGGAAAGAAATACCCATAGGCGGCCGGATAGACGAAGGCGGGACAGCCATGGAGTATAAAACCGGCTCCTGGCGCACGTTCAAGCCTGTAATAGACAAATCCAAATGCATAAACTGCCTTCAATGCTGGATGCACTGCCCGGATTCCTGTATAATTCTTAAAGACGAAAAGATGGAAGGATTTGATTACAACTACTGCAAGGGCTGTGGCATATGCGCTTCTATCTGTCCCGTAAAATGCATCAAGATGGAAAAAGGATGAAGACTGTTACGAAAAACTCGACAAATAAAATTGTTGCTCTCATGGGAGACCAGGCTGTGGCTGAAGCCATGCGCCAGATAGACCCTGACGTTGTAGCGGCTTACCCAATTACCCCGCAGACAGAGATTGTCATGAATTTCGCCCAGTTTGTCGCCGACGGAAAAGTAAATACAGAAATGATTCCTGTCGAATCTGAGCACAGCGCAATGAGCGCCTGTGTGGGGTCAGCTGCTGCCGGAGCGCGCACTATGACGGCTACATCAGCCAATGGTCTTGCGCTTATGTGGGAAATAGTTTATATAGCCGCATCTACGCGCCTTCCGATCGTCATGCCGGTCGTGAACAGGGCGTTATCAGGGCCTATTAATATACATTGCGACCACTCCGATACCATGGGCGCGCGTGACGCGGGATGGATACAGGTTTTTTCTGAAAACCCGCAGGAAGCGTATGAAAACACGATAGTTGCCGTCAGGATTGCCGAGCATAAAGATATACTCCTGCCCGTAATGGTTTGCCAGGATGGATTTATAACGAGCCACGGGGTTGAAGGAGTGGAGATTTTCCCGGACGAGGCGATCAAGAAATTCATAGGGGAGTATAAAATCGAGCGTAGCCTTCTAGACGTCGACAAGCCGGTTACGTACGGGCCGCTTGATTTGCAGGATTATTATTTTGAGCATAAGCGCCAGCAGGCCCAGGCCATGGAAAGCGCCCTCAAAAATATTCCCGGCGTATTAAAAGAATTTAATAAAACCTTCGGTACCTCGCACGACCTTATCGAAGAATATAAAATGGACGACGCGGAAATAGCAATAGTAGTTTTAAGTTCAACGGCGGGAACTACGAAGGAGGTCGTGGACAAATTAAGAGAAAAAGGTGTTAAAGCCGGACTTATAAAGCCGATATTTTTCAGGCCATTTCCTAAAGAAAGGATCGTAAAGGCACTTTCCGGGGTAAAGGCGGCCGCCGTTCTTGACAGGAGCGATTCATTCGGCGCCGAGGGCGGGCCCTTGTTTACCGAAATAAAGTCCTCTCTTTACGAGACAAAGAATAAGCCATTTCTTGTAGGTTATATTTTCGGCCTCGGCGGCCGAGACATTTTTCCGCAAGATATTGAACATGTTTATAATGACCTGGAAGCAATTAAGAAAACCGGAAAAATAAACAATCTTGTAACTTATTTAGGTGTCAGAGACTAATGGCGAATATTAAACAGCTATCAAAAATTCCGGAACGCCTTACCTCGGGCCACAGGCTATGCCCGGGCTGCGGGGCCTCGATTGCCGCGCGCATGGTTTTAATGGGTACGGATAAGCCTGTCGTCGTGGGCGCGGCCACGGGATGTCTCGAAGTCGCTACCACTATTTACCCTTATACGGCATGGAACACGCCCTATATCCACAACGCGTTCGAGAACGTCGCCGCGACTATAAGCGGCGTGGAAACCGCCTACAATGCCCTCAAGAAAAAAGGCAAAATCAATAAAGAAATAAAGTTTGTAGCATTCGGCGGCGATGGGGGGAGTTATGATATTGGCTTGCAGGCCATGTCAGGCGCGTTTGAGCGCGGGCATAATTTTGTATATATTTGCTATAATAACGAAGCCTATGAAAACACCGGAATTCAACGTTCCGGGGCAACTCCGAAAGGTGCGTCTACAACTACGGCTCCGGCAGGCAAGATAAGCTATGGCAAACCCCAACTCCGTAAAGATCTTACATCTATAGTAGCCGCACACAATATACCCTATGTCGCTCAATCCTGTATATCGCATTGGAATGACCTTGTTACAAAGTCACAAAAAGCTTTTGCTGTCGAAGGGCCGGCTTTTATAAATGTCTTAGCACTTTGCCATCGCGGATGGCGTTACCCGCAGTCAGACACAATAAAAATCGCAAAGCTCGCGGTTGAAACCGGCTACTGGCCCATGATAGAAGTCGAGAACGGCAAGTGGCGCTTTACCTACAAGCCAAAAACAAGAAAACCGGTTGCTGATTTTCTAAAGCCCCAGGGCCGCTTCAAACATTTGTTTAAGGAAGAAAACAAGTCCGTTCTCGAGGAAATCCAGCAAGACATCGACAGGCAGTGGAATTATCTCGAAAAACTCGTCCAAGCCACTTCATAATTGAAAGTTCTCATTACAGGCGCTACAGGATTCATAGGGAAACGCCTCGCAGTGCGTATCGCGGGCCGGGGCCACTCTGTTATTGCTTGTGGCCGCTCGCTCGATAAACTTAAAAATCTCTCCCAAAACATAATACCCACCTACCTTGCCTTAGAAGATAAAGGCGGCATATCACAAATCCTGAAAAAAGAAAAACCGGATATTATTTATCATGCTGCGGCGCTTATATACGGCTCGCGCGAAAATTTGATGCGTGTGAACTCACTCGGCACGGAAAATCTTTTCAAAGCCTCACTCGATTCAGGTGTAAAAAAGATAGTGCATTTGAGCTCGGTCGCCGCTGTGAGTGGCAATGAAGAGGTTCCGCTCGAAGAGAACGTTCCCTTAAAAGCAAACGGCCCCTACGGCGAATCAAAAATAGAGGCGGAAAAAATAGCTCTCAAATACCGCAAAAAAGGGCTTAAAATAGCCATTATCCGGCCGCCCATGGTGTATGGGCCTTTTGAGCCGCACGGGATGCCGTATCTTATAGGATTTTTGCGGAAAAGGATGCTGCCAGTACCGGGAAGCGGCGAAAATAGGATCCACATGGTTTCGGTGGAGAACCTTGTTGATGTACTGGAACTCGCGCTCTCGAAGGATGAGATTTATGAGGGCGCTTATTTTGTGGCTGACAAAGAGGCCCTTACTTTGCGCGAACTCCTTTTTTTCATAACGGAAGTAGCCGGTGCCAAAGGGCCATTTGTTATACCTGAAGGCGTTGTGCGGGTTATCTCGAAATTGCCTTTTATCGGAAAGCGCATTTCTTCCTTACGCAGGGACAGGATTTATAGCATAGACAGGTTGCAGAAGAAACTTGGCTACGAGCCGCGCGTTCCGGTGCGCGAGGGCCTAAGAAAAGCGGTTTTATCTTATTCCTAGAAAATTATCTTGAACCGTGAGCCGACAACAAGGGCATCCGGGATCTTTGGTGAGCCGCCCGGATTTATTATCCACTGTATGTCCGGCTGAATGAAAAGCCACTTTGTAATCTGGGCGCTGTAGGTAAAATCAACCGACATTTCATATTTTCCCGGGTGGATTGACATGCCGCTATCTGACTGAAACTCCTGGGTGCTCGTCAGATCCTTACTCCAGGCCATGTATGAAACGCCAATACCGGCCGCGTCATAATCCCTTCCCGGTATGGGCCCTGTCCACACGAATCCACCATCTACGAAAAACGGATATTTATTTATGTTGCCCGGCGCCCAGTTGGGCGCGATGAAGGGTATGAATCCCTGCTCCGGAGCTCCTTCGACGCTCGGTTCCTTAAATAGCATTTGCTCAATGTGCGCGTAAAAACCATAGTTGCCGATACGTTTTCTTGCGGAGTTTCCGGTGTAGGCAAAAGAGGCGCCGTTATCATCGGCGTAGAGATCAAAGTATGTCGCCGTATGCCAGTAGCCGCCCACTGATACCCGTCCGGGTAATCCCTCGGGGCAATAATTTGTTTTTATCTTTGGCGTTAAATTAAATTCCTGCATGAAGAAGATACCTTTACTCAACCGCAGCCCGAAGTCAAGGCCATGATATTTGTCCTTGCCGAGGTGCGGGTTGCCGTTGTAAATACCCGTCATTGATGAGAATTCAGGCGCTATTTCTAATTTAACGCGCGCCCCCCAGGTAGCTTCCGGATAAACAGTAAAGTTGAAGTTTTTAGGAATGTTTATGGGCATGCCGTCTATGGCGTTTGTCACAAAGAACCAATAAAGGGGAGACACGATAAAGTCATCTTGCGCAGCCATACGGCCGAACTTTATGCTGAACTTGTCCTCAAGAAACATCTGCTCCCAGGTCAGGTTGTAAAACCGAAACTGCTGGTGCCCGTAAATACTCGAGACGACGAGCTCGTTTCCTATTACCTGGCTTGAAAGGTTGCGGCCTGCGCGCCAGAGGCCTGATACGTGAAATTGGCTTCCTTTAAATCCGCACGCTTTTTCAAAATCCACGTTTATATCAAGCCCCATGGAGTGATTATAGCGCATGCCCTGGAAATTGCCGCCGACAGGGTTGCCGAGGACGTCAAAGACGTAGCTTGATTTAAAATCTATGCCTTTATCGGAAAGTTTTGCGCGCTCATCCTTCCAGTCTCCGGTAAGATACCGCTCGTCGTGCGAGAGATGATGGGTTTGTGTGAAATGCTTTTCAGAATGATCTGCCCCGGAGACAGCCGCGAACGCAAGAGGCGCCGCCGCGAAAATAAAACCTAAAAGGAATATAATTTGTCTTTTCATTCAAACACCCAGTTTTTTTAAGGGCTTGCCGCTTTTTAAGTGCTCCTCTATGCTTTCAAGCGTGTGCCCCTTTGTTTCGGGAATAAATAGCCAGCAGAATATTGCCGCTAAAACCGTCAGCACGGCGTAAAGCCAGAAGGCGCCGGGTTTGCCGAGTTTCTGGACAATTGTGAGAAACGTCGCGGCGACAAGTAAGTTAAATCCCCAGTTGGCAGCTGTTGCCAGGCTCATCGCGCGGCCGCGTATTTTTAATGGATAAATTTCCGCTATTATGAGCCAGGCTATCGGACCGAGGCTTATTGCGAAGGAGGCTATGTACGCCATGACGCTCAATACGGCGATCAATTGTAAAGAGGAACTCAAGTTTTGAAGACTGAAAGCGAAGCCTAGAAACCCGAGGCTTAAAGCCATTCCTGTAAGTCCTATGTAAAGGAGGGGTTTTCTGCCAATTCTATCAATGAGCCATATCGCAACAAGCGTCATCACGACGTTTACGACACCGACTCCCAGAGTCGCAAGGATCGAGATTTTGTGCGATGCAATCCCGGCAAATTCAAAAATTGTCGGAGCGTAGTAAATAATAGTATTAATTCCGGTTATTTGCTGGAAAAACATTATGCCTACTCCGGCAAAAAGTGCCGGCCTTACCCATGGCTCGAACACCTCTCTCCATGAGCCCTGCTTTACCATGAGGGATTTTTGTATTTTTTGTATCTGCTTATCTACGTTTTCACTCCCTGTTATATGCGTCAGGGCATCGCGGGCGTCCTCGATCCTGTCCTGACTGACGAGCCACCTCGGGCTTTCGTAGAGCGCCAGCATTCCGAGAAGGAGAATTATCGCTGGCACAGCGCCCAGCGCAAACATCCATCTCCAGCTTTCAGATGCCGCAAGTACATAATCCACAAGATAGGAAACAACTATACCGCAAGTTATCATTAACTGATTTAAAGATACTAGCGCCCCGCGCGCTTGGGGAGGCGAAATCTCTGAAATATAAAGAGGGGCAGTGTAAGAGGCGACACCTATCGCTATTCCGATAAGTATGCGGAAACCAATAATGCTGACTACTGTTTGCGCCAGGGCCGCGCCTACGGCGCCTATTGCAAAAAGCAGCGCTGTTACAATGATCGTTCGTTTTCTGCCGAAACGGTCGGCGAGCGCTCCGCTTGCAGCCGCCCCTATGAGGGCTCCGAGAAGCACTGCGCTTACGACGCCTTCTTCCATTCCGGCTGTGAGCTTGAACTGGTCCTGGATGAAGAGTATGGCGCCTGATATGACGCCTGTGTCATAGCCAAAAAGAAGTCCTGCAAGCGCGGCAACGAAAGCAGTGATATAAATGAATATATTAAGAGAACTTTGCTGGGAAACAGTTTTTTCTTCTGCCACAGTATCCTCCTTTTGTAAGAAACTACCTTTTTGTATGATAGTATACATTATTTTTCTTAAATATGCTAATTGATATGCTGATTTTTGCACGCAATTTTTTTATTTGAACCTTGCGTTTTTACCGAATATGTGGAAAATAATAGAATATGCAGAAAAAAGTTTCACTGCCTCTTATTTTCATGATAGGATGCTTTATCACGGGAAACCTCGTGGGCGCGGGCATTCTCGGGCTTCCAATACAAACCGGCATAGCGGGCTTGGTGCCTTCGCTTGTCGGTATGATCTTTGTAGGCGCGGCGATGTTTTTTAGCGGCGTTATTCTCGTGAACGAGGCAGTAGAAAGCCGGCAGGATGTTTTTCATTTTCCGAGCATGTATGAAAAATATTTTGGTCGTCCCGGAAGATATGTGGCAATACTGGCCAACCTCGTTATACTTTACGGATTTATCATCGCGTATCTAACAGGCTCGGTATCCATAATAACAAGGCTTTTAGGAATAGAGTCGTACAGAATATTGGTGACGCTTCTTTTTTTCGCGGCTGTGACCGCGATCACCATCTCTAACCCTAAATCGCTTCTCAAATTGAACAGCGCATTCGTAATATTTCTTTTAATATCCTTTACAGCGTTAGTCATGATGGGGAAAAAATATGTACAGCCCGCACGCTTCGAGTACAAGAACTGGACAATGCTCGCGCCGGCCCTGCCGATCATCGTGACGGCTGTAAGCTTTCAGAATGTTATTCCCACAATAAGCAAACTTCTCGGCTGGAACAAAAAGCATATAATAATTTCTTTGTTGGCAGGTACTTTTATAGGTTTCTTGATGTGCGCCGTATGGATCAAAGTGGGAATAGGCGTTCTTCCCATGGCCGGCAACAACAGCATTTTAAGCGCTCTCGAGAACAACGTCCCGGAAATCGTGCCCCTCGCCAGAGCCATACAATCGCTGGCGTTTTTACGGACCGCACTTCTTTTTTCGCTCATGGCCATAATAACCTCGTACCTTTCCATGGGCAAGGCGCTCATGGAGTTTATAGAAGATTGCACCTCGCGGCATCCTAAGCTCGGCGGCCAGGCCATTACGGCGGTAATCGCTTTTTTACCGCCTCTTCTCATAGCCCTTGTTTACCCGGACATGTTCCTTAATTTATTGAATGTCATTGGAGGAGTGGGCATAGTGATCCTTTTCGGTATGCTACCGTGCATAATAGCGCTTATCAAGACACGTTCTCGCGTATTAAGATACGCGATTGTCGTGCCGGTAATGCTTTTCTTTCTCGCCATATTCGGGCTCGAGGTGGCGCAACAAACAGGGCTCATAAAGATAGCTCCGCGTATCAAGTACTGGACAAATCTACAATTTTATAAATGGCCCGAACTCGAGAGAAAAAATATCAGCGCGAATCTCCCTCAAAAGCCAAAAAAGCCTGCCAGCGAAAACCTACTGGAAGACCTTCTTCCGGTCGACAAACTCATGGTCGACTCCGGTTCCCAAAAGTAATTTGCAATAACAGAGCACCTTTTTTGCTTGACTTTAGCCTACATGTAAGGTAAACTTTACATATGTAAAGTTTACCTTACATGGCCAATATGGACAAATCGCTAGACACTATATTTAATAAAGGCACAAAAGCAAAAATTGTGCGGTTATTCGTTTCAGGCGGAGCTGCTTTTAAAGCATCGGGAAGGCACGCGGCGAAACTCGTGGGCGTTTCCGCACCATCAGCCCACACGGCCCTCAAAGAGCTTTATCGCGAAGCCGTGCTGCACCGCGATATTATAGGGCGTCAGCATATCTACAGCCTGAACACAGAGAATGAAATGACCAGGAAGATGCTGATACCAATATTTCGTAAGGAAATATCCTTTGGCAGAGAAATCAAAAGCCATTTCAGTAAGCACTTGAAAAATCGAAATGTTTATATAATCGCCGGTTCCAACGGCTCCGGAAAAACAACGTTCGCCAAAATGTTTTTACCCGAGTATACCGGGTGCAAACAATTTGTAAATTCTGATCTTATAGCCCAGGGGCTATCGCCGTTTTCCCCACAGGGCGCCGCCATGAAAGCTGGCAGGCTCGTGCTCGAAAGAATAGATGACCTGGCGAGGCAAGGCCTTGATTTCGGGTTCGAAACAACTCTTTCAGGCAAATTTTATATAAAACGCCTTGAAAATTTGAAACAAAAAGGGTATGCTTTGCACCTCTTTTTTCTCTGGATTCCTTCGACGGAACTTGCCATAGAGCGCATAAAAGACAGGATTGCCGAAGGTGGCCATAACATACCCGCGCAGGATGTCCGGAGAAGATTTACGAGAGGGATTCATAATCTTTTCAGATTCTACAGGCCAATCCTAGATTCCTGGATGCTTCTGGATAACTCATCTACGATCCCGAGCCTTATCGCGAGAGAAAAAAGTCAAGAGCTTGTAATTGTTAATGAAACTTTACACAACAAAATTTTAAACATGGCGAGGTAAATAATGAAGAAACGTTTATCCCTTCAGGACAAGGCGCTTTTAGCGCTAAAAGAGGCTGTGAAAGAAGTTGTAGAACGCCATAGAAAGAGTGGGCGCCCCATGGCGATATGGCGGGATGGAAAGGTTGTAAAAATCCATCCATCCAAAAGTAATTTGAAATAATTATTTCCTTGTGCTATACTTTAGTGCAGTTCTTTAATATATCATTCCCCGGTAGCTCAGTTGGTAGAGCGGATGGCTGTGCGCGAGGCGCGCAGCACCGAGTGCAAAGGTGTTGTGCGCAAGGGGCATAGCCCGAGGCAAATGTCTCGGGCAAAAGAAGGGAGGTGACAATTGGCAAATCAAGTTGATAGGCGTAAGTACAAAGATCGCCGTCAGTATCTCATAAGGGCTGTGCATGCCCGCCGTAAAAAAGTTAGACAAATGTCTATTGAGTATAAAGGCGGCAAATGTGAGAAGTGCGGCTACGATCGATGTATAGAAGCCTTAGATTTCCATCATCGAAATAAAGCAAACAAAGACTTTAGCATATCCTCAAAAGGATATACTAGGTCCTGGAAACGCGTGATGGAAGAACTTGATAAGTGCATGATACTTTGCGCCAATTGTCACCGAGAACTTCATGCCCATGTTAGCAGCTCCTGCGAGAAATTGCAGGATGAAAAGCGAGTAAATTCAGGGAAACCCTTAGAGCTAAGGGCAATCCTGAGCCAAGCCCGTCAAAAGCGGGAAGGTGCAGAGACTAGACACTTGCTACCTAAGTTCCTTCGAAGCCAAACACGATAAGTATTTGGCGAAGAAGAATACGGTAAAGGTATAGTCCGACTCTCACAGTAATGTGAGTCAGAGTGTAACCATTAGGTCGTTGGTTCGAGTCCAACCCGGGGAGCCACTTAATAAGCTCGAACGCGAGTTCGAGATAACAAGAAATGCCTGATTTCCTAAACAGAATCAGGCATTTTTTATGTCTTTTAAAATCAAAGAGTTAGAGCGAATGTTTAAAACGTGTCATTGCGAGCGCCGCCAAAGTCGGCGCGAAGCAATCTTGTCCTTATATTACAAGGCCGCAATCTATCTCTTTATCTCTGAATCGAGCACTATTTAATCGGCGGTATTTAATCGAGCAATTTGCCGGATACCGCGATGTTTACGATAAAACCCTCTGTTTATATAGTTCGATTAAATGGAAAATTCTGAATTCATGCGAATAATTATCTCTCTTTATCTCTAAAAGCTTACTTGCTTACACAGACAATAAAAGAGTTGTGCTATAACCTATTATCCGACGGAGAGTTACGAAAACATATGTAAAAGACTCCCTGCCGCTCCGCCATATCTTTTTATATTGACAAAAAGTTTCTAAGTATTAGAATAGGAAGCAGTAGGAAGTGGTAGAAATAGTGTTAATCTAGCCTTGAAAAGTGATTTTATGAATGACATTTCAAAACATTTCACAGTAAAAGAAGTAGCTAAGCGTCTCGATGTTACCGAGGACTGGGTGCGCGATTTGATTCAGTCGAAACAGTTAAAAGCCGTGAAGGTTGGGAGATGGCGTATTGACCCTGAAGAATTAAAGAAATTCATACAAAGAAGGACAAATATTAAATAAGAAAAGAGTACACATTATGAAAATAGCAATTATGGGTGGATGGAATACGGATTCCGGGGCTTCTTATCACAGTGAAATGATAGGCAGGGCTTTTATTGAACAGGGTCACCAGCTGAAAGTGTTTACATTTTATGAAGACAGTTTCCAC
>JADHYM010000022.1 GCA_016782445.1 Candidatus Omnitrophota bacterium | reverse complement strand
CGGGCGGTACAATAGCCGAAAAGCTTAGCTCTAAAACAGGCGGGGCAGTGCCCGCGGTATCGGGCGACGCGCTTCTTGCCGCAGTGCCGGGTCTTTCCAAGATTGTCAAAATAAAAGTAGTTGAATTTTCAAACATTGACAGTTCTCAAATGACGCCAGAGCTGTGGGCAAAACTTTCAAAAACAGTGGACGGCATATTAGAGGATTCTGCCATAAAAGGAGTGGTTGTCACGCACGGCACGGATACGATGGCCGAAGGCTCTTATTTTCTCGACCTTACGCTAAAAAGCGAAAAGCCGGTAGTATTTGTCGGCGCCATGCGCGATGCGTCGGACCTGTCTCCGGACGGGCCGTTCAACATACTTAACGCGGTTATACAGATATGTTCCAAAGAGGCTAAAGGATGGGGAGTTACGGTTACGCTCAACCAGTATGTTAATTCTGCGAGGTACGTTCGCAAAACCAACTCGACGAACGTCCAGACCTTCGATTCCGGCAACCAGGGGTACCTCGGATATATATGCATGGGAAGAGTCATTCGCTATAACGACGTGCTCGACAGGCTGAAATTGCCGCTCCCGGAAAAATTGCCTGACGTAGTTCTTCTCGAAACGTTCGCAGGCGACGACGGGTCCTTTGTGCGATATGCGGCTGACCGGGGAGTCAAAGGAATAGTCATAGAAGGCGTGGGCGCAGGCAACGTGAACGCGAAAGTATTTGAAGCTATTAAATACGCCCTCGATAAAGGGATAGCGGTTGTCGTAACTACCCGCGTCTACTATAGCGGCGTCTGGCCAATGTACGGGGACCAGGGCGGCGGAGAGACGCTCAAGAAAAACGGGGCGATTCTAGGCGGTGACCTCACGCCGCCGAAAGCGCGGCTTCTTCTTATGCTGGCGCTCGCCAAGGAGAAGGGACGCTGCGAAGGACTTCAAAAGTATTTCAAGGAATAGTTTTGAAAAAATGGGACTAAGAGCATTCTCTACTTTAATGCTGGCGACGTTTTCTGCGTCACTTGGGCTTGCCGTTATAACGCCGTTTTTGCCCGAACTCGCCCAGAGCCACGGGGCGAACGGCTTCTGGATAGGCATGATATTCGCCGGTTTCGGAATTTCGCGCGGCATCGTGACGCCTTTTATCGGAAAAGTATCCGACCGGGTGGGCCGCAAGATATTTGTCGTCGTTGGACTTATTATCTATACGGCCGTTTCTATTTTTTACACTAAAGCGGACAGCGTATATTTTTTGACGCTTGTGCGCCTCATACAGGGGCTTTCGGCGGGCATGATACTCCCTATTGTAATGACGTACATAGGCGAGCTTTCAAAGCGCGGGAAAGAAGGGCTTACGACAGGCGTCATGAATACGGTTGTTTTTCTCGGAGTAGCGATCGGGCCGCTTGCGGGAGGTGAACTCGCCGAACGCTTCGGATTCAATTCTGTTTTCTACGCGATGGCCGCGCTTGGCGCGGCAACGCTTCTTCTTACCGTATTTTTTTTGCCGGAAGCAAACCCCGTTCAATCCCGGAAGGCCCCGGGATTGAACGGGGCAAAAGGAACCGTTCCGAAAGAAAAATCCCGGCCAAAAGAACCACTCAATGTTTTTTTGAGGCACAACTACGTGAAATCCGTTCTTATCATGACGTTTGTCTCCGTGGCGCTCACAGCCGTTTTCATGTCATTTTTGCCTTCGGTGGCCGTGAGCGACGAAGTAGACATGATGCACATAGGGTTCATTGTTTCGTTTGCCATAATCCTGGCGGGAATTTTGCAGATACCCCTCGGCCGTTTTGCGGAGCACCAGACACGGCTAGGCCAGCTTCTCCAGACGTCACTGGGGGTTTCTATTTCCATGATGGCCATATTTGTTTTGCCGTCATGCCCTGACTTCAAGTCTTTGATGCTGGCCGGGGGCTTCATGGGTATCGGCGTAGGAATCGCGACCGCCGCGTTCTCGTATATTGCCATCAGGATAGGTAAAGCTATCGGCATGGGAACATGGATGGGAATATTTTGGGCGGTCATGAGCGCCGGGCTTGTAATAGCGCCGATAGGCGCCGGAATAATAATGGACCGCATGGGCATTGATCCGATATTTTATTCCTTCGGCATCTTCGCGTTTTTTACGATTATCCTCTCGATATATTTAGCGCGGCATAAGGAGGAGGCTTGAGGAGCTTCCGCGTTTTTCTATTATCCTTTCTTTTACTCACCAACTTAAATATTTTAGCAACTAAAGCCGAAGAAAAAACGCCGTACATTTCTTATGTTCCGGGGGAAGGCATTGCCGTAGAAGCGCTCGACGCTACCATAAGCCCTGAAACCACGCTTGTTTTTCAGGGCGTGACCGATCCAAACAGGGAAAACGCACGCGCCTCGGGAGGCATATCCTGGGTCGGCTATCTGGGCATAGAAAAGAAATTTGCCGAATACGGAAAGGTCACCTTGCAGTTCAAGAGCGGCTGGGGCGAGACAGTCGAAAAAGAAGTGAACCTCTTAAACGGGATAAACTTCAACTCCTACGACGTGGGAGGCAATGTCCGGCTCCGGCAGTATTTTTACGAGCAGTACCTGCTTGATAAACAGGTAACTCTCCTCATAGGAAGGCGCAATCCCAGGAATGTCCTTGATGAGGTGAGGTATGCCAACAACGATGATATCCAGTTCCTTGCGGATATATTCAATAAATCCCCGGGCATTGACTGGCCGTCTGACTATACCTTCACTATCCACGCCCGCGTTGCCCCGAAAGCGATAGACTTTTTTGAATTTGAGTTTAACTTTTTTGAAGCTAACGCTGACTGGAAAAAAATATTCAAAGGCGGCTTTTATACTTGGCAGCTTAATTTTAAGCCCGCCGGCCTTTTAAAGCTCGACAAAGATAAATGGGAGGGAAATTACAGATTTTACACGTGGCTCAACACCCGCCCTCACGAAAAACTCGGCCGTGAACTTGATCCACCCTCTACGGATACAAAAAACGTAAGCTACGGGTTTGGGCTAGGCATTGATCAAGCGCTCGGAAGTGTATTTGGGATTTTTAGTAGGCTCGGATGGCAGAGGCCGGATGTTTTACCGGCCAGAGGCGGCGCGTCTATTGAATTTAACTGGTCAGTCGGCGCTCAAGCCAAGGGAAAGTACTGGAAGAGGGAAAATGATATTCTGGCAATTGCAGTGGGCCAAGTTTGTCCGAGCAAGGAATATAAAGAAGCAGGTAATCTTGCCCATCCTGAAGGGCATTTTGAATCATATTATAACTACGCGATAACCAAATACATGGAGATAGGGCCGAGCGTTCAGCTTATATGGAATCCGGATGGTGTTGCGAAAAAATCTCAGGGGCAAATTAATCCGGTGTTCATATACGGCGCGAGAATTCACATTTTATTTTAGCGTTGTTTTTTCTTGCTCATAGGCTATTATAAGTATATAATTTTAATAAATGAAGAAACAGATCATATTTTTATTCGCACTTATCTTTTTAACCTGTCCTTTATACGCCGAGATCATCGGGCGTAACAGGATCAATCTGACAATTGACAACGCCATACGCATAGCCCTTGATCAGAATAAATCCATCCAGATGCAGAAAGCCGAGATTAACTACGCCAGGGGAAACCGGCTCTACGCTTTAAGCAGGTTCCTGCCGAAGGCGAACGTGAATTATGACTATACCTATCGGGAGGCAGTGCTTGCCACCGAGTCGCTTCCGGACCACAGGAAGGATACGCGCATTTTTACGGACTACGAGAGCGACAACATGTTCAGTATTACAGCGAAAGAGGAATTCTTTGACGGAGGCGCGAGTATTGCCAATTATAAACAGGCTGAGCTCGAGCTTACGAGTCAGAAGGAGACGCTTCGCGCGACGATACTCGAAGTTGAGTTCCAGACAAGGCGCCTTTTTTACGGGTTACTTCTCGCCTATGAGACGCGCCGCATAGCGCTCGACCTCGTCGAGCAGGCGAGGGAGCATTACGAGCGGGTGGAGATGTTGTATGGCCAGGGGACAACCTCGCGGTTTGATGTCCTGCAGTCCAAGGTGCAGGTAGCACGGCTCATCCCGCAGCTTGTAAACGCTGAAAACGCGATAAAATTAACAAAAGTAGAAATAAAAAAGCTCCTGGACCTCGATATCTCTTTCGACGTACACGCCATCGGCAAGCTCGCCTTTCGCCCCATGGAGATAAACGAGGAAAACTTTTTGCTCGAAGCATATGAGCACAGACCCGAGATGAGGCTGAAAACGCTTGGCGTTGATATTGAAAAATGGGGGATAGAATTCGCGAAATCTACCGGCCTTCCCCAGGTGAGCGGGGATTTTGCGTATTCTGCCAAATCCGATGACGTGGCCGACATGGTCAACAAGCGGCACGATAACTGGGCAATAGGACTCTCAACATCGATCGCGATTTTCGATGGTTTTTCGACTGCCGCCAAAATAAACGAGGCGCGCGCGAAATACGCGCACGCAAGGCTCGACAGGGAAGACTACATGAAACAGATAGAAGTAGACGTTGAGAGCGCATGTCTCAATATGGGAGAAGCCGAGGCCATAATAAACGCGCAGAAAGACAGTATTATCGAGGCAAAGGAGTCGCTCCGCCTTTCCGAGGTGCGCTTTGACACGGGCGTTGGCATAAATCTGGATGTTTTTGACGCGCAGGTCGCGCTCGCCGAGATCGAGCAGAGCCTCGCTCAGGCGGTATACGATTATATAATGGCGAAGGCCGACCTTGAAAAGGTTATGGGCCGGGAATTTTTCAAGGAGGAATAAATGGGAAAAATTGATAAAGAAAAAATGAAGGAAAACTTAACCTCAAAAATTTCTGCGCGCTTTGCGCCTTTTATAGAGAAGCTCCGGAAAAACCCGGAATTTACGATAAAACTGGCTGTCGGCGTGGTTATCGCGTTCGTTGTAATATCAGGCTTTTCAATGTACGAAAGTGCGAAGTGGTCGAAGATTATAAAAGCCTCCGGGGTCATAGAAGGCGACGACGTACGCGTTTCTTTCAGGGTTAACGGCCAGATCGAAGAGCTCTTAGTTGACGAAGGATATTTGCTGAAAGAGGGACAATTAGTGGCGCGCCTGAAGAAAGACGACCTCGTGAATGAAAGGGACGAAGCTGCCGCGAAACTTTTAAAAACCGAGAGGCAGCTTGCGCTTGATGCGCTCGATTACGAAAGGGCGGAAAATTTATTCATAGAAGGGGCGATTTCCCAGCAGCAAAGGGACGCGGCCAAGACACTTTCCGCCACTGACAGGGCGGCTGTGGATAACGCGCGCGCGGCGCTCGAACTTGCCGAAACGCGTCTTGGATGGACAGATCTCGCTTCACCCTTAAACGGCTGGGTTATCACGAAGAGCTCTCTTCAGGGCGAGGTAATACAGCCCGGCGAGCCTGTCTTTACAGTGGTGGATTTAAACGACATCTGGGTAACCGCTTACATAAACGAAACTGACCTCGGCAAAGTAAAGTTTAACCAGAAGGCATACGTAAAAATAGATTCATATCCGTTCAAAAAATACCCCGCCTGGGTTTCCTTTATATCGCAGCAGACAGAGTTTACCCCAAAATACATTCAGACGACGGAAGAAAGGGTAAAATACGTTTACCGGATAAAGGTACGGGTGGATAATTCAAGCCTCGAACTGAAGCCCGGCATGCCGGCCGATGCGTATATACTAACGGACTAATATAATGGTTGTGGTTGTGTCGGTCGGTTGTGTCGCGGGAAACGGTTGCGTCGATCGGTTGTGTGAATTAAAATCGCAACCGATTTACGATCGACGATTCGCACGACGCTACCGCAATCGATCAACGCAACCTGGTTTGAAAAAAGATGAGCTTACAATATGTCTGCCACGATAAAGGCCGTAAACCTAACGAGAAAATTTGCAGACCTCACCGCAGTAAACAATCTTAATCTGGAAGTGGAAGAAGGCGAAATATTCGGCCTCGTGGGCCCGGACGGCGCGGGAAAAAGCACAACCATGCGCCTTTTAACGAGCATCCTTGACCCGACCTCGGGAGAGGGTTGGGTGTACGGAAAACATATCGTGAAAGAGGCTGAATCCTTAAAAGATAATATTGCCTACATGTCGCAGCGCTTCGGCCTGTACGAGGACTTGACCGTTTTTGAAAACATAAATTTTTACGCCGACATATTTTGCGTGCCGCCTAAAGAAAGGCCAAAAAAAATAGAAGAACTTCTGGGTTTCAGCGGACTCACTCCTTTTAGGGGCCGCATGGCGGGAAAACTCTCCGGCGGCATGAAACAAAAGCTGGGCCTTGCGTGCGCTCTTATACATACCCCAAAGGTGCTTTTCCTCGACGAGCCTACAAACGGCGTTGATCCGGTCTCGCGAAGGGATTTCTGGCGCATCCTCTATGATCTCCTAAAGCAAAACGTTACGATTCTTTATTCGACCTCGTATCTTGATGAGGCCGAGCGCTGCAAGCGCGTCGGACTTCTTCACAAAGGAAAACTTTTGAGATGTGATACACCAGACGCTATAAAAGAAGAATGTAAAGTAAAAACGCTTGAAGAGGCGTTCATAAAGGTGATAAGTGGCTATGATAAAAAATGATATTGCCGTAAGCGTGGATAAGCTCGAAAAGAAATTCGGTGACTTTACGGCCGTAAACAAAGTGTCCTTCGAAGTAGGAAAAGGCGAGATATTCGGCTTTCTTGGCCCTAACGGCGCGGGAAAATCCACCACTATACGCATGCTTTGCGGGCTTTTGAGGCCCACTTCCGGCGCGGGCACAGTGGGTGGGTTCAACATCATGAAGGATCAAGAAACCATAAAAGAACATATTGGGTATATGTCGCAGAAATTTTCGTTATACGATGACCTGACCATAGAAGAGAACATAGATTTTTATGCCGGAATATATAAATTACCAAAAAAAGAAATTCCTGCCCGTCGTGCAGCCGTCATCAAGCTGGCCGATATAGAGGATTTCAAGGACAACATGACAAAGACTCTCTCGGGCGGATGGAAGCAGCGCCTGGCTCTCGGGTGCGCGATATTACACAAGCCGAGCATCATCTTCCTCGACGAACCAACCTCCGGCGTTGACCCGATCACGCGAAACAACTTCTGGAACATCATAAAAGATATGGCAGCCCACGGCGTTACTGTTTTCGTGACGACGCATTACATGGGCGAGGCTGAAAACTGTAACCGTCTCGGCATGATCTATAAGGGAAACCTGATAGCCATGGGTACACCCGAAGAGATGAAGACGCGTCTGATGAAGCAGTATATACTCGAGGTTAACGTGCCTGATTCGCAGGGCTTCATAGAAGCGATCGGGAGCCTTCCGGAAATTAACGAGACGGCGATTTTTGGAATGCATCTCCACTGCGTATGCGAAGACGAAAAAAAGGGCATTCAGGCGATAGAAAAGCTTTTTAAGGAAAAACATGTTACAGGTTATTCGATCCGGAAAATAAAACCATCACTCGAAGACGTTTTTGTCTCACTCATAGAAACCTACGATAGGGAACACCCGGCATGAATTTAAGAAGAGTAAGTGCCATTTGCAAAAAAGAATTTATACAAATCTGGCGGGATCCGCGGAGCCTGGCACTGGGTCTCGGGATACCTATTATATTAATAGTTATCTTCGGTTTCGGATTGTCCCTTGATATACAGAACGTGCCGATAGCTATCTGGGACCGGGACAACACCAAGGCCTCGGTAGATTTTATCCTTAATTTTAGAAACTCCAAATATTTCGAGATAACCTCTTACCATGATAATTATGAGGATCTCGTGTATCTCATCGACAGGAGCGAGATACTGATGGCAATGGTCATCCCGAAGCAGTTCTCGAGAATGCTTGATACGAACCAGCTGGTTCCGGTGCAGCTCATACTTGACGGTTCTGACTCTAACACGGCGACAGTTGCCCGTGGGTATGTTAAGAGCGTAGTCGCGGCCTATAACACGAATATTTTAGTTGAGGTCTCCAAAACCGCGGGTATAGTAAACGTCGAGCCGATAGATTTAAGGTCGCGTGTCTGGTTCAACCAGGATTTTCAAAGCAAGTATTTCATTATTCCCGGCTTGATAGCGCTTATCATGATGACGATAGCCGCTCTTTTAACATCCCTCACGGTTGCGCGGGAATGGGAGCGCGGCACCATGGAGCAGCTCATATCGACGCCTGTAAGGCCGGCAGAGCTCGTGGTGGGGAAGTTTATTCCTTATTTTGTCATAGGCATGATAGACCTGACAGTGGCGGTCTTAATGGGGAGGTTCGTGTTCATGGTGCCGCTGCGGGGGAGCGTCATACTTCTTTTCGTTTTGAGCGCCATTTTTCTGGCCGGCTCGCTTGGCGTCGGCATCACAATTTCCATTATCACCAAAAACCAGCTTCTCGCGAGCCAGATGTCGATACTGATCTCATTTTTGCCGACAGCGCTTTTATCCGGATTCACGTACGAAATTTTCAACATGCCCAAGGCCATACAATGGATAACATACTTAGTGCCGGCGAGGTATTTCATAATTTGTCTCCGTGGCATATATCTAAAGGCCGTGGGCCTCAGGGTATTATGGGCGCAAGCGCTTTTGTTATCTATTTTTGCCGTTTTTATGGTATCCGTGGCGATACAGAGATTCAGGAAGAAAATAATATGATTACACAGATTACTCGGCTAAAAAAATTATGCAATATAGATTATATAAATGTAATAACTTATCTGTGTAATCTGAGCTGCACATTTATGAGCAGGAAATCCGTGTAATCATAATTAAAAAATAAAAAAGATGTTTGACCGGATAGCGGCCATATTAAAAAAGGAATTTTTGCAGGTCTTAAGGGATCCGCGAATGAAAACCATTATTTTCATAAGCCCCTTAATGCAGATTTTGATATTCGGCTACGCCGCTACCATGGATATAACGCACATACCCAGCGCTGTTTACGACCTTGATAATACAAACGTGAGCCGCGAGGTAACCAGGCAATTTTCCTATTCACAGTATTTTGATGTCCAATATTATTGCAGAGACGATCATGACATGGCAGGCCTCATAAACGACTCAAAAGTGTTTGCAGTGCTTAAATATAATCGCGGTTTCGGCCGCGACATCACGGGGAACAGAACTGCGAATCTACAGCTTATTGTCGACGGTACGGATTCGAATGCCTCCCACATAGTAATTGGCTACGCCGGAGATATAGTAAGCAATTTTAATTACAGGGCGCTCAAAGAGCGGGCAAACATTCTTCTTAAAGACAAAAGCGTGTGCCCCCAGATAGAATTGCGCGACCGCTCGTGGTTTAACACGAACCTTATATCAAGGAATTATTTTCTGCCGGGAGTCATGTGCTCGATAGTGACGATCATGTCGATACTTCTTTCGTCTATGGCGGTTGTTCGCGAGAAAGAGATAGGCACCATGGAGCAGCTCATGGTGAGCCCGATAAGGCCCATTGAGCTCGTAATAGGCAAGATCGTTCCTTTCATGGTAATAGCGCTTGTGCAGGTGTTTACCATAACGCTTATAACATATTTCTGGTTCAGGGTGCCCATGAGGGGGAGCCTCATGTTTTTAATATTTGCGACCATGCTCTATCTTCTTACTACGCTCGGGGCAGGGATTTTTATCTCGACGCTTTCCTCCACCCAGCAGGAAGCGATGATGACAGTGTTTCTTGTATACTCGCCGATGTTCCTTCTTTCTGGCTTTGCCTATCCGATAAGAAACATGCCACAGGTTATACAATATATAACCCTTATAAACCCGATGAGGTACTACCTTGCGACAATACGCGCGATATTTCTAAAAGGCGTGGGGCCGATCGTTCTTTGGGATGAGCTTCTGGCGCTTGGCGTAATAGGATTCGTCGTCATATTTTTGAGCACGAAACAATTCCAGAAAAGCACAGGGTAGAGTGGCTTTTTCCGTTTATCATCTTGACATGGGTAGAGTTTTAAGTATAATCATATCTATTATTAGGGAATGATGTATCATTCTCTCTTTTTATATGAGGAGGAGGCAATATGACAAAGCGTTATTTAAGCATAGTGGCAATCATAGCAATAGCGTGCTTTAGCTTAAGCACGGTATCGTTTGCGCAGGAAGCTGAAACAGCCGGCACCAAATTCAAGAAATTCTGGCAGTCGCTTTTTAAGTACCCTGTGAAGGTAACAGAAGAATCCACGAACGTGGTAGTTGAGACCGGTAAAAAAGGAACTGAGGTTGTTACGAGAGAGGTTCAGAGAACCGGTGAAGTTATTTCTGGTGACGTGGGAAAGACAAAAGAATTCGTAACCGAGCCTGTTACAGGCACAGTAGATACCGCGAGAACAGCTGTTGAAGGCACTGCTAACGTGCCCTATAAGGCAGCCCAAGAATCTAAGTAATATTTCGCGCTAGTTTAATATAGCTCGAAGGTTAAAGCATGCCTAAGAAACTTACTGTAATATTGGTTTCTTTAAGCGTTATTCTTTATGCCGGGAGTGTTTTTTCTCTTTCCCTGCAGGAAGAAAAGGAGCGCCACGAGGCCAAATTTAAATGGTGGCCTTCGGACGCCACTCCCGGCCCTGTCAAGGATGAGAAAAAAGGCGGGTACTGGTGGTGGCCCACAACGCCGGGTAAAGCGCGCCCGTGGGGAAATCGCGGCTACGTATATGTCTACAAGATCATCTTCGACTACAAGGAAGATGATCTCGGGCCCGCGGAGGTTGGAGAGCCTCGGCCGTCACTTCTTGTGCGCAAAATCATAAAGAACGTAAAAGTATACTTTGATTACGATAAAGCTGATTTAAGGGATGACGCAGCGCCTATCCTCGAGGGCGCGGCAAAAGCGCTCAAGAAAAACCCGGAATCAAGCATTCTTATTACGGGTAACTGTGACAGGCGCGGTGCGGAGTCCTATAATCTCAAGCTCGGAAAAGCCCGCGCGGATGCAGTAAAAGAATTCATGCTTCAAAACGACATTCCGGAAAGCCGAATCAAGATCATAAGCCGCGGAAAGCTCGATGCAATAGCGCCCATCATGGACCTCTTGGGCATGCAAGATGACAGAAACGCGCAGTTTATGATCGCCGAGGTGGAAGAGGCAATGATACCTTATACCGAAGAGCTCGCCGCCCGAGCCGAGAGAATCGACGACGACAAATACCTCATCGAGAAAGAAGAATACGTAAAGTCAGCCTCGCGCGTTTCTACGAGGGAGTATATCGTTCAAAAAGGCGATACTCTCGGCAAGATCGCGCACGAAGAATACGGCGGCGCCCACCGCTGGAAATATCTTTACGAATTAAATAAAGACACAATAAAAGATCCGGACAAGCTCACCCCCGGCCAAACAATCCTCATCCCCGTCGAATAAAGGGGACGTTTCACCTTGTCGCAACCTACTGTTAATGCACAAGTAAGGAAGTGTGATTTTCCATTTCCTGAATATAACATCCCATTATTTCTCTGTATTCACTCTCTCGTTTCTTTTCGGTTATACCTAACTTTAAATAATAAAAGTCATAATCGACCAGTTGGTTTTTAATGCCAAAAGCGTAGCAGTTATAACTACTCCATGCATAATTTTTAGGATCTTTTACTATACCGGCCCGAACAGGATTTTTTTCCATATAGAGGCCCGCAGTTAATAAATATTTGTCGTCCTCTATTAGTTTACTGTAAAATCTTCCCTGCCATAATCTACCAACATAGCCATATCGTTTTCTGAAATAATGGAAGTAGGCAAGTTGCATGCCTTGCATAATTTTAGCAAGCGATGCAGAATCTTTTATTTGCAATAGAAGATGAAGATGATTTCGCATAATGCAATAGTGGTATAACTTAAATTTATGCTTTATCTTGTATCGCAGTAGAAGTTGCGCGAAATATTTATAATCTTTTTCTTTTCGGAAAAGCACCCGTTTGTTATTACCCCGTGAAGTTATGCTAAGAAAAGCATTTTTATAAACCTGTCTCGGTCCTCGTGGCATAATAAAACCCCCTTTCAAAAAACGATTCAATATTTTATGACTACTCCTCATATATATAGACACGAGAAAGTGCGATTTGCTGCATTATTTTTTAAAAAACTTTGGTGTTTTGGAAAACAGCATGTCGTAACTTATTAATTTTATTGCTGTTACGGCAAGGTGAAACGTCCCCTTTTCAGAAGAGTGCTATGCAAAATTTTAGATTGAAGTTTACCGAATGAAGTAATACAATATAGCAATATTATGAAAGAAAATAAAAAGAAACAGGAGCTTGAGCCGGTTTACGTCGAGGCGTTTGACTTAGATGACGCGTGGTTCAAGTGTCTTAAGGCGATACTTGAGAAGGGTCATGTCTACAAAATAGATCGTGGCAGCTTTGCCGGCCAGCACAGGCTCGAGTTTGATTTTATTACTGTGCGGGTTAAAAACCCGGCGCACCAGATAATACCGGTAATGCCGGAAGGCTCGAGCATCCCGGCCCCCACTGACATGGCATACATCCAGCAGTATCTTTCGTATCTGGTTACAGCCTGCAAGACCGAAACCGAGGACTACACTTACGGCGAGCGCCTTGTGGACCCTAAAGTCAAATTCGAAACCGAGGTTGACGGAAAAAAAATGATTAAAGACATGCCGCTTGAGTGCAACCAGATAGAGGAAGTTATTAAAATCTACAAAACGCAAGGTCACGGCACAAATCAGGCAGTTATGGAAATAGGGATGCCCTCCGACATAAAACTCGCTGATCCGCCATGTCTCAGGCTAATTGATACGCGTATACGATATGGCAAACTTCATTTTATGCTTTACTTCCGTTCCTGGGATCTCTGGGGAGGGTTTCCGTCAAATCTCGGCGGCCTGGAACTTGTAAAACAGCACATGGCAGGCGAAATAGGAGTAGGGAACGGGGAGATTATTGCCTGTTCTAAGGGCCTGCATCTTTACGAATACGCCTGGGAGCTTGCCAAGCAGAGGACGCACAAAAACGACCTGGAAATAAAAACTCCTTAAGCAGTAGGGCAGGCTTTCCGCCCGAGGCGGATCAGCCTATGGCTGAAAGCCTCACCTACTGCATCAAGATATAGATGTTTTTCAAATTCGCCTTGATTTTTGCAGTCGGCACAATAGCCGGTTTCATAAACGTAAACGCCGGGGGCGGTTCACTTATTACGCTGCCGGCTCTTATTTTTATGGGGCTTCCTTCAGCCGTCGCCAACGGCACAAACAGAATAGCGGTTCTCGTGGGAGCTCTTTCAGCAACAGCCACCTTCAGGCAGAAAGGGATTTTTAACTGGAAATTCGGCCTCGGGCTCGCTGTCCCGGCTATCATAGGCGCTATCATAGGAACGCACCTTGTTGTTTCAATGCCGGACAGGATATTCAACATGGTTCTTTCGGCGGCGATGTTTGTGGTTCTTGCTATAATAATCGCGCAACCCCGGCTTAAAAAAATAAAATTTGAGGGAAAACTTACCCTTAAAAAAAGAATAGTTACCATGGCCGCCTTTTTTCTCGTAGGGCTTTATGGCGGCAGCATACAGGCCGGCGTTGGTTTCGTTATAATAGCGGTACTGACGCTTATTACGGGCCTTTCCCTCGTGCGCATAAACGCCCTGAAAGTATTCATTGTTCTTATTTATGTTATTTTTTCAATAGCAATATTCGCGACAAGAGGAAAAATAGATATAGCTATGGGAATCGTGCTTTCGGCAGGTAGTGCCCTTGGCGCTTATCTCGGAAGCAATTTCGCAGTCAAAAAAGGCGATAAATGGATACGCGTTGTGCTGGTCATCGCGGTGTTGGCGATGGCGGTGAAGTTGTCGGGGATTCTTGATTTTTTATGGAGGTAAAAAATGGTTAAAATAAAAGAAATCAAACGGACAGAACTAAACACGGAAGAATTTATCAGAGAAAAGGCAAATGAGATATCAAGCCTCGTAGGGGATGGGCTCGCGATAAACGCGCTTTCGGGCGGAGTGGATTCCTCTGCGGTTACTATGCTGGGGCATAAAGCCCTTGGGGAAAGGCTCAAGACGTATTTTGTTGATAACGGTATTATGCGCAAAGGAGAACCTGAGTGGATAGTGTCCTTGTTTAAAGGGCTCGGCGTTAAAGTGGAAATAATAGACGCGCAGGATAAGTTTTTCAACGCACTTAAAGGCCTGACTGATCCCGAGGAAAAAAGAGAGGCTGTGACGCAAACCTTTTATAAGGACGTCTTTGGTAAGCTTGTACGGGAAAGTAAGGCGAAATACCTTCTCCAGGGCACGATACTTACTGACGTAGATGAGACCGTCGCAGGAATTAAAAGACAGCATAATGTATTCGAACAACTCGGCATAGATCCCGAGAAGGAATTCGGATACAAGATAATCGAGCCACTTGTGCAGCTCAGAAAAGACGGGGTGCGTGCGCTTGCAGCGGCGCTTGGGCTTCCCGAATCGATCCATAACCGCATACCATTTCCCGGTCCTGCGCTTGCCGCGAGGGTGATAGGTGAAGTGACCAGAGAAAAAATCAGCATTGTAAAAAAGGCAACCTCAATAGTCGAGAAAAAACTGGCGGACTCTAACGCATTTCAGTACATGGCAATACTTCACAATGACAGGGTACCCGGCATACGCGACGGAAAGCGCGACTTTGGCTTTCAAGTCGAAGTGCGATGCTGGGACAGCGTTGACGCGCGTGTCGCGACCCCGACAAAACTTTCCCACGAAACGCTCACTAGCTTGGCCGGCGACATAATAAAGCAAATCCCGGGCGTCGTAAGTGTAACGTACAACATAGCTACGAAACCGCCGTCAACGATGGAAGCAGTGTAAAGCGATTTAACCGCCTACGGACTGACGCAGTCCGGAGGCGGTTCGGTAAAGCAATATGAGTAAGATTAGAAATGTCTTTTTAAGCTTCATTGTGGTAGCCGCGTTTTTCGCGGTCGCGGAAGGCGTATCGCGCCTCTTCATACCGCCCGGGTCATACGATTTTATAGAGCGCCGGGCTATCGAGCAAGACCTCGCGCATAAAAAGGCAAAAGACGAATACAGGATTCTTTTCTACGGGGAATCCACCATGCACGGGAACCAGCTCTATCCGAAATCCACCATTGATAAATGGCTCAAGCTATATCTTGCCGAGCTCCTTCCGGAAAATACCGCAAGCCGCGTAACAACAACCAATTTTGGCCGTCTCGGTGGGGGAAGCGAGTTTATCGCGAATTCCTTTGTAGAAACAATTCCCTACAAGCCGGATCTGGCTATTTTTTACATGGCGCACAATGGCTTTACCCTTGTTCCACAAAGGCGTGAGCTTTTTACGCCTAAAACGCTCGGCTTTAAAATCGAGAAAGTTGCCGACAACATGTTTAAAAAAAGTTCTTTTATAAATATTCTGAAGAGGGCCTACATAAGGCACAAAATAAACCAAAAGCGCCGTAGTGCCGAAAAAGAAAAGGCAGCTGACAAGTGGT
>JADHYM010000006.1 GCA_016782445.1 Candidatus Omnitrophota bacterium | reverse complement strand
CTCATAAAGCCGTGGAGTTATATCGCGGCAGAACCGCCGCAAGCCGGGAACACATCTTCCCGGTTTCCGAAGGCCCGCTTTTAGATACTCTGCGCCGCCAGGGCGCAGCCTCACTTCCTCTTCCTTCAGACCGGACCATGATGACCCCCGAAGGATTTAGTAATCCGCAAGACTATTTGCGCGCTCTCAAGGCGCACGCAAAAAGCGCGCAAGAGGCGCCGTTTATTATAGAAAAAGCCTCGCCGAAACAAGTTGAGCGGATAGCCGAAATCTGGGAAAAAGAATTGGAGCCCAGGCTTAATTCATATCGGGATACTGAGGTTGATAAAGAAGAAAGACATCAGGACATCGAATCGTATGTAAGGTCCGCGCTACAAAAGGACGAACGCGAGGTTTTTATAGCGAGACGTGGCGATACTGTAATCGGCTTTATTATGTCAAGCATCGAGCCTGGCTATCCGATAGGCTGGCTCGAATACATGGCGGTCGATTCTATTTATCAGCGCCTGGGCGTAGGAAGATCTTTATTGATCCGCGCTATAGAAAGCCTAAAAACAAAAGATGATATTACTGAAATATGGATAGAGGATATTTCCCCTAATGAACAAGTTGGAAGCATTCTCAAAAAACTCGATTTCGAACAGGCCCCGGACGCCACTAGTAAGGTTTATCGGCTTAGAATAGCCCGCGATACGTTCGGCCCGCATTCCGCCGGCGCGGCCGAACTTCCTCCCGGCACAGAACCAAAAATGGATTATGAGGAACAATACGGATATAGTGATGAAGTGCCCACGCCAAATATGGATTCTTTTAAAGCAGTTCGAGCCGGGCAACATGGCAAAGATGCGCATAAAAGCGGGTTTTCAAGGCGCTCAGTTCTGGCGTGGGTAGCCGGTACGGCGGCAGCGATAGCATTAAGCATTCCGGCCGTTAAAAGAGCCTGTTTAGTTCTTTCCGAAGATGCCGACGATTCGGTAAAACTCGCGGCGCGTGAAGCACATTTTATATTTGCCGGCCACAAAACAAAGGGCGATTTTGAAATTGTCAGAAAACATCTGATAGCATTATTTGATGAAATAAAAAGGAAAAAGAAAAAAGCGGTTATTGTGCATGAACTCGGCGGCCTGGGCTTTAAAGCCGAGATACCTATAGGCGGCAAGGTGCAAAAATTTAGCATTCCGTCTTTTGAGTGGCTTGAGTTCTGCGAACGAAATCCCGATGGCTTAGCGCGAAAATGGTTCGAGGCAGCGAAAAAAGTGGAAAGAAACAATTTAAAAAGACTTGTTTCCGGATATCTATTGCCTGAAGAGGTGTACCAGACGCAGACAGGCTTCAATTATTTTGGATGGGCATACAATAAATTTCTCCATGAGAATCTTAAGGCGATAGAAGATATAAAAATCGAAGACCTAAGCTTTAAAGACTATGTGCTTACGCTGAAATTCCTTGCCAAGATAAAAGAATCATTTTCCTGCTTCGAAAAAGGAAAATTTGCTGATTATCAAAAAACTCTTGAAAGCGCCATATCGCTAATGAACGAGTCTGTTAAAAACAGGGACGCCCGTTTAATGAGACAAAATGGCATGCTTCTTCAAAAATTCCCCGATCGCGCAATGATAAATGTTAGAGGAACCGCGCATTATGCTATGGTTCGGCGTTTCGGCGTAAGGAACGTAAACCTCATAGACTGGGACGAGACAACCGGTTCCTTTTACGGCCTAACGCAATTAAAGCTAATTAATGCCGGTGGAATGCCTATGGACGAATCCGAAAAAACACGTATTTTACTAACCTTTTATCCTGTTTCTTTAGTGTCGTCTTATTGCACTTATGGGCTCGGCATGAAACCTGTATCATCTGCCCGGGTTGCCAGGATGGCAGGGGATAAGCTAAACATAAGCCAGCTTAAAGAGATGTCCCTGACGTTTTCAAGCAGAAATACAGATGGTATTCCCTCAAAAATGAGGGGGCTTCTTGTGCTTGCGTGGATGGCGGAAAAAGGGCTCCTTTCGCATAAAGATATCGAAATGCTTAAAGGCGTAGAGGATAGAGAAAAAGAAATATTAAAGGAACTATTTCCTCTTTTGTCAAAAATAGACACCTCCCCCTGGCCGGTATTCGAAAAAATGCTCATAGCTGCGGCAGCGCCAAATATCCCAGGCCCTGTTAAGCCGGGTCATGCAGTACCGAGTAGTAATAACGTTGAGCTTGAGCGCATACTCGAAGATTTAGAGCGCGTTGCGACATCACATATGGCTTCTCCTGATATTATCGATATAAAAAGAGCTTTGTGGAGTCGTAATTTACCTGAGGCCGCACGCATAGCACGGTATCAAAAAAAGATTGCTGCGGAAAACGATGCGTTATTGATAGATGTAATGGAAAGAATAATTGCGCTCGATAGCGTATTTCCAGGAAACGTCCCCTTAAGAACATTCGGCCCGCATTCAGCCGGCGCGGCGGAACTTCCGCCAGGTACCGAGCCGAAGATGGATTACGAAATCGGATATCTCGTAGGAGATACGGTAGTAAAAGACGAAAAAATACCGACAGGAAACTTGGGTTCACATTCGCAAAAAGTGCTTCGTAAGTGCCGTATAACTAAATTCCATGCGCTTATCAGGAAATGGCCGGAACTTTTAAAGACTAAAGGCCTAAGCCCGAATAACTTCAAGAAAGTATGCGTGCTTGCCGCTCAAAAAGGATACGCGCTTACCATGGAGACGGCACTCGGACTTTCTCCGGAAGATACGGAAAGCTTTTCAAGGCGCGCGCACGACTGGCTTGATGGCAGAATATCCGAATCGCCGCGAAGGGCGCACGATGCTGCGATTGTCAGCACTTTTTTAAGCGCACATCGTTTAGCTACCATAGAGGATCTTTTACGCACCGACGCCATTACATTCTTTGATAGAAAAATTCCCGCACAAGATGTATGGAAGGTTTATAACGCGTTAAAGCTTTTTTTGCTTAGAAAGCCAAGAAGCGCCCCATACCAGACATACGAAGAAGCACTGGACGCGTTTGTAAACGTAAAAATACGATGGGGCAGAACTACGGAACCAATGCGGGTAAAGTTTATGAAGGAGCTTGCGCAAAAACTCAATGAAGGATTCTCTCTAAATTTAGAAGTGGCGGACCTGGGCACGGGGCGTATGTTTGAACCTGTTGAGTGGGAATCTGAAGGCAGGAAAAGAAGAGCAAGTTTAGGAGGTCTTCTGGAGCACGTGCGCATAGAGCACGAAAACTGTAGCTATTCTGAAGCAATGAAAATTTTAAAGGCATATGGAGAAGAGGACACTTTAACTCGATCCGTGCCTACGCCGCCGAGCGGAATAGAGACGATAATCCTGAACGGCTTGCCCGTTACGCCGGAAGAAGCCCGTAGCGCCGTATCGACATTAAGTAACGGAGAGCACATCTTTAACGCTTTAATAACCGATAACACGATTAATATCGAAATCGTTTCCCGCCATTTGCATTGCTCGACAGAGAGAGGACATACGCAACTTACGCACCCTGCGCTAAAGAGAGGTGTAATAAGCGGGATAGTAAATAATGAAGGTACAATTTTAATGTTCGACGAAACCATGAAACCTGATTTTACTCCTCAGGAAATAGAAATGGAGCACGACGAATATATACGACTCGCGAGATTTCTTATTGAACACGGATTTCCTGCTGAAGCTGCATATAACAAGATGCCGGTGGGTTTTCTCGAGGAGATGAAAATCATAGATACCGAACCCAGGGTTTTGGGCGATCTGGCAATACAGCGGCTGAGAGGCAGGAGCATACATCCTCAAAATACAAATATTGCATTAAAAATAAAAGCGTTAAAAAACGCTTTTAAAGTGCTTAATAATAAAGTAAGAAAAACGCCGGTTAATAGCTGGATAAGCAAGCTTGGTTCAATTTTACAAAAAACGCATGGCATTCGCCGTATATGCGTAAGCATAAGCGTTATTGAAAATTCACCTGACATCGCGCTCACACTAAAACGGCTCAGGAATGCGGAAATTATAGTAACGGGCGTAACCGATGAAAATCGCTGGATCGTTGAAGGTCTTACGAGGTTTAAAAACGAACTTAGCCTGCCGGACCTTGCTCTTATACCGCTTGAAGAAAAAGCCATAGAAGAAAAGATACAAGCTTCCGATCAGCGCCTGACCGACCCGCGAAACGGCCTGCCGTACGAATTTCTGCGGACAGAAGCGATCCGCGGATTGGAACTCAAAAGAAGGCCTTTGGACAAATATGAAGTTATGATCATGATCACCGAACCCGCAATTGAAGAGGAAGCTGATCAGCTTGCGGGAATTCTAGAAGGCGTGCTCTCAAAAAATATATCTATACGAATACCGGTAATGCATGCGAAAGGCAAAACGCTATTTTCTCTTTCCGCCATGTTAAACGACTGGCTTACTGAAATCCGAAATGAGCGCTACTCTACGGTTTGCAAGCTACCGCCAATAGATATACCGGCCAAAATGATGCGCAGGCTCGAGAGAAAACTCCAGGCCGCGCTTCTCAGGCTGCGCTCTGCGTAACCAAACACTCATTCCGGCGAACTCAATATCTCCTTCCGCTAACTAAACAACAAAAACAATAACTGCTTTCAGATGGCACTTGCCACGCTGCTCGGCATAAACTTATGATAAATATCTTAAAATAATGCACGTGAGCATTCTGCCCTCGAATTTCCGCCTTCGCTCTATTGCTGTCGCGTAGAGCTTCGGCGGATCAGCCGAAGCTTGCCATCCTGAGATTCTACACGGCGAAGGCTGACATGCAATTTACTCGTTGAGATAGTAAGGTCTTTCGCGCCCAAGCTAGTAAGGACTCGGGCGCATTTTCTTGAACATCAACTTCGTAAATTGCTGAATTCTACGGTTGAATGCACTCGCCGCTTAGGCAAGTGCCCTCTGAAAGCTGTTATGGATCCCTTCCGACCCAGGGCGGAATGAGGGAAAATTAATAGAAGCTTTATATACGACAAGCGCCCTTAAGGTAACAACTAGAATAAAGAGGGTTGCGGGCGTTGCTTGAGCGGCGTACAAAAGTCGTGAATCCCTTATCGCGCCATTTCGTTGCGCCTGCCCGTCCGGTCAGGCGGGCAATCTTTTGCGCAGTAGGGCATGAGCGACTTTTGTAGAGTGAGCGAGGGGCGCGTATCCCCGAGCGAACGTCAAGCGAAAGCAATGCCCGTAACCCTCTATAAATCAAGTCGCCGGAAGGATGATTGGTTTGCAGCCGGCTTATGCGCGCGAATAATCGTTGATTTTTACGATTGGGCGGGAGTATAATAAAGATAGATATATGCCCTGCCGTTCGCGTGAACCGGGGTGCGAAAACTTTTGCCAATAAATAGTTAACGGGAGCCTAACTTGCTCTTATCTTTGGATCTGGGCGGAGGGCACCCACCTTTACTTAAAGGGACTAAAGTTTTTCACTCTTACACGGCTCTGGCAGGGCGCTTATAAATGGTGGCTAAATGAAGACGATACAGGAAATAAACGAAAAGATAAAAAATGGCAAAGCCGTTGTAGTGACGGCCGAGGAAATAATTGACATCGTCGAGCATGAAGGCGCTGAAAGAGCCGCCCGGAGGGTAGATGTTGTCACGACGGGAACCTTCGGCCCGATGTGTTCCTCGGGCACCTATTTTAACGTAGGCCACTCAAAGCCGAAAATAAAGCTGGGAAGCGGCCGTGTTACGCTAAACAATGTTGCTGCTTACGCCGGGTTCGCTGCTTTAGATGTGCAGATAGGGGCTACGTCTCTTCCGGAAGACGATCCAACCAATAAGGTATATCCGGGTAAATTTGAATACGGCGGGGGACATGTCATAGAGGACCTCGTCGCAGGCAAGGATATCAAGCTGTCCGCGTCGGCATATGGGACGGATTGTTATCCGAGAAAAAAAATAGAAACATTGATAAATATAAAGGACTTAAACGAGGCGGTCCTTTTCAACTATCGTAACGCCTATCAGAACTACAACGTAGCGGTGAACGTCGGTAAGGAAAAATCCATACACACCTACATGGGGATCCTGAAACCCGATTTCGGGAACGCTAATTATTGCTCCGCAGGGCAGCTTTCCCCGCTTTTAAACGACCCGTTTTATAAAACAATAGGCGTGGGTACCAGGATATTCTTAGGTGGTGGCACAGGCTATGTTGCGTGGCACGGGACACAGCATAATCCGGCAGTTAAAAGGGCCCATGGCGGCACGCCCCAGGTCCCGGCCGGGACCATTGCTGTAATAGGGAACCTGAAGGAAATGAAATCGGAATGGCTAAGAGGTGCCTCGTTCGAAGGGTACGGCGTTACGCTAATGGTAGGGATTGGGGTCCCCATCCCCATATTGAATGAGGAAATAGTCCGTTACACCGCAGTCAGGGATGAGGATATCTATGCCCAGATTGTTGATTACTCGCATGATTATCCGAACGGGATATCCCATTCTCTCGGCGAGGTAAATTATAAAGAATTAAGATCCGGTTCGATTAAAATTCACGGAAAAAGCGTTCCTACTGCTTCTCTTTCAAGCTACTCAAAAGCGCGCGAGATATCGGAAAAGCTTAAAAAAGAGATACAAAAAGGCACATTTCTCCTCACGGAACACGTCAAGCCTCTGCCTTCGGCAGAATCAGGGCACAAATTTCGCCCTTTAAGGGAACGTCCGATTAAAGAGTAACGCATGATAGAAGAGGCATTTGTCGAAAGCGCGCAAAAAAGCCGCGCCACGGTTAAATTAATAAGGCCCCAAGCTTGCAAAAAATGCAAGGCATGCCAAGGCCCCGGGAAAAATGAGCCTTTTCTGGACGCGGAAAATATAGTAGGCGCGAAACCGCGAGACAGGGTTATGGTTGAGATAGACGATAATCTTATAGCGAAAACAACCTTCATGTTTTACGGCATGCCGTTTCTCGGATTTATAATAGGAGTGCTCCTGGGGCACTTTTTTTTCGCGAAAATCTTTAATATTTCATATCATGAAGTATATACGCTGGCGTCAGCGATTCTGGCGAGCCTTTTATTTTATATGCTGAATCGAAAATTAGTGCGGGACCTGGCCGGTAACATTAATATAAGAATAGTAGCGTTTTCAGATAATCAATGAATAGCGCGGCAAACATATCTTTTTTAGTGGCGTTTATAGCGGGAGTGGCAAGCTTTCTCTCTCCCTGTATTTTACCGCTTATACCGAGCTATCTCTCCTACCTTACAGGGCTCTCTTTCAGAGAACTCTCGGGGGATAGCTCCCGTTCGGCAAAAAAAGAAATAGCCCTTAAAACATTTTCACATTCATTGTTTTTTGTCGCCGGATTTACCGCGATCTTCGTTCTTCTCGGGGCGACAGCGACTTTTTTGGGACATTTTCTTCTTGAATACCAAGGGCTCTTAAAAAACTTAAGCGGAGTCTTGATAATATTTTTCGGACTCATAATAGCCGGAATAATACGAATACCATTTCTCGAAAAAGGAAAAAAGTTTTCGTATACAAAAAAGAGCATCTCATTCATAGGGTCTTTTTTTGTGGGGTGCGCGTTTGCCGTCGCGTGGACGCCGTGCGTTGGGCCGATTCTTGGCTCCATCCTCGTGTATGCCTCAGGTACCGCGGAACTCAAAAAAGGCATAGCGCTTCTTTTTGTATTTTCTCTTGGGCTCGGGGTTCCTTTTATACTTTCGGCTTTGGCGCTTAATACATTTCTCGCGTACTTCAAGAGAATAGAAAGAAAACTAAAAATAATATCTGTAGTAGCCGGATTCGTCCTCGTTGTATTCGGAGTGCTTTTATTAATAAGGGGGTAAAAAATGAAAAAAAACATAATAGCGATACTTTTGGCTTTCCTTTTTCTGTTTTCTCTAGGGTGTGAAAGTGGACGCACGGAGAACGCGTCTCCCGTAAAGGCGCATGACTTTACGGCAAACGACATAAACGGAAGCCCTATCCGGCTTTCAAACTATAAGGGCAAAGTGATCATGCTCAACTTTTTCGCTACCTGGTGCCCGCCGTGCAGGATGGAAATGCCTGATTTTAACGAAATAGCCGAAGAATTCAGAAACGACGTTAAGATAATAGGCATAAACGTCGGCAAAGAAAGCCCGGCGAAGGTGAAAGAGTTTGTCGATCGATACGGGCTTCTTTTCCCGGTTGTGATAGACGACGGCCGCCTCGGGGCCCTTTACGGTCCGATACGAGCCATACCCGTTACGGTCATTATTGACAGGGATTTCAACATAGCCAAGCAGTACGTGGGTGCCAGGACAAAAGAGGTATTCGCAAGCGATATTAAATCCTGCTTAAAAAACTCTGGAAAACCGAAGCCATTTGGTATATAATAGACGGTGAGTAAAGCAAAAGATATTACCAGAAAGGAGATACTCGACAAGCTACGGGCCCAGGCTCCGGAAGAGGCCCTGCTGAAAAGCGGGGTTATAAAAGAAAAACTCTTACTGGACCCGGGGTTTAAAAAGGCGAAAGTTGTGATGCTTTACGCCTCGCGAGACGAAGAGGTTTCCACCTGGGAGATAATCAACGAGGCGCTTGCGATGGGGAAAAAAGTAGCGCTTCCGCGCTGCGTGAGTCAGGCAAAAGTTTTACCAAAGGAAATAACCGATACCGACATCGACCTTGAGAAAGGCACCTACAGCATTTATGAACCGAGGAACTCACAGCAAAATGTTGAAATCGAGGAAATAGATTTAGTAGTCGTTCCGGGAGTGGCTTATGACAGAGATAATAATAGGCTTGGAAAAGGAAAAGGCTGTTACGACAGATTTCTCAAAGCTCTTCCCCCGCGAACAACTACAATCGGATTAGCGTTTGATTTCCAGCTTCTAGATAAACTGCCTAAAGACTCACACGATATCCCCGTCTCGAGAGTAATAACTAACTAAAAACAATTACGTTATCCGGTCGCGGTAGCGTCGCGCGAAACGTCAATCGCTGATCGGTTGCGGTTTTTATTTACGCAACCCATCGACGCAACCGTTTCTCGCGACGCAACCGAAACCGACCGACGATTAACGATTTTAAGGAGGTAACTAACAATGCAAAACGTAAATATGATCTACATAAGCTTTGCCGCGATAGGGGCGTTCTTTTTCATACTCCTCGGGTATTTCCTGCGGAAGTATACCGCACGCATGAAAATACGCTATGCCGAAGAAAAGTCAAAGATAATTCTCGCAGAAGCGAAAAAAGAGGCAGAGGAAAGAAAGAGGGAGGCCCAGCTTGAGGCGAAGGATCTCCTCCTCAGGATACGCAACGAATTTGAGAAAGATTCCAAGGAGCGTCGCGAGGAGCTCTCGCATCTCGAGAAACGTCTTACACAGAGAGAGGAAAATCTCGAGCGGAGAATGAACGTTCTCGACAAGAAAGAAAAAGAAATAGAGCATAAATACCGCGGGGCCGAGCGTCGTGAAAAGGACCTGGAGAACAAGGAGAAAGAGCTTCATAGGCTGCTCCAGGAGGAGCGTGAAAAACTTCAAAAAATATCAGGCATGACCGTGGATGAAGCAAAGCGGATACTTCTGAAAAGGCTGGAAAATGAGGTAAAGCAGGAAGCGGCTTACACGATAAAACGTATCGAGGAGGAAACAAGAGAAAAGGCCGACAAGGAAGCGCGGAAAATTATAGGGCTGGCAATACAAAAATGCGCTACTGATCACACGACGGAGACTACAATAAGCGTGGTGAATCTCCCTTCTGACGACATGAAGGGCAGGATTATCGGCCGCGAGGGACGGAACATAAGGGCGCTGGAAATGGCGACGGGCGTTGATGTTATTATCGATGATACACCTGAGGCTGTTATTTTGTCCGCATTTGACAAGGTAAGGCGTGAAATCGCCAGAGTTTCTCTTGAGCGCCTCATAGAGGATGGCAGGATACACCCCGCAAGGATAGAAGAGGTTGTCGAAAAATCTAAAAAGGAAATGGCAACTAACATAAGAGAGGAAGGGGAAAAGACCGTCTTCGACCTCGGTTTAAGCAACGTTCACCCGGAAATAGTAAAACTTGTAGGCCGGCTTAAATACAGGACCAGCTACGGCCAGAACGTACTGCAGCACTCTAAGGAAGTGGCGTATCTTATGGGCGTCATGGCGTCGGAGCTGAAGCTTGATTTTAACCTTGCAAAACGCATAGGATTATTGCATGATATTGGAAAAGCCGTAACCCACGAGGTAGAAGGTACGCACGCGAAAATAGGCTCGGAACTCGCCAGAAAATACCGCGAGCCGGAAACCGTAATTCACGCGATAGAGGCGCACCACCAGGACATAGAGGCTAAGACGATTCTTGCGGTTCTTGCGCAGGCAGCCGACGGGATTAGCGCCTCGCGCCCGGGCGCGCGAAGGGAAACGCTTGAGACATACATAAAGCGCCTCGAAAAACTCGAGGGTATAGCGGATTCCTTCACGGGCGTTGATAAGTCGTTCGCGATACAAGCGGGCCGCGAGATACGCATTATGGTAAAACCTCAGGCGATCGACGACGCACAGGCGATAAACCTCGCGCGGGACATAAAGAAGAAGATAGAGGAAAGCCTTGAGTACCCGGGGCAGATTAAGGTTACAGTGATACGCGAGACAAGGGCAATAGAATACGCTAAATAAAAGCTATAAGCCGTAAGCTATAAGCTTTAAGCAAAAAATAGCATAAAACGTTGCTTGAAGCGCAATACAGCTTACAGCTTAAAGCTTAAAGCTGATATGAAACTATTATTCATAGGTGACATAGTGGGCCGTCCCGGAAGAGAGGCTGTAAAAAAACTTCTCCCGGCGCTTGTAAAAAAACACAAAATAGACTGCACCGTGGCAAACGCTGAAAATTCCGCCGGTGGAAGCGGCATTACGCCCTCTATTGCGAAGGAGCTGGAAAGCTACGGCTGTGATGTTCTCACAAGCGGGGATCACATATGGAAGAGGAAAGAGGCCGCCGAACTTTTAGAGGAACACCAAAACGTTTTAAGGCCCCTGAACTATCCTGAAGGCGCTCCCGGTAAAGGTTCTTTAATAATGAAAACAGAAAGTGGAGTCAAAATGGCCGTTGTGAACCTTGTCGGCAGGGTGTTTATGCAATCGGTCGATTGTCCTTTTAAGGCGGCAAAAGAGGAAGTGGAAAATATAAGAAAAGAAACACCGAACATCTTTGTCGACATACACGCGGAAGCTACCAGTGAAAAGATAGCCCTCGGATGGTATCTCGACGGCCTTGTAACGGCTCTGACAGGAACCCATACGCATGTACAGACAGCCGACGAAAAAATACTGCCCCAGGGCACGGCCTATATAACTGATGTAGGCATGACAGGGCCTTTCGATTCCGTGATAGGCAGGAAAAAAGAACAGATACTCACGCGGTTCATTACCCAGCGCCCGACGCGTTTCGAGATGGCGGAAGAAGACGTTTGGATTAATGCTGTCATCATAGATTTTGACGAGAAGACAGGAAAAGCTAACTCGATAAAACGATTAAAAGAGAAATGCTGTTAAATAAACGTGTTTATACAGTAAGCGAGCTTACAAGAAATATTCGAACGACTCTCGAAAAAGACTTCGGCGCGGTCTGGGTAGAGGGCGAAGTCGCTAATTTTGTAAGTCACCAGTCGGGGCATATGTATTTCAGCATTCGGGACGAGGGGAGCGTGCTTTCTTCTGTTTTGTTCCGCCGGGTAAACGCCTCGCTTAAATTCGAGATAAAAAACGGCATGAAAGTGCTGTGTTTCGGAAAGATAAGTGTTTATGATAAGCGCGGGCAGTATCAGCTGATAGTGGAAGGAATAGAGCCTAAGGGCGCTGGCGCGCTCCAAGTTGCATTTGAGCAACTCAAGGAAAAACTTGCCAAAGAAGGGCTTTTTGATAAAGAAAGAAAGCGTCCTATCCCGTATCTTCCACAACGGGTGGGCATAGTTACTTCTCCCACCGGCGCGGCTATACGCGACATATTGAACGTTGCGGGGAGAAGGTTTTCAAACCTGGAAATAATAATAGCCCCCACGAAAGTGCAAGGTGAGGGTGCCAAAGAAGAGATAAAAGAAGCAATAGAGCTTCTGAACACGCTTCGAAGCGTCGAGGTGATCGTCCTCACGCGCGGAGGAGGAAGCCTCGAAGATCTCTGGCCTTTCAACGAAGAGACAGTCGCGCGGGCCATTCGCGATTCAGAAATTCCTATTATGAGCGCTATAGGCCACGAGATAGACTGGACCATAAGCGACTTTGTCTCTGATTTTCGTGCTGCCACGCCTTCGGCAGCAGCAGAGCTCCTCATACCGAAAAAAGAGGATTTGGTTTCAAACCTTGCGAGGTTTTCCGAACGTATGAAATTGGCACTTAGCTCAAAAGTGGAATTTCTGAATGAAACACTCGCGCGTCTCGCGCAAAGCTATATTTTAAGAGAGCCTTTAAACATGATTGCGCAACACGAACAGGAGATAGACGATATTTTAGAGGAAATCATGTTTAAGGGAAAAAACATGCTAAAGCTTAAAGAGGAGCCTTTTAAAAGTCTGGCCGGAAAGCTTGAGGTTTTGAATCCCCTCGGTATTTTGAATCGAGGCTACAGCGTAACCATGCGGGAAAGAGATAAAAAGATCATTAAAAGCTCCTCTGAATTAAAGCGGAAGGAAATTATAAGGACAAAGCTTGCGAAGGGAGAGGTCTTAAGCAGGGTGGAGGACGTATGACAGAAATAAACCCCGTTAGAAATCTAAAATTTCAAAGCAAGCAGCAAAATAAATTGCTAGGAGTGGAAAAATGGATGATAGTATAAACAAAAAAGTAAGTAGAATTTCTAACGGGGTAAAATTTGAGGACGCACTTAAAAAACTGGAAAAAATAGTAGAGGCCCTTGAGACAGGTGAGCTCTCGCTGGACGCTTCGCTCGAGAAATACGAGGAAGGCATAAAACTCGTGAGGCTCTGCCAGAAAAAGCTTGAAGAGGCGAAGAAAAAAATAGAGATCCTTGTAAAGACAAAGGACGGCAGATTTAAGCTCGAATCGTTTGATACGGAATACTCAAGCGTTACCCCAAGAGGCGGAGCTAAAAAAACGAAAAAATAATTTTTCATGCAAACACTTTTGCAAAACATATATTCTCCGCGAGACCTTAAAAAGCTTAAGCGCAATAAGCTTGCCTGTCTGGCCGTAGAAATAAGAGAGCGCATTATAGACGTTGTCTCGCGTTCCGGCGGGCACCTGGCTTCAAGCCTTGGGTCAGTAGAACTTGCAATAGCGCTTCATTACATTTTTGACATGCCGAAAGACGTAATACTGTGGGATGTCGGACACCAAAGCTACGCGCATAAGATACTCACCGGCCGCGCGAATTCTTTTTCCACCTTACGGCAGTTGGGCGGGATAAGCGGTTTCCCGCTTAAGGAAGAAAGCCCCTACGACATATTTACTTCGGGCCATTCGTCTACCTCGATTTCTTCGGCCCTGGGAATAGCCTGCGCGAAAGAACTCAAACACGAAAAAGGCAAAGTCATAGCGGTAATAGGCGACGCCTCTCTCGCGAACGGAATGGCGCTGGAAGCCCTAAACCACGCGGGCCATTTAAAAAAGAACCTGGTCATTATTCTTAATGACAATGAGCTTTCCATTTCAAAAAGCGTAGGGGCCTTCAGCCGCTACTTCAATAAAATAATGACAAATCCGATTTACAATAAAGTAAGAAAAGAGACCCAGGTTCTGGTTAAAAGGATACCTTTTTTCGGCTTCAAGGCATACAGGGCCGCGCGGCGCCTGGAGGAATCGGTAAAAGGATTGCTCATTCCGGGCGTGATCTTTGAGGAGCTGGGATTAAGGTATTTTGGGCCCATAGACGGTCATAATATAGGTGAGCTTATAGGAACCCTGCGCAACATATCCTCTTTAAAAGGGCCGCTCATTTTGCATGTTGTTACAAAGAAAGGCAAGGGGTACAAATTCGCCGAGGAAAAACCCAGCCTTTTTCATAGCCCACCGCCATTTGATAAGAATACAGGGATTCCGCTCGCCGAAAAGAATGAGAAGGCCTTTACGGACGTTTTCTCGGAAAAAATAACGGAGCTCGCGCGCCACGACAAAAAAATCGTAGCGATAACAGCTGCGATGACCGATGGCACCGGGCTTGCGCGCTTTTCTTCCGAATTCCCGAACAGGTTTTACGACACGGGCATAGCTGAGGAACATGCGGTTACGTTCTCGGCGGCGTTGGCCAGAGAGGGCTTCAAGCCTTTCGTATGCATTTATTCGACTTTTTTGCAGAGGGGCTACGACCAGATCATTCACGACGTGGCGCTTCAGAATCTTCCGGTTGTATTTTGTATTGACCGCGCGGGCCTGGTAGGCGAAGACGGGCCCACTCATCACGGAGTATTTGACATAGCGTATTTAAGGCACGTACCGAACCTCATCCTTATGGCGCCGCGCGACGGGCTTGAGTTAAGAGCCATGCTTGATTTTGCCGTGCAGTCCGGAAAAGCCGTTGCCATACGCTACCCAAGAGGCAAAAGCGCTTCGCACCTTTCGGGTTCGAGCTTCCGGCCCATAGAACTTGGCAAATCCGAGGTGTTGCGCGAAGGGAATGACGCTGCCATTTTCGCGGTTGGAAGCATGGTTTCAGTGGCAGTAAAAACAGCGGATCTTCTATCAAATTCCGGCATAGAAGCAAGCGTTGTGAACGCGCGCTTTATAAAGCCTTTGGACAAAGAAACTCTCGGCCGCATCGCGAGCAGGGTGAAAAAGATTATAACGCTTGAAGAAGGCGTTACTGCGGGAGGCTATGGTAGCGCAGTTCTGGAATCTCTCGAAAGAGAAAACATAAAGAACGTGAAGGTAGAGGTTCTTGGGCTTCCGGACAAATTTATCGAGCATGGCAGGCGCGACAGGCTTTTTAAAAAATACCATCTTACTCCGGGCCAGATCTGCGAAACGATTAAAAACGAACTTTTTAATAAACAATGACGCGTATAAAAATCAGGAAAGACAGATGTAAGGGGTGTATGTTTTGTGTTCTGGCATGCCCGCGGAAACTTATAAAAGAATCCGGAAAAGTCAATAAACGCGGCGTAATGTACGTTGAATTCTTGCCTGCGGGGCTCCAATGCACGGGATGCGCCATGTGCGCTATCATGTGCCCGGAAGCGTGTATAGAGGTATATAAGTGAAAACCAAAAATACAGAAAAAATACTTATAACGGGTAACGAGGCATGCGGCGAGGGGGCGATACGAGCCGGGTGCAAGTTTTACGCGGGTTACCCGATTACGCCGCAGAACGAACTCACCTCTTACATGTCGAAGAGAATGGACGAGGTAGGCGGCATTTTTATACAGGCTGAATCAGAACTCGCGGCTATAAGCATGGTTTTCGGCGCTGCAGTAACCGGGGCCAGAGCAATAACCACTTCGTCAAGTCCCGGAATAAGCTTAAAGCAAGAAGGTATTTCGTACCTTGCGGGCTGCGAACTCCCTGCAGTAATAGTAAATATCATGCGCGCCGGCCCGGGTCTTGGCAATATTTCGCCGGCTCAAAGCGACTATTTTCAGGCGACAAGAGGCGGGGGTCACGGAGACTACAGAACCATTGTGCTTGCGCCGGGATCCTGCCAGGAAATGTTTGATTTTACCTACGCCTCGTTCAATTTGGCCGATAAATACAGAAATCCCGTCATGATATTAGGAGACGGAATTCTGGGGCAGATGATGGAACCTATTCAGGTTGCAGGTTACAGGCCGCAGGCCGCAGGCTCTAAGAAGCCGTGGGCACTAACAGGATGTAAGGGAAGAAAGCCGAACGTGATAAGGTCTTTGCTTCTTAAAGAGGGCGCGCTGGAAGAGTTTAACAGGAAACTCGAGAAGAAATACAGCCTGATCAATAAAAACGAACTCAGGTTCGAAAAATACAAAACAGAAGACGCCAAAATAGTGATTGTTGCATATGGCACTTCAAGCCGTATTGCCAGAGCCTGCGTAAACCGGCTAAGAAATGACAAAATAAAAGCAGGGCTTTTCCGCCCGATAAGCCTATGGCCTTTCCCGTATAAGGCGCTTAAGGCGCTCGACAAAGGAAAGACGAGATTTTTAACGGTGGAAATGAGCGCGGGCCAGATGTTGGAGGATGTACGGCTTGCAGTTCAATGCGATAAGAGGGTTCGTTTCTACGGAAGAACCGGCGGGGGCGTACCGCGTGAGGAAGACATTATCAAGGAAGCCTGCTTGCCGGCAGGCAGGCTATAAGCGAGAAAATATGGAAAGAATAATTTTTAAAAAACCTGATTCAATGATAGATGTCGTAACTCACTATTGCGCTGGATGTGGGCACGGTATTGTCCATCGCGTTGTGTGTGAGGTGATAGACGAGCTCAAGGTAAGAGAGAAAACGATCGCTGTCGCACCGGTTGGCTGCGCAGTTATTGCATATGACTACTGGAATTTTGACGTTACAGAAGCGGCTCACGGGAGAACGCCGGCTGTGGCAACGGGCATAAAAAGGGTTCTTCCCGAAAGAATAGTTTTTACCTATCAGGGTGACGGAGATCTCGCCGCTATCGGAACGGCTGAAATTATACACGCGGCAAACAGGGGAGAAAACATTACGGTCGTTTTCGTAAATAACGGGGTTTACGGAATGACAGGGGGTCAAATGGCGCCCACAACCATAGTCGATCAAAAAACAACGACCACTAAAAAAGGGAGAACTGTAAAAAGAGACGGCTACCCTTTGAAGATTTCCGAGATGATAGCCGTGCTTCCCGGGGCGAGATTCGTGGAGAGGACATCTGTCCATTCTCCCAGAGAAATTCTGAGGACAAAAAAGGCGATAAAGAAAGCGTTCGAAATCCAGATTGAAAACGGCGGTTTTTCCATGGTAGAAATTCTCTCAATGTGCCCGACTTACTGGGGAATGAGCCCGGCAGAGGCTACAAAACGTATAGCTAACGAAGTGGTGAAGACGTATCCTTTGGGAGTGCTTAAGGGATGATCTGGTTTACGTTGAACGGTTGCGCAGCTCGAAACGTTATACGTTGAACGTTAGACGGTACGTTCGACGTACGACGTTTCGAGCTACGACACCGATCAACGATAGGCGTAATACAGATTATTAGCAACATAATTATGAACGAAAAAATAATATGCGCCGGTTTCGGCGGACAAGGTATAATGTTAATGGGAAAACTTCTTGCCCAGGCAGGCATGAGCCTGGGATATTATGTAACATGGCTCCCGTCATACGGCGCAGAGGTAAGAGGCGGGACAGCGCATTCAATGGTTCACATAAGTGATCGAGAGATAGCATCACCTACAATCTTAAAGCCGACCACTTGTATTATCATGAACCAGCCATCCCTCGTTAAGTTTATGGATAGAATAGAAAAAAACGGCTTTTTAATGGTTAATACCTCAATGGCGAAGGAGATTGTCGAGAAAAAAGCGCTGAGAATAGCCGCTTTTCCATTAACGAAACTCGCCTCGGAGCTCGGAAACATAAAGGTCGCCAACATGATAGCCGTAGGCGCGCTTATACGGCTTAAAAAGATATTTCCCCTGAAAAACGCGCTGGATGAATTAGACAAGGTGCTGCCGTTGAAAAAAGAGCTTATGGCTGTTAATAAAAAAGCAATAAAATTAGGTTACGAACTAGCAGCATGATACAAAACAACATACGTGTCCGTTTTGCGCCGAGCCCGACCGGATACCTTCATCTCGGTAGCGCAAGAACTGCGCTTTTTAATTGGCTTTACGCGCGCCACACAGGCGGAGTTTTTGTTCTTCGCATCGAGGATACGGATAAATCCCGCTCAAAAAAAGAATACCTGGACGAAATCCTCGAAGACATAAAATGGCTGGGCCTTGATTGGGACGAGGGGCCGATCTTTCAATCCGAAAGAATAAAAAAATACACTGAATACGCCACGAAGCTTCTTGACGCGAAACTCGCTTACAGAGAAGGGGAGGCGATTATATTCAAAGTCCCGCCCTCCAGGGTAGTAAAAATAAACGACATGGTGCATGGTGAAATATGCTTTAATACGGACCAGATAAAGGACCAGGTTCTTATGAAATCGGACGGCCTGCCTGCGTATAATTTTGCCTGCGTTATAGATGACCACGAAACAAATATAACCCACATAATACGCGGGGACGATCATATATCGAATACGCCGAAACAAATGCTGTTTTACGAGGCGCTCGCAATACCGGCTCCGTGCTTTGCGCACATGCCGCTAATGATGGGGAAAGACGGCGCCAAACTTTCAAAGCGCCACGGCGGGGTTTCTGTTTCCGAATATAAAAGAGAAGGATTCTTGCCCGATGCGTTGGCAAATTATCTTTTGCTTCTTGGCTGGTCCCCGGGCGAAGAAAGAGAAATTATAAGCCTTGAGGAGGCAGCCGGGCTTTTTGACGTGAAAAATTTAAGTAACGTACAGGCAAAATTTGATATTGATAAACTAAGGTGGCTTAACGGCGAGTACATGCGAAACATGGATACGAAAAGCCTGGCAAAGCTTCTAAAGAGCCGTTCCTCGAGCGAAACCGATAATACGTACTTCGAAAAGGTAGTAGAGCTGTACAAAACCCGGCTTAAAACGTTAAGCGAATTTACAGATATGACCGAAAATTTTTTCAAAGATGATTTCAAAATAGAAGAAGACGCCAAAAAAAAGATGGATAAGTTCCTTAAAGATGAAAATACAAAAAAAGCGATAATGGACTTTACAAAAGAACTCGAGAAATCGAATACATTTACGCACGGCGAAATAGAAAATATTTGCAGAAAAACCGCGAAAAAATTTAATATAAAAGCCGCATCTCTCATTCACCCTACCCGCGCAGCAATAAGCGGAAGATCTACCGGCGCCGGTATCTTTGAAATGATGGAGGTTCTTGGTAAGGAGCGCGTAATCGAAAGGTTAAAGAGGATTTTTAGCCACCCACTTTAGCGGGTGGTTTCGGCACAATTTCTTGAGCCGAATAACAACGAATGATAATGCTGCCCGATGGTGTAATGGTAGCACAGATGCCTCTGGAGCATCTAGTCTAGGTTCGAATCCTAGTTGGGCAACCATTCTGCTTCGCCATGATGCTTTCGCTCATGGCTTCGCAGGAATTTTCAATTTAATTTACAAGAAGCAGAATGTTGTTCCTTCGAAGCTGAACGTGAAGTTCCTACGAAGCTTTAGCGAAGTAGAACGTAAGCAATTCAGCGAAGAAGAACCAAACCAAAATACTCATGAAACCAATTACAAACTTCATCCGTGAAATCATCGATAAGGACCTTGCAGAAGGCAAGAATTCCGGCCGCGTGCATACGCGTTTTCCGCCGGAGCCGAACGGCTATCTCCATATAGGCCACGCGAAATCCATATGCTTGAACTTTGGTATTGCCAAAAGCTACAAGGGCCTTTGTAACCTGCGCTTCGATGACTCCAACCCGGAAACCGAAAATATGGAGTATGTTAATTCTATAAAAGAAGATATTAAATGGCTCGGCTTTGACCCGAAAGGCAGAGAATATTACGCTTCGGATTACTTCGAGAAACTTTCGGAATACGCAGCCCTTTTAATTAAAAAAGAAAAAGCGTATGTCTGCGATTTAAGTGTGGACGAAATCAGTAAATATCGCGGCACTGTTACTGTCCACGGTAAGGAAAGCCCCTACCGCAATCGCACGGCCGGTGAAAACCTTGAACTTTTTCAAGCAATGAAAGACGGGAAATTCGCGGACGGAGCAAAGGTCTTGCGGGCAAAAATCGACATGGCAAACTCCAACATGCTCATGCGGGATCCTGTTCTTTACCGCATTAAGAAAATCGCTCATTACAAAACAGGCGATAAGTGGCGCGTTTATCCTACTTATGATTTTACGCATTGCCTTTCCGACTCCATCGAGGGTATAACCCATTCAATATGCACGCTTGAATTTGACGTGCATAGGCCTTTGTATGACTGGATACTGGATGAGCTCGGGGTTCACCACCCGCAGCAGATAGAGTTTGCGCGGCTTAATTTGGGCCACACGGTTTTGAGCAAACGAAGGCTTTTTGAACTTGTTGAAAAAAAGGCCGTTTTCGGGTGGGATGACCCGAGGATGCCGACTCTATCGGGCCTTAGGAGGCGCGGATACACTCCCGAGTCAATAAGGAATTTCTGCGGGAGCATAGGCGTCGCGAAGTTTAACAGCATTATAGACCTGGTGGTCCTTGAGAACGCGATTCGGAAAGAATTAAATAAGACAGCGCCCAGGCGGATGGCGGTTTTAAAACCGCTTAAAGTAGTGATAACCAATTACCCTGACCATAAAAAAGAAGAGCTCGCCGCTATAAATAACCCTGAGGATCCTTCTATGGGTACGCGCAAGGTCCCTTTTTCGAAAGAACTTTACATAGAACGCGATGATTTCATGGAAGATCCGCCCAAGAAGTTTTATAGGCTCGCTCCGGGGAGGGAAGTGCGACTGCGCTACGCGTATTTCATAAAATGCGAGGAAGTTATAAAAAATAAAAAAACAGGCGAAATCGAAGAACTTCGCTGCACCTACGACCCGGCGACAAAGGGCGGGAACGCACCTGACGGCCGCAAGGTAAAAGCTACGCTTCACTGGGTATCTGCTTCAGAAGCGCAGGCCGGTGAGGTTCGGCTATACGATACGCTGTTTACTAAGCGCGACCCGGAAGGCGCCTCAGACCTTAACCCTAATTCCATGATTGTTTTGAAGTCATGTTTTTTGGAGCCCGTGCTTAAAGGCGCAAAACCCGGCGAAAGATTTCAGTTTGAACGGCACGGCTATTTTTCAGCAGACACGAAAGATTCCTCTCCCGGAAGGCCCATCTTTAATAAAATAGTTTCCCTAAAGGACATCTGGGGTAAGATCGCGGGCAAGAAAAAGAAATAAAATAACCGCGACAACTTTGCAAGCGCCCTTAAATGTGCTCGTCGTGCAGCCGACTACATGAACTGTTAAAAAATGGTGTTGTAAAAAGCAACGAGCTATTATAGAATATGATATCTAAAACAAATGCGCGGGTGGCGGAATTGGTATACGCGCATGCTTGAGGAGCATGTTCCGAGAGGATTGCGAGTTCGAGTCTCGCCCCGCGCACCAAATTTTGAAAAAATTTAATCCTGAGAAAAATGAAGAAAACGCGACTTAGAGGAGCGTTTGCCATTTTCGAAGGACCTTTGCGTGCTTATGCTTTTAAAGCCTTGGTTCGTTTATATAGTACGATGTAGGGACGACAAGCTTTATACCGGAATTTCAAACGACGTAGAAAAACGAGTAACAACCCACAATAAAGGTAAAGGTTGCCGCTTTACTAAATATAGATATCCCGTAAAGCTCATTTACAAAGAAAAACTCGGGACTAACTCTGCTGCGCGTAAGAGGGAATTGGAAATACAAGGATTTACACGCAGGAAAAAGCTGGAGTTAATAAGCGAAAATTAAGGTACCTCGGAAGTCATGAATCCTCCCGTGGGTCGGATTCATAAGACTTCCTCAGTATCAAATTTGCTTCGCAAATTTGGCCCCATCGTCCCCCGCCGCAACTTACGTGTGGCGGGGCCCCGTCATACTTGCCTGCTGAAAGCAGGCAGAGGTTACGACGGGGTAGCCCGGCCTAGGACATCAGATTCTTCCCGCCGTTACTTACGTATGGCGGGACCCCGCCCCCGCGAAGCGGGGCGGCGGGGCATTCTGAAGACCGGGGTTTAGCGATTAAAGAAATATTATGTATTGTACTTATATAATGAAAAGCCAAAAAACAGGCAGTTTTTATATTGGAAACACTAAAGATATAGAAAGAAGGATACGGCAACATAATGGCAACCACACACGCTCAACCAGGAATAAAGGTCCGTATTTTATTGTATATAAAGAAGAATTCTCGACAAAACACGAAGCGGCTACAAGAGAAAAAGAAATAAAGAGCTATAAAGGAAATAGAGTATTTAAAAGATTAGTAAATAACATGGCCCCATCGTCTAGCCCGGCCTAGGACATCAGATTCTCATTCTGAAGACCGGGGTTCGAATCCCCGTGGGGCTGCTTTTCTACTTCGCCGCAATATTTTCATGTTGCGGCTTCGTAGGAATGGCAGCATAAATATATGCATATCGTATACATCCTGATAAGTGAAAAAAATCCCGCCAAGTATTATATCGGCATTACCGATAATCTACAACGCAGACTTCAAGAACATAATGCTGCAGCTTCTGGTTATAGCAAGAGGTTTGCTCCTTGGTCATTAGAGACCCATATAATATTTCGCAGTAAGGCACTTGCTCGACGATTCGAAAAATATCTAAAAGTAGGTTCAGGGCAAGCATTTCTCAAGAAACGATTTATTGCGGCGAAGTAGAAAAGCAGTCGAAAAAGGTCCTACGAAGCCACACGCGAGCCTCTGCGTAGCTACACGCGTAAGCAATGTAGCGAAGCAGGGCGCAAGCAATGTGGCGTAGTAGACCCCGTGGGGCTGCCAGTATAAATAGACGCAAGTCTATTAAAAACAAGAGGATACTCGCAAATGAGTATCTTTTTGTTTTTATACGAAGTTATACGAATTTGTATGAGTTAAGACTAATTTTAGTCACTATACCGACACCAAGGTTTTATCCGATGGGTTAAATTTAGCAGAACCACTGTATCTCCTTGAATCACGCCCATTATTACCAACGCTCGTTCTCGACTACAAATTGTATGCAATTGACTACAAAACGTAGGCAGTAAAGAAAAATAGTACTCGCTGTTGACATAAGGCACACAATGTGATATACTTTAAATGATGAAATATTATACCTGGGATGAAGAGAAGAATAAGAAACTTATAGAAGAGCGGAAGGTATCTTTTGAAGAAGTTGTGTTCTTTATCGAAAAAGGTAATCTGCTGGACGTTTTAGACCATCCGAATAAGCAAAAGTACAAAAACCAGCGTATGTTTGTGGTAAGGATTGGTGATTATGCATATCTTGTTCCTTTCGTGGAAGGGAAGAAAGACGTGTTTTTGAAGACAATAATTCCGTCAAGAAAAGCTACTAAAGAATATTTAAGCGAGGTGAAAAATGATGAATAGAGAAGAGAAAGAAATACTCGAAGAATACGAAAAAGGAGAATGGAAGTCAAAAGAGAAGGTTTCTTCTTCGTTAAAGAAGTACCTTGCTTATGCCCGTGCCACACTCAAGAAGGACAAGCGTATAAACATACGTGTATCCGCACATGACCTTGAGGGCATACAAAAAAGGGCCGTGGAAGAAGGTTTGCCATACCAGACTTTTATCGCAAGCATTTTGCACAAGTTTGTAACCGGGCGTATACGGGAAAAAGCATAACAAGCTTACGCACAATTATGCCCACTGTAGTTTTCTCTCGCTCTTAAAGCAGTCGAAAACTACAAAAAAGCACTACCTTATAAGAATTTACGCAACCTTTTCATAGAGAGTCTTTTATCTAAACCGGCTCAAATCCTCATTTCTTATTTCGGAAAGGCACTAAGTAGGCCGAGCAAATTTTTTGAGACGAAATTTGACTTTTTGTTGATTTTATGGTACACTTTCTAACAAAAGTTAGTCTTGTAAAATATAACAAAAGGAAGCTTAGCTTTGTTTACTCCGCATCCTTTAAACGACCGGTCCAAAAAGAACCTTGCCTTCCTTGATTTAATAAGAAGAAACAAGTCTATTTCGCGAAGCGAAATCGCAAAATTGACCGACACGACCATGGTCACGATCTCAAATTACATTAACAGCTATATGAAAAAAGACCTGTTGATCGAGAGTGGGTACGATATTTCATCGGGTGGCAGGCGGCCGGAACTGGTGGGATTAAACAACGAATGGGGCGCAGGTCTCGGGATTGAAATAGGGGAAGGCACTTTACGGGCTACGACCGTAAACATTTCCATGGATACTCTAAGTGAGGCGGCTATGGATTATCCGAAAGATAAAAATCCGGCTGATTACGTAAACGGGTTATTCGAAAAAATAGTCCCGAAACCAAATAATAGTAAAAACTCAATCAAAAAAATAGGCATCAGTGTTTCGGAATCCGTGAAAAACCCTGAGGAAGCGTGCCTCTCCATAAAGAAAGCAGCCGAGAAAAGTTTTAATATTTCTGCAATAACGGGCCGTGAAACGCTTTGCAGGGCGTTTGCCGAAAAGATTTTAAATCACGAAGCGCATGGTACGGAAAAAATTCTTTATATAAATAACGACAAGGGTGAAGGAATACTTTTGAAAGATTTTGAATACTTCGATGCAAGAGAGAAAAGCGCCGGCTACGCGTATCTCAAACCGTGGCCGCCGGCATTCAGCATTGCCGAAAAAGCCAAAACTAGTGTACGGGAAGGCGTCGGGACGAAAATAGTTGACATATCTGGCGGAGGAGCTGATGGGGTTTCTAATGAAACGATCATCGATGCTGCTATAGCCGGCGACGAACTGGCAACGGAGCTAATAGCGACAGCAGGCCTTCTTGTAGGCGTCCGCATAGCGTACCTTATAAACATTTTTGAGCCGACGCTCATAATTATAGGAGGAGGAATAGAGCGTGCAGGCGACATATTTTTTAAACCCCTCAAAAAGAGCGTTCAGCAATTCGTAGCGGATAAAATGACGGACAAAATAAAAATTATACCGCAGGCAGCAGGCATTTTTGCCTGTTCAAAAGGCGCGGGTTTTCTTGCTATAAGGGAGATATTTTTAGAAGCGTAAAGTATAAAAGAGGTGGCTTATGACAGAAGAAAGAAAATGCGAAATTTGCGGTAAGGGGTTTATTCCAAATAAGTACAGGCCGAACCAGTCCGTGTGTTCAAGTGTTGAGTGCCAGTACCAGCGGCAGCTTACCAACATGGCAAAATGGCGGGGGCGCAACCCGAACTACTTCCGCTATAAAGAAACGCGAGATTCTTCCTGGAGAGAGACCTGCAGGAGCCGTTCTCTTGAATGGCGGAAGAAGCACAAGGAGTATCTTAAGCTTTACAGGGATGCTCACAAGGAGCGCCACAGAAACTACATGCGGGATTATATGAGGGAATATAGGAAGCGAAAGGGTCTAGATCAGGGCCAGGCTGAAAAAGGCGAATAGCTATGCTGAAAATAAAAGCCTTCTATGGTATTACTATTGCTGCTTTAATCGTTTTCGCGTCGCCGGAGAGCGTGTTTTCGCAGGATATTGAGAGGCCCGTGAAAAGCGGACTCAAAACACTCGAAATGAAGCATGCTTTTGAGCTTGAGGATTGCATAGCCATAGCCATGCAAAACAGCTTTCAGATAAGGATAGCGGAAAAACAACTAAAGCTCGCGCGTGTTCAGCTTATGAAGGCCATGCGCGACTTGGGGCCGGAAGTAAAATTTCTGGTAGAGGATTCTCAAGGAAAAGTAAATCGCGTGCTTTATACCGGGAGAAAGCTCCAGGCCATGGGCAGGCAGCCTATTTTTCGCGGGGGAGAACTTATTTATACGTTGCAGCAGAAGCGCCTGGCGCTCGACGTGGTTAAGCAGGATTACGAGCGTATAAAGAACGATTTAACCCTTGAAGTGAAAGAGGCTTACTATAGCCTTGATAAGACCCAGAAAAACATTAAAATACAGAAAAAACTCGACAAGGAAGTAACAAAGTTCCAAGACATAGTGAAGGCCGGTTATAAAGCTGACGCTGTTTCCCAGATCGATTTTTTAAAGGTAAGCGCGCATAAAAACCAGGCAGACTTTAACCTTGAATCAGCCACAGAAAACATGTTTGTCGCCAATCTCATGCTTCAGCAGACGATGAACATAGAGGACGAGATCGCGATACGCGCGGTAAAAGAACCTCGCGTTATAGAAATAGACCTTGATACATGCTATACCCTTGCTTACATGAACCGGCCGGAACTCAAAATAGCGTATTTAAGAGAGGGCTTTTTCAGGTACGGTGATAAGATAAAAAAAGCCAAGGCCTTTGCTCCTAAATTTGACATTTTAGGCATGTACGGTAACATGCGAGAAGATTGGGTGCCAAACGATAGACAAGATGCGGACGTGATCCCGGTGTTTCCGACGGCCACCGGCCGCAACGACCCACGCGGCCTGGGGCCCGAATATTATCTTGGCTTTGAAGCCACAATGCCATTTTGGGGAAATACGGTTAAGTGTACATTGATAGAAGAGGAGTGGCAACCGGTCGTAAGCGCTTGGCAGGGGACGCAATCGAGAACGAGCACCATTACATTTGGCATTCTTGACGCGCTCACAGACATCGAAGGCCTTTCCGAGGGAGAGGTAGAATATATAAAATCCCAGAATGAAATGAACAAAAAAAAGCAGGAAGTAACACTTGAGGTAAAAGAGGTTTATTTTAAATATAAAAAAGCAATATTACTAATGAAGCTTGCGAAAAGCAAAGTAAAGTACCAGGAAAAAGAGGTAGCACTACTTGAGATAAGGCGTGAGCTGGGAGAAGCGCTATACTCGGACGTAACCGAGGAACTCTTAAAACTCGCGGAAGAACAATACCTATGCGTTCAGGCTATAGCGGATTACTATACGGCGATTGCCTCTCTCAACAAGGCGGTAGGTATAGAAGGGTACTTCGAAAATTAATATATACGGCAATGGAAGGAGCCGAGAGATGAAAAAAATCGATTTTAAAAAATTACAAAAGAAAATAAAAACAGGCGAACTCGAAAAAGATCTTAAAAAAACCGCAGAAAATCTTTTCGAAAAAGGTAAAGTAATTTACAAGGAAATAAAAGAAGGGATTAAATCGGGCGAGCCCAAGAAAAATTATATAATAACCCTCGTTGTAATCGTAGTAGCGGGACTTATACTTGCCCGGACCATCGGCACGATACACAATGTTCTTTTCGCGCGGGAAGCGAAAAAGCAGGCGGAACTTGAACTCATAGGTGAGGCAGTGCCCGTAAAGGTCTATAAGATCAAAAAAATGGCGTTTAAGGATACGCTTCCTGCTATGGGCACTATAAAGGGGTTCAAAGAGATTGGCCTTAAATTTGAGACAAGCGGAATTTTGGAAAGTTTCAATTTCGAGGAAGGCGAACGCATTCAGGAAGGCGACATAATAGCAAATCTGAACCAGAAGGACGCGCTCCTTAAGCTTAAATACGCGGAGCTCGAGCTTAACAAAAACCAAAGACTTTTTGATGCGGGCGGCATAGATAAAATAAAACTGGAACAAACTAAACTCGAATACGAGTCCGCAAAAAGCGACTTTGAAAAAACAAACATTTACGCAATAGCTGACGGGATACTCGGAAGCCGGGATATTGACGTCGGGACGTATATAAATGCGAACGAGAACGTTAAAATAGGCACTTTTATCGAAATAGGCAACGTTTACGCTGAATTCGACATAATAGAGCGCGACGCGCCGAAACTTAAACTCGGCCAGAAAACAGAGATATACGTTGACGCATTTCCCACGGAATCGTTTACGGGAACGATCGACTCCATATCACCGATAATAGAGGGAAAGACCAGGACCCAGAATATAAAGATAGAGCTCAAAAATAAAGAATTCAATTTAAAACCCGGGATGTTTACGAGGACCCTTATTGCCACCTACGAGAACGATAGTGCGCTTATTATACCTACCTCGGCCTTTAAGAAAAAAGAAAACGAATACTTTGTCTACGTGGTTCACCCGATTGAGCCGGATGAAAAGGAAAGAAAGAAAAAAGGAGAAAAAGAACCGGTGCTCGAGCAAGGAGCGGTCGAGGTGCGTAAAATAAAAATAGCGTATCTTACCCAGGATGCGGCCGAAATATCAGAAGGCCTCGAGGAAGGCGAACTTATAATCGTTGACGTTTTTCAGGAGTTTAGCGATAAGGACAGGGTGGAAATAACAGAGGTGCAGGAGACGATATTTTAATGAACCTGCCGCAGTTTTCAATAAAGCGCCCGGTAACAACGTCCATGATATTTTTAGGGGTAATGCTTTTTGGCTTTATCTCTTTAAGTAAATTACCCCAGGAACTTTTTCCTCCGATAACCTATCCCCAACTTACGGTAGTAACTACCTATGAGAATGCGGCCCCGGAAGAAATAGAAACCCTCATTACGAAACCGGTAGAGGAAGCCATAGGCACTGTAAGCGGCCTGAGGCGTTTAAAGAGTGTTTCTCGGGAGGGGTTATCCATCGTTATAGCCGAGTTCGGCTGGTCCCAGAACATGGATTTCGCGGCCCTTAGAATGCGTGAAAAAATAGACCTTATAAAAGAACGCCTGCCGCGCGAATCAGAAGAACCCATCGTCATGAAATACAACCCCTTCGAGCTGCCGATAATGACCCTGAGCGTCACGGGCGACCGGTCGCCCGAAGCCGTCCGGGAAATATCAAGAAGAATAATCAAAGAAGAGCTCGAAAAACTCGATGGCGTGGCGTCTGCTACGATATCAGGCGGGCTTGAGCGTGAGATCATCGTTGAGGTTGATCAGGGAAGGCTCAGGGCGCAAAGGGTGCCGCTTCTTACAGTGTCAAAGTCGATAGCCGACGCGAACCTGAATTATCCCGCGGGAACGATAAAGGAAAGCTTTTACGAATATCTCATAAGGACGCTCGGAGAGTTTGAACGCGTTGAAGAGATAGAGGAGATACCCGTAAGAGCGGAGGATGACGAAGAAAGATACAAGAGGCCGGATGAGGACGAAACAACAATACACGACACAAGGCGCCTTGTCTTCGTAAAGGACGTAGGAGAAGTCTACGACACGGTTAAGGAAAGAACCAGCTTTTCCAGGCTGAACGGCGAGGAAAACATATCTATTTCCATCCAGAAGCAGGCGCAGTCTAACACCCTCTTGGTGGTGAACGGGGTTAAAAAAGCATTAAGCTATATAAGGGAAGAGGTCCCCAAGGGCATAAACATAGAGATAGTTTATGACCAGTCGAAATTTATTAAAGAAGCGATAAACGGCGTGCGGAACGCGGCGATCCAGGGAGGCATACTCGCCTTTATAGTGCTTCTTTTCTTTTTACGCAGCGTACGCAGCGCCGTAATAGTTACCTTCAGCATGCCGATATCGATTATAGCGGTGTTTACCTTTATGTTTATGGGAAAACTTTCGATAAACATGATGAGCCTGGGCGGCCTGGCTCTCGGCGTCGGGATGCTGGTCGATAATGCGATAGTCGTTCTGGAAAACATTTCAAGGCACAAGGAATCCGGCGAGGATGAAAAAACCTCTTCAATAAAAGGCGCCTCGGAAGTTTCAAACGCCATAACGGCATCTACCCTTACAACGGTTGTAGTTTTCTTCCCCATGGTGTTCGTGATCGGGATAGCCGGACAGCTCTTCAAGCAGCTTGCCTTTACCATAATTTTCTCCCTTATGGCGAGTCTTTTCGTGGCGCTTACCCTTATACCGCTCTTGGCGAGCATGCGGCATAAGGAAAAGAAAAAAAGTGAAAAAACGCAAAAAACAAACGTTGTTTTGCTTAAAATTTACGAAAAGTATCTCGTAAAATTCCTGAAAAATAAGAAAAAAGGACTTCTGGCTACGCTCGGACTTTTTCTTTTAAGCCTGCTTTTATTTATACCTCTTGATAAGGAGCTTATGCCAAAGGTGGACCAGGGGCAGTTTATCATAAAAGTAGATATGCCGAGCGGCACGAGGCTGGAAATAACAGATGCTGCCGCGCGGAAGATAGAGAGCTATCTTACGGGCCTCCCTTATGTGGAAAAGGTAACAAGTATAGTCGGATCGACCCGTGGCAAGGATGCGCAGGACGTTCTTCAGAGGCTCGGATCGCATCAGGTGGAAATACGCGTGAGTCTTAAAAAGCGAAGGCGCATGAAAACACCCCAGGCGGTACAAAAAATAAAGAAGGATCTTACGAAACTTAACCCGGAGGGCGCGAGAATAGACTATATACTTCAGGAAAGCGTATTCTCAGCGGCAGTGGAAGAGGCGAGCCCCGTCGTTATAGAAATAAAGGGTGAGAATATATCGGCCCTCATGAAAATTACGGAAAAAGTAAAAGAAAAAATCGAGAAAATAAAAGGAATATACGGCGTAAAAACCGATATGCCGGAACCTTCGCCCGAGACCAAAATTTTTATCGATAAGAACAAAGCCGGGATTTATAACCTTTCCGTCTTTGACATAGCGCAGACCGCGCAAATAGGGCTTAAGGGCTACATAGCGAGCGAATTAAAAGAGAAGGGGCAGGAAATAGATATACGGGTGCGATTACGGGAAACGGACAGGGATGACTTTAACAAGCTTAATAGAATTGAGCTTCACGCCCCTGACGGAAAAATACTGCCGCTTTTTTCTGTCGCGAGATTCGGCATAGGCAAGGGTCCCAGCGAAATAAAGCGCCTGGACCAGGAAAGAACCATCCTTGTATCCGCCAATATTTTCAAAAGGGCATTAAAAGACGTGACGAATGATATACAAAAAGCAATAAAAAAACTCGACATTCCGTCCGATTATACGGTAAAACTTACGGGCGAATCCGAGGAAATGGCAGAATCCTTCAATAGTTTGAGATTTGCCCTTATATTCTCTATACTTTTAGTTTATATGATAATGGCGGCGCAGTTTGAAAGCTTGTGGCAGCCTTTTATAATTATGATGGCCGTACCTCTTTCTGTTATAGGAGTTTTATTAGGGCTTTTTGTTACGGGAACCTCGGTAAACGTCGTGGCGCTTCTCGGGCTCATAATGCTGGGCGGAATAGTGGTAAATAACGGCATAGTGCTCATAGATTTTCTCAATATCCTGCGCGCCCGCGGAGTGGCGACATACGAGGCAGTGCTCGAAGCCTCTAAGGCGAGACTCCGCCCGATCCTCATGACCGCTCTTACCACAATACTCGGGCTTTTTCCCATGGCCATGGCGATCGGAGAAGGCTCTGAGCTCAGGAGCCCGCTTGCGATAAGCGTCATAGGGGGTCTTTTCATATCAACTTTCCTTACCCTGTTCGTCATTCCCGCGATATATCTTTTAGTAGAAGAATCCAACATATTTAAAAAACGATGAATTTACCAAAACTCGCCATAACAAGGCCCATATCCACGGCTATGGCGTTCCTGGCCCTTATATTGGTGGGCCTCATATCCCTTTCCCGGCTCCCTGTCGAGCTTTCTCCGAACGTTAGTCTCGGAGAAATAAGCATAATCATATATATACGCGGCGGCATTCCGCCTACAGAGGTTGAATCGATGGTCATCAAGCCCATCGAGGAGGCGCTATTTACGGTAAGTTATCTTGAAACCATGCTTTCAATTTCAAAAGAGGGTGAAGCTACCATAGTATTAAGTTTTAAACCGGGCACAGATATGAATTTCGCGGCACTTGAGGTAAGGGAAAAATTTGCCAAGGTGAGGAACAAACTTCCTGAGCAGGCAGAAAAACCGATTATTGCGCAGTTCAAAAAATCCGATTACCCCATAGTTATTCTCGCGGCTACAAGTAAGCGCAAAACAACGGAGCAAATAAGGAAAGTCGTTGACGAGATTATAAAGGAAAGGTTGAAGCGTGTAACGGGTGTCGCCAACATAGAGGTTGTGGGCGGAAGAGAAAGAAAAATTCTTGTAGAAGTTGACCAAAGAGCACTCGTGAAATACTCGCTCCCGCTTCAGAGAGTTATAAATATTCTGGGGTTAAATAATCTGAACCTTTTATCCGGCGAGATAAATAGGGTAAAGGATAAATACCTCATACGCACAATAGGAGAGTTTAAATCTGTCGACGATATAAAGAAAACCGTCATATCTACCACGCCCGAGGGCTCGATCGTAAGGCTTGAGGATATAGCCCAGGTGCGGGATTCTTACCTTGAGCCTAAAGGATATGCCAGGATCAACGTCAAGCCAATCGTTTCGCTAAGGGTTCAGAAGGAATCTACCGGCAATACGATACAGATAGCAGAAGGCGTCACAAAAGAGGTGGAAAAAATAAAGCGTATCATACCTCCGGATATCGACCTTATGGAGACAAGTAACCAGGCGGATTTCATAAAGAAGTCAATAAACAATCTGAAGGATTCGCTTCTTAAGGGCGCCATACTCATTATGCTTACCCTGGCATTTTTTCTCGGAAGGATAAAGAAAGAACACTCTATTTACGTGCTTCTCCTTCTTGTGGGCATACTATTTGTCCCTACAAAGCTCGTTTACATACTGCTTCTGGGTTTCGTGATAGTTTTTTTGATCAAAAAATCCCTGCGGCCGATAATGATTGTAGCGGTTTCCATTCCCATATCCGTAATCATAACGTTTGGCCTTATGGAGCTTTCAAACGCGTTTTTAACGCGCGCGGTGCCGCTCACTATAAACTATATTACGATGTTCGGCCTGGCGCTTGGGGTCGGAATGCTGGTTGACAACTCAATCGTTGTTTTTGAGAACATACTGAAGAAAAACGAAGAAGGCGAGCCAATTGAAAAAGCGGCTATTCTCGGCGCGACGGAAATGAACATTGTAATCATAGCATCAACGCTTACCACGATAATAGTATTTTTACCCATGATGTTCGTCGGACAGGAGATGAGGCTTCTTTATAGCGGAGTGGCCTGGACAGTGACATTTTCTCTCATTGTATCTCTCTTCGTCGCTCTCACGGTTGTGCCGCTTCTTTCATCGAGGGTAGCTATCGTAAAGGGTAAAACAGAGATCCTCAGCCCTCTTTATAATATCCAGCGAGCCATAATCGCATTTGTCCTCAAGAAGAAGGTCTGGATATTTCTTTTTGTCATAGTGGCATTTGTCGGAACGCTAATCCTCTCAAAACGCATAGGCAAGGAATACCTGGGAACGACCGAACAAAACAAGTTTACGGTTTTTATTGAAATGCCGACCGGCGCCAAGCTCGAGGTAAGTGATAAGGTCGTAAAGCAGGTCGAGAAACTTTTGAACGAAGTGCCCGAGGTGGAGAAATTTACCGCTATTGTGGAGCCATGGTCGAGCAAGGTTTACGTGGAGCTCGTGGCCATAGCTGAAAGGAAGCGCACGGTAGCCGAGGTTATGGAGAGCCTCCGGCCCAAGGTAGGCAGGATAAAACCGGCTTTCATATATTTCGAGGAGCAGCAGGAAGTAGGGACAAAAGAAATAATCCTGGACGTGTTTGGCTATGACTATGACGTCTTGCGGGAACTTGCCATTTCGATGGCAACGCGGCTCGGATCAGTTCCTAAATTCAGCGATACGAAAATACGCATGAGAGAAGGCCGTCCGGAGCTTGGCCTTAAAATAGATAAAAAGAAAGCAGCGCAGTTTGATTTTACCGTAAGCGACATAGCCACTGACGTTCACGCGCAGATGCGGGGCTTAAGGGCCACGCTTTTTCACACGGAGGGTCGGGAGGTAGAAACTATAGCGCGCCTTGAAGAAAAGTATAGAAGGACCTTTAAAGATGTTCATAAGCTGGCGCTTATTTCTCTGGAAGGTGACAATGTTCTCATGGATCAGGTGGCGGAGTTTAAATACGGCCTGGGACCCAGTGAAATATGGAGAAAGGACCGTTCTCGCATGATACAGGTAAGCTCCAATATCGCTGATATTCCGTTAAGCAAAGCAGCAGAACAGATAAAAGAGGCCTTAAACGACATTAAATTCCCGGAAAATTATTTCTACAGACTCGGGGGGAATTATCCCACTATGATCAAAACGCAGAAAGAATTCGCCGTTATCATATGGGTAATACTTATTCTTATATATATCGTTTTAGCGTCACTTTTTGAATCGTATTACCAGCCTTTCATAATTATGGGGACCGTTCTCATGGCGTCTATAGGTGCGGTTTTGGCTTTATTCATTACGGGCACATCCATAGGAATGGGCGCGCTCATAGGGATGATGATGCTGGCAGGTATCGTTGTTAATAACGGAATAATACTGGTGGATCATATAAATATTCTACACATCTCCAATAAAAACCTCCCGCAGATAGTCGCGCAGGCTGCAAATGATCGCTTGCGGCCCGTTATAATGACCACGGCGACAACGATTATGGGACTTTTACCTATGGCCCTTGATACCTCAGAGGGCTCAAATCTCTGGAAGCCGTTGGCAATAACAGTTATTGGCGGCATGCTAGTCGCAACGCCTTTGACGCTTTTTTTGGTTCCGGCGATATACTCAACAGTTGAGAGTATAAAAACTGCAATTACGAGAAAACTCCAATAAAACCCGTCTAATCCGAAAAAAAACCTAAAAGTCACAAAAAACACGTGTAATAGCAGTGTAACAGCAATGTAACAGGCTTAACTACCTGAAACTAAAGCAGTTACGCAATGTTAGGCATCAAAATAGTAAGATTTTCTTTCTTGACTCTTATATATAGTATGCTATACTTGTTATGTAGTTAGCGAACGAAAAAGTTAATGTTAGCTTGGTTAAACGCTAGTTTTAGCGTCTTTTTTGTCCTAACATGTTTTCAGGGTAAATAAAGTAAAGAGGTAACCTTACAATGAAAGCTTGGCAGCGAAAAAAACGTAATATTAAAGAGTTTCAGGTTTCAGGTTTCAGGCTTCAGGCTATGAATACTAAACCTGCGACCACGAATCTGCCACTCTCAACATTTCGTACAACCCGTCCTTGTAAAATTATAGCTGTCTTATTAATATTTGCTTTTATTATATACGACATAACATGGGCTCAAGGCGGTGAGCCCCTTGCATGGCGTAGTGCCAAACCTGCAGTCGCGATCAACGGAAGGCCTCGCCTTAACGGAATCCAGATACCCTACGATGCCGGCCAGACCCAGGAAGTATTCTCAAACGGTGGCGAAGAAGTCATAATAAACATACAGGATGCCCACGCCTCTCTCGCCGCGCAGGAGTCCATAGTAAAAATCCTCGAGAACTTAACGGCAAACTATGATCTTGATCTTATCGCGCTTGAGGGCGCGGAAGGCCCGGTTGACATATCCCTTCTCAAGAGCTTTCCTGACGCCGAAATTCGAAAAGAGACAGCCGAATACCTCATGCGGAAGGGCAAGATGTCTGCCGGAGAATTTTATTCCATAATATCCGAAAAACCCGTCAAGCTTTACGGCGTGGAAAATAACGCCCTTTACAAGGCCAACATCGAGGCCTTTAACCGCGTTGTCCACAATAAGATCAAATGCATTGAGAATATAGACGGCCTTATTGTCGCGCTCGAGGCGCTGGAATCAAAAGTTTGTTCAAGGAGCCTTTTGAAACTTAACCAGAATTCCGTCCTCCACACAGACGGTAAGCTCGCCTTTACCGCGCACTGGGATTTTATAGAAAAGCTCGCGAAAAGAAACAATATAGAAGTCGTCATTTTCGAGAACCTCACAAAGCTTCTTAAGTCAATAAAACTCGAGAAAGAAATAGATTTCGACAAGGCAAACGCCGAACGAAAACTCCTGATAGACGAACTTTCCAAAACGCTTCCAAAGCGAGAGCTTGAGAAGCTTGTTCTCGAAAGCCTTTCTTTCAAAATGGGAAAGATCTCGCAGTCGAATTTTCACTCATATCTGGTAAGGCTCGCGGAAGACGCAAAAGTTTCTCCGGCGCCCTATCCGAACCTTATAAAATTCACAAAATACATAACGATTTACGAGGACATAGACCTGCTTTCTCTTTTCCGCGAGGTGGACGAATTTGAGGACTACATACGCGAAAAGATATTCAGAAACGACGAGGAAAGGGAGCTTTATAACCTGACGAGAATGGCGCGCACCGTGAAGAAGCTTTTCGCCGTGTCATTAAACAATAATGACCACGATTTTATAATCTCAAAAAAACGCTATTTTGACCGCACGATGCTCGCCGAATTTATCTCAAAGACATACAAAAAATACAGGCTCGCTTTCGAGGGCGCTTACGATCTAGATGTCATATTCGGGAACCTTGACGAAGCCATAGACTTTTATAACATAGCCCAGGAGCGTAACAGCGCCATGATCGCGAATACCATAAAGGCCATGAAAATAAATAACGAGGAAGTTGCCGCCCTTATAACAGGAGGATTTCATTCTAAGGGGCTTGCAGAGATCATGAAGGCCGATGGTTTATCGTATCTTGTTATTATGCCCAAGTACGCTGAAGGCGAGGAAAGGCCTTATATAGCGGTACTCACTAACAAGAAGCAGCCGTATGAGGAGCTTCTTGCCGCAGGCGACTATGTATTAGCGGTACGGGCGTATTTCTACACAGGAGATGAAACTCAACTCCGGGAATCTGTTTTTTACGCTCTCGGTAAGACTTACGATAAAAACATGAATGTCGAAGAGACAGCCAAGCACTGGATAAGGCTTTTTACGGAAGATTGGCTTGTATTTAGAAATTCCGATGCAGTAAAAAACTGGACGGGAGAATACAAGGTACCGGTAACACCTAAGCAATTCGCAGAACTTCTCGGATATACTATAAAAACGATGAAGATTAGCGAGGATCATAAAAAATTAACATCCTTTGAATTGAAGAAAAACCAAGGCTCCGGATTTGTAGTTAAAAGCGTGAGATTCGGAGGCAAGAAAATAATAGTGGTGCAGAACGTAAAAGATAGCGAAGTAGAGGTGCAGCTTGCTTTCGAGAAAGACGATAATGGAACATGGAATTTTTATCCGGTAAGCAGAGGGGTAAGTAGGACTTTAGATAGCAGAGAAGGCGCCGAAGTAAAAAGATTAAAAGAAGAAGATAAAAAGTCAGAGGATGTAATAAAAGGCACTGACGATGGCGCTCGCATAAGAGAAGAAGTTATCAACCTTACCGTAGGTAGAATAAAAGAAAAAGGCATAAATCCTCACGACGCGAAAAATATACGAGCCATTTTAACCATTTTCGTAACTAAAGCACAAGCGAAAGGATACGATATAATCTCGAAAGATATTCAACAAAACGATGAAACAAGAGAAAAACTTCTTCGTGACATACGGGCGCGTTTCCCGCAAACACCACAAAAAGAAGCAGCTGTTCTTACACAGGCATTAAAAGAAGAAATCATATATGGCCTTGTGGGCGACCTTAACAAACCGGCAATACCCGAAAATGAGTTATCGACTGCTATTAAGGCTGAACTTGAAAAAAGAGGTTTCCAAATAAACGATGATAGTGTAGCAGATATGGTAAAAACTATTATGAACCGAAGAAAAAGAATGCGAGAAGTAACAACGCGCCTGAAAAGGCCGGATAAAATATTAGAAATACCCGAAACCCCGGAAGAACCCATGGGGCCGAAAGAAGGCGCGTCAATGATTGCGATGTTTCCCTATATTATAGGTATAGCGACCGCGATATTCGTTTTAGCTTATTTCTTATGGTACAAGCCCGACCCTGCCGGTGCGCAAGAAGTATTTGTGTCAATACAAAACTTTGCGGTAAGCCTAAAGAGCGGTTTTCCGGCTTTTATGCAAAGCTGGTGGAAAGCTGTTGTAACGCCGGATATGCAAGGCGAATTGGTAAAAGACTGGTCGCGTTTCTGGACCGCTATCAAAGTAATATCCGGTGTCACACTTGTGGGCTTTGTTCCTATAAAGCTCGCAGATTTTTGGAAAAAACACGTAAAAAAAGGAAAGCTCACAACCCTTATTATATCCGGCATATCCCTCATTGCAACTGTAGCGAGAGGCCAGGCGATTCCCACGGAAGAGGAGCTTGCCAGAAGAGCAGAATCTCTCACAGCAACTGATTGGAGCCCCTATTTTGTAAGAGTTATTTTGGTGATAACAATCATTGGGGCAGCTTTGTGGGGCTTCAGGAGGTTCATGAAATGGAGTTTTCGTACGATTCGTAGCTTTATTCGAGAGAGAAATACGCGAAGAGCTCAAAAAAAAGAAGATAGAGATGCTCGCCAGGCGCAACGAGAAAAACAAGCAACAAAAGTATTAACCTCCTTGGAAAAAACATATGGAGAAAAACCTTCAAAAGGTGTTTCAACCATTTCGCGCTGGCTCTGGGAAAAGGTAAAGACAAAGCCCGACACGGGAGAAATGGAAAAAAGCAGAGAACATGCCAGGAGCCTTGATAATGCACTTTTAATAGAAGACGAAAGTATTACCTTACCCGCGCGTTATATGTTCAATCATAAAGGGTCCCAGTGGATCGATGCCGCTCGCGAAAAGTACGTCCGCATGAACAAAGGCGAGAAATGGGCTTTATATTTGAAAATACTTGATACCATAGATGAGAAAACAGCACGAGCCCCCGAAGAGGATATTAGAAAGTACCGCTACGTCATAACGTTCGGGGCCCATGTTACGTTCATAAAAAATGATATTTCGGGAGTGGAAATAGATGAGAAGCTCGCCGAAGAAATCGCTGTACAGGCGTACGTGATAAACGAAATAGAACGCCTCGAGCCAGTTGAAGGATTGGAAGAGTTTTTCTGGCGTGAGGCGCAAAATCTTAATGAAGAAGGAAAGCGGTTAGTTCGCGAGAAAAACAGATTCGAAAATATCCTTGTGCCTTTCATAGAATATATTAGTTATTCTTTTCCGGTGATGCTCACAGCGTGGATTTTCAACCTGAATCTTGCATCATGGCCAGTGCTTTTGGGCCTCGGAATAGCAGGCATATTATTCATAAAACATCACCCGGAAGCAAACAAAGCAGTTCTTAACTTATTATTGCCCAAGAGGGCTCCGCCTACGCTCAAAGAAATAAAACATGAAATCGTGCCGCTCTCAATACCTGCTTTCCGTATCGGATTCGCGTTTTTAGCGGTCCCCTTAGCGACTTTTCTCTCCGCAGGCTCTTTATACATCCATCCTTTAGTTGCGTTCGCGATTCTTGATATTTTATCGCACGGCATACTTAACACGCTCGCAGGCTATTATGGCGTTTCCAAGGGCGTGGCAGAAGGTGAAACAAGCACATACCAAAAAGGAACAACCACTTTTCTGAATTTCTTAAAAGACATTTATCTTTTGATAACCTCAAGGGAGTATAGAGAAAAAAGAGCTATCCAGCACAATGTGGAGTTTTTCGCGCGGGAACTAGGCGATAGATTAACAACTCAAGAGGCAACGCTTCGTTCGAAAATAGCAGAGAAAAGAACGCGTTTTGCGGACATGCATGAGCGCGCAATACGATCCGGTCGGAACACGGAAAAAATAAAGCAGGAACTTACGGTTATCAATAATCTTGACCGCATATTAGAAGTTATCAAAAATCCCGGGCTCCTTTCCGATGCCTTGAATAATCCGGCTCTCAAAGACGCGCTCGTAGATTGTATTGGTAAGCTTTTAATGCTGAAACAAGCTGGCATGGAGAGTAAATACCTTGCCGGGCTTCTTACGCCATCGTATTATAAGCGCATTCTCGCAAATAAAAATGTATCCAAAGAAGAATTTGAAGAAAGAATAAAAATTCTTTTGCGGCTTAATTTACCCATCAAACCCTCCCTTCTTTTCTACAGGGCCGAGACTCTTGCCGAAAAAGGCAGGCTTTTATACAGGTTTAACGGCAAAGGCGTAGTAGACGAGCAAACGATACGTCTTACCAAAAGAGAGATTGTAAGCAGTGCCATAGAAAACCACGCCAAAATGATAGCAGCGCCCCTTCCCGGAGAAACTACTTTAGAGGATAAGATCTTACATGCTTCATATCTGTACAAAGCTATTTTATATAACGACGGCAAAATAAACGGAGCGGCTATATTTGATTCTCTGAAAAGAAAGGGGATAATTTCCAAAGAAGGAATGAATCGGGTAAACCTGCTTCTTTCGCGCGAAAGAAAGATGCACAAAAAAAGCAGTATAGCCTTGAAAATGGCAATCGCAGCGGCTTTAAATCATGACCTTGTAAAAGAAACGGTAAGCCCTTCATATTTCGCCGAAATCGTAGAACAGGGCGGTTATGAGGCTTTTGCCGGCCTCATGCATTTTATGCAGATCGACATCGATTCTGTTTGGGGTAAAACATACGCGCAATTCCTCAAATTGATGGGAGAATCGATGGCAAGCAGGGCAAACGCTTATTTCGAGAAAAATGCGAGGACTTTTGAAATACTTACCGATAAATGCATCCTGCAAGTGATGGGCGTGGAGCCGGCCCGCTCAAAAGACGGCTCAATAGACGCGGCAAAAACACGGGAGCTGCTTGGCGCAAGAGGCATGGAGAGGTTCGAGAATATATTGCTTGCCTTGCGCTTGATTTTCCGCGGAACTAACGGCTATTCTAATATAACGGGAGGGTTCAGCTACCGTATGGGCCGCATTAAAGAATCGCTCGCGAGATTTGAGATGCCCAGATTAATGCCGGCCAAGAGGCCGGCCTTAGCTAGTTTAGGATACGCAGCGATGGCTTTGATTCTTCTTTTACCGGCCGCCTTGGGCGCTGTAACAGTAAATACTTCGTTCCAGGGAACGCCCGATAGCGATATGGCGCCTACCGGAGGAGAAGCTTCTTTTGCCGCTTCTGACAGCGTGCTCTTAGCGCAACTCGATACCATAAGCTCTCAAGCCACCTCTATTGAGGGACTTGATGTGTCCGCCGCGACAAATATTTTTGATATTGCACAAACCGAACCCGAAGTTGCCGGAATAACCGAAGAAACCCCGGCGTTCTCCACAAATAGCGTGCTCTATTACTTCGGCATAAAATACATGCTCTCTGATGACGGATCGTTCAGAAGTGAACTGGATAAAGAGCGTTCTCTAGGTCAGAATAAAGCGCAGGAACTTATTACAAAGGGTAGCGCCCTGCTTATTGACACAGCGAGTATACAACCCGCCGAACTATTGGAAATTGACTCTAAAGGGCGCGCTATATACCTATATCAAGGCGGACGGTATTACAAAAAACAACATAACTGGATGAAGCTGAGAAGGATATTGCCTGATACCACGTTAAGCAGAACAACACGAAATAGCCTCTCAATCATCATAGCCCTTGAAAAAGCAGAGTCCGCGAAACCGGAAACCGTTGTTGCCGTACCGGCGCGCGTATCCGCCCAGCCGACATTTGAAGAGCTTTACCGCGAGGCCAAGAAAAATTATAAGTCAGGGACCGAAGAAGAATTAAGGCAAACCGCGACTGCGATGATACCTGTATTCGCCCGTAAAACACAAATAAAATTCCCCTGGACAGAAGAGGGAAAAGCCTGGAGTCTTGCCAAGGGCGCCATTGATGCATTGAAATACAGAGAAGCCGATACCTCATACCTTGAAATGGCGTTTGAGGACGCGCTTGAAGGTAAAACAGATAGCGTAAACGAGATTCTTGCGGAAATAGGGGGAATGGAAACTGAAGTTGTACAAGAAAAAGCAGAGGCTGGAGCTACTGAAGTAACCGGAGCAGTTAAAACTACCGAACCAGTTGAAACAGCGGAAACATTGGTAGTGCCTGAAGAAGTAGTAGTGCCGGTAAAACCAGAGAAGCCGACAGCGTTTAGTGCCTCCAGCGATGAAGATGCAATGATACAGGCGGGGCACAAAAGCTTATTTGGAAAAATCACGCAGGTGCAAATAAAAGGTAATATCTATGATGTCTATGCCTGCTACGAACTACGGTACGATAGATTCTTACTGCCTGATAAAAAGATGCATATTGCCTCTGGTATCGAGGCACAAATGTGCGGACTGCAACTGTTTGCAGGAGATGAAAAAGAGGAACAGGAAATTATATACACAAGAGAAGACGTGCTTGAAGAAGAACCCCTCGATGCAGCCAATTACGCCAGAGACGCGAATGGAAGAAGATACACAATAACGAAAAGATTCGCTCTTTTAAGGTCTGATGAAGGTGATATTGTTCTTGAAAAAAGTTTCTTTGATAAAGACATAAAACGCAACGCTTCCTTCCTTGATGAGGCCGGCAATGTGGTAGATATTTCAGCATGGGAAGAGGCCGCAGAGCGGTATTACACGGACGGCTGCGTGCGGCTTTTCGACGGTTCTTATGACCTTGCGCTTGTAGCTTTTGAGACGGCGCTCGACTTAAACCCAGATCATAAAGGCGCCTCAAAGAAGAAAACAGAGTGTCTAATGCTAAATAAACAGGAAATCGAGAGAAGGGCTAAGAGAGAAGAGCTTGAAAGGCTCACCGAGGATGTGGCTGATTCCGTTGTTGAGCTTCATAAAAGAGAGTGGCCGGAGAACGTGATGAGAGGCTATTACGCGGGGGTCAAAGATATTCCGGCAGCCATTAAAAAACAAGAAACCGCATCCGCCGCTTATAGAGGTATCAAGGATGAAAGAGGCGTGCTTTATATCGCCGAAAAACCGGTAAAGATACCTTCTGATGTGGCGAAGGATATAGTGAGAAAAATAGGTGAACTCATACCGGAAGTGCATAGTTTACCTAACATGGGTAATAAATTCGATAGATATTATAAGATCGAAACAGATTCCGGAAGGTCGCCTGGTAGGCCCTGGTCTGAGACGCAAATAGTGATAGATCCGAATACCGGTGATTTTACAGTGCGCGAGGAATGGCATCCGGGAGAAGATACAGAATGGGAAGCAACTCATGTGACAGAAGGGCGCACGAGAGTAAGGTATTTTACAGGCGAACTCGACATTACAGAACTCTGGAATTTAATAGGAGAGCATATTCGTCTTGACGCTGAATCTGTAGTCGGAAGCATAAGCATGAATTTAAGCGGTCAATACATAAAGGATACCACTACGTGGGAATTAGAGCCGGATGAAACAGGATGGCTGGAGGCAGATGATATAGGCGGTATTGTTTACGGGCTTAATGTGGAACTCGGTATATTGCCGAAGAATATGAATACACAAGGGGTAAAAGGCAGAATTGCCTTTGTTAAAATCGGTCCAAAGCGTTCCGTAGAAAATCTGGAAGGTTTAAGAAATTTCCAACCGGGAGAAACATTCACCCCGCATCCGGCTGAACACATGTCTGATGAGTGGATTGGCTGGTCCCGAGCCGGCTTAGCGGTCGCGGAAGGCGCTTCAAAACAGGCTACCAGTTTTGTCAGGCCTGCCGGAGGCCATTTTCATGCCGCAAGGCTTGGAAGCGATCTTTTCTGGGGTCTTTTCACAAAGGAAACAACAAGATACAGGCTAAAGAACATGAACGGCGTAAACGTGGTAGGGGTTAGGCCTTATGCGCCGCATTACGGCACCGGCGGATACAGGAATACGACTGAAATGCTGAAAGTTGACCTTGAGAATCAGGTACTTTCCTCATCAACCGTAACCTGCGATGACGACCTCGGCGTCCTTTTTGCCGCGCACGGGCGATGGGACAGTTTCGTTCCGATAGATTCCGATATATTCAAAAACGCGGATCACGAAACGCAGGAAGGCATCATACAAAATAATATAGCTATTTCAGTCGATGTATTTCATAAAATACTCGGTGGCATAAAAGTGAAAGAAGGGGAACTTGAAGCTATTGAAAGAGAGAATAAGTCCCTTACTCAAGAAAAAGCGCACATTAGGTCCCCGCAACAGCTCGCGTGGTACCTCATTAATAGACATGACAGGCTTGCGCGCTCTACGGGAGATAAAAAAATAGGCTCTTCCCCTAAATATATAAGGCATTACCGAACGCTTACAGAGGACGTAGTCTCAAACTCAAAAAATGGTTATTTTCAGATACACGATATAGTGATTGACGAAAAAGGCGAACGCGCGGGCCACACTACCACGACATTTTATGAACCCTCAGAAAGATATCCTGACGGCAGGGTTGTCACGGCGTTTAGCCTGGATAAGGACGGAACAATTTATGTCATGCGGACAGCGAGCCTTAAAGAGAGAGAAAACGGCTTTGCATTAATGATCGAAGTAGTTCAGCCTGAGGACAGGGAGCTTGTGGAGGAAACAAGTTTTTTCAAGGAAGCCAGGTACCTGCTTTACGACGCGCTTTCAAAGAACCACCCCATGAACTGGCCCGGAATAAAGCATGCGCGGGATGGTATTACAGGCCTTGCGCAATGGACTCAGAGAAAAATAAGAGGCTTTCACGAAGAAACATCCTGGAAAAAAGAAATTTACACGCTTCGAGAAGGACAGAGAAATGTTTATTTATATCAGACGCATGATATTGTTCAGGTGGTAGAAAAGGCCCCGGACGGAGAAATGATCACGTATTGCAGGCCGAAAACAATAGAAGAAGCGGAGTTTGACGCAGAAGGAAACGCTACAGGCAGAAAATACAGCGATTATGAGTACCCCGAGGGCCTTGTAAAAGGAGAAGAAACTGATTATACGCAGAATGTGACACACTTTAACAGAGAAAATGCAGTTACCGCGGAATACCCTGTTGCCGGAAAAACAAGCCTTGTTCCCCGGGGCGGACAAAAGGACGGCTTTCAGGAATACAGGGTGCGTTTCGGCAACCAGAAATACAGGGATTGGCGCACTGGTGACGATGTAAGCGAAAGAAACGACTGGAGTATAAAGAATATAAAGAGATCCAACGGCGGGAAAGTTATCTCCGTTCCGAATCCGCGCAATTTAAGCGATACCATAACGATTTCCTGGGCCGCGCCTTCGACGGATGGGGGAAAGATAGATTTTATAAGAACGTACCGCACTATCTTAAGCGCTGATACCGGACAGGAAGCGGAAAGCGAAGATATCGAAATACGTGAGCTCGGCAAAAATGGCGAAGTTGTGGAGAAAAAAGCGGTTTTAAGAATAAGCCCTGACAAAGATTTAGCCGGATACGCGGATTGCTTTATTATCGTAGGTTACGCCGAATCAGCCGTGGCGAAACTGCGGATAAAAATAACGGAAACAACAAACTCGGAAGGCGAAACCGAAATTGTCATCGAAGATTTAAAAATAGAAGACGTTTATAAAACCGAGGCAATCGCATCTTTAATACGTAAAAATAAGATCAAGAAAATGGAAGAAGTACTTCTCCCGAACGGAAAGACAATAAAAACTTCCGGCGCATTGCGGGTGACGATTTACGACGAAAAAGGAAAGCTTAAATCGTGGGCTTTACAGGATGCAAGGTACCATACCCTCGTCGTGTTCAGCCCCGATAAGAAAAATAAGGTCGTGCATGTCGGCTACAGCAAAAAACTCGGAGGAGCAGAAGATAAAAATGGAAAAATTCTTTCCAAAGAATCCTGCCGGGGCGTCTTCGACGAAACGACGCTTACCATTCCCGGCGGGAAATCGATAGAAATAAGAAAATATGATGAGAACGGAAGATTGAAACAAATTCTGCCGGGCGAAGAGATATATAGAAAGGCAATCGAAAAACTTGATAAACTTCTCTCAATAAAGGGCGCTTTTTTACAAAGGCGCATCGATCCCCGCCTGCTCGCGGCCAGTGAAAAAGCGGCAAAAGCCGTAAAGGCAGAGGAAGTTTCCACAAAGGAGCTTGCGCAGGAAATCAAAGCGCTTCTTGCGAGAGCGCGCAGCGAAAAGGGAAATCCTCCGTTTGGCAAACTGCTGACTGTGCAAATGAACTTAAATAAGGCATTGCGTTTGGCGCGAGGCGCGGAAAAGCCGGATAAAGAAGAAATAAAAACGCTCGAAGAAATGCTCGCTATACTTAACGATGTATTCGAAAGCGGAAAGACGATAGAATTTTTCTCAAAGGAACCAGGCTCCAGTGATTACATGCTCGTAAAAAGCATAACCGATGTTTTAGGCAACACGTTTAATTATCTCCGGGAAGGACCGCTTGTTGTAGATGAAGAAAACTACAAACAGGGCATTATTGAAAGCATCGAATGGGCCAACGGCAAGATAGAGGAGCGTGAAAGCGATGTAATGAAAAAAGTCGTAGACCCCAATAACCCGAGCGAAAACGCGTACTACAGATACAAAGACAAAGGCGACCCGTTTGACGAAAATTCAGTACTTTTTTCAAAGCGTCTTCTTGAGCCGAACAAGGATGGCGAACAGTACTTTACCTACTCAGGCAAAACGTCCGTCTCCTACGATAAAAAAGACGGTTCTCCCATAGCTACCTTAACCTACGATGGAGAAGCCTCTGATGAAAACTCAAATCTTACATCAAAGACCCTTGCGAAGCCCACTAAAGCAGGTGAGACCTACTTCACCTATAAGGGCACGCAATCGGTATCCTACGATAAAAAAGCCGGCTCTCCCATAGCTACCTTAACCTACGATGGAGAAGCCTCTGA
>JADHYM010000021.1 GCA_016782445.1 Candidatus Omnitrophota bacterium | reverse complement strand
TGACCCTTAACAGCAAGCGTCTTTGTTATGGCGCTTGTCAGACACGTCTTTCCGTGGTCGATGTGACCGATCGTGCCCACGTTTATGTGGGGTTTGGTGCGTTCAAATTTTGCTTTTGCCATATTTTACCTCCTTTTAACTATTACCCTGAGACTCGCCCTTAATTATTTTCTCTGCTATATTAGAAGGCACTTCTTGATAAAAAGAAGGCTCCATTGTATAGTTTGCCCTTCCTTGGGTCAAGCTTCTCATTGCTGTCGCATATCCGAACATCTCTGAAAGCGGCGCAAGAGCGCGTATTATCTTTGAATTTCCGCTCTGGTCCATAGATTCAATCTTTACGCGGCGAGAACTTAAATCCCCCAACACGTCGCCTAAGTACTCTTCTGGGGTCGTGACCCCTAGATCCATTATAGGCTCCAGGAGAATCGGGGTGGCTTTTTTTAGCCCTTCTGTAAACGCCATTGATCCGGCAACTTTGAAAGCCATGTCAGAGGAGTCAACATCGTGGTATGACCCATCATACAGTGTTACCTTAATGTCAATTACAGGGTATCCTGCAAGGACTCCACTTTTAGCGGCGTCATTCACGCCCTCTTCAACGGACGATATGTATTCTCTGGGTATTTGCCCGCCTTTTATTTTGTTTTCAAAAACTATGCCTTCGCCCTTTTCTGACGGGCCAAGTTTAATTTCAACGTGCCCGTACTGGCCCCTGCCCCCGGTCTGCTGTACAAATTTTCCGGTTGCCTCTATCTCTTTGGTAACCGTTTCCTTGTAAGCTACATGCGGCCTACCTACATTAGCACTCACGCTAAACTCTCTTTTTATTCTGGTGATTACCACATCCAGATGCAATTCTCCCATTCCTTTAATAAGCGTCTGTGCCGTATCCGGGTCGAACTTGACATGAAAAGATGGATCTTCTTCTACGATTTTCCTCAAGGCCTTTGCCAGCTTCTCTTGGTCTTGCTTGGTAGCCGGTTCAATAGCCATTGATATAACCGGTTCAGGAAAAAACATTTTTTCTACGACTATAGGAGCATCCTCGGTCGCAAGAGTATCTCCGGTCGTAGCCTTCTTGAGGCCCACCAGCGCCACTATATCTCCAGCGCTAGCTTCAGCAATTATCTCCTGGTTGTCTGCGTGCATTTTTACAATTTTACCTACGCGCTCTTCCTTAGATTTTGTCGCGTTATAGACATATTCTCCGGAACGTATGGTGCCGGAATAAATTCTGACAAATATAAGTTTCCCGACGAACGGATCAGCCATGATCTTGAACACAAACGCGCATAATTTTTCTTCGGGGTCGGTCTGGCGAACGAGCTCTTTGTGCGTTTCCGGATGAATCCCTTTTACCGGCAGTATATCAAGAGGCGACGGTAAGTAATCTACTACGGCGTCCAGAAGAAGCTCAACACCCTTGTTGCGAAATGCCGTGCCGCAGAAAACAGGAACAAATTTGTTGGCTATCGTTGCCCGGCGTATATAAGCTTTGAGTTCATGCGGATATATACCCCCATCGTTCACGTACTTATTCATAGCTTTCTCATCCGCTTCTGCTATCTTCACTATGAGATTATGCCGGTAGTGACTCGCCTTGGCTTTTAATTCATCCGGAATCGGGATCTCGCGTCTGGTAACGCTTGTTCCCTCCCCCTCAAATAAATATGCCTTCATTTCTATAAGATCAACGATCCCTTTAAAAACGTTTTCGTGCCCGATCGGTATTTCCACAGGCTGCGCATTAGCGCCCAGCCTGTGATGCATCTTTTCCACGGCCTTAAAAAAATCACTTCCCGTACGATCGAGCTTGTTTATAAAAGCTATTTTTGGAACGCCATATCGGTCTGCCTGCCGCCACACGGTTTCAGACTGCGGTTGAACACCCGCAACGCCGCAAAATACTACTACTGCTCCGTCAAGAACCTTAAGACTTCTCTCAACTTCGACCGTAAAATCGACATGCCCGGGCGTATCTATAATATTGAGACGCGCGTCTTTCCATACGCATGTTATGGCAGCGCTGGTTATCGTTATGCCACGCTCCTGCTCTTCTACCATCCAGTCTGTAGTCGCAGTGCCTTCATCTACGCTTCCTATCTTGTGTATCTTTCCCGTATGGAAGAGTATTCTTTCGGTAAGAGTCGTTTTGCCGGCATCAATATGCGCAATTATGCCGATGTTGCGCGTTTTTTTCAGTTCTTCCATCATCTTAGTAACCGTTTCATCTTTTTCTTCAAGTGTCGCTACATTCATTTTCGATATTTGACTTATTGATCTTCTATTACCATTTGTAGTGAGCGAAGGCCTTATTTGCCTCTGCCATCCTATGGGTATCATCCCTTTTTTTGATCGCTGAGCCGGTTTTGTTGTATGCGTCGAGAAGCTCATCCGCGAGTTTCTCCCTCATAGGTTTTCCCTTTTTCGTCCTGGCGAAATCCCTTAACCACATCATCGCCATAAAATAGCTTCTCGACGGCGGTATTTCCATGGGAACCTGATACGTGGCCCCTCCGATCCTCCGCGGGCGCACTTCTAAAAGCGGCCTTGCGTGATCGATCGCCTTCTGAAAAACCTCCATCGAGTTATCGTTTCCGGTTTTTTTAGTTAAAATATCGAGCGCGCCGTAAACGATTGCCTCTGATTTAGAGCGCTTGCCCTTGATCATAACCATATTTATGAATTTCGCCACAAGGGTATTTTTATACTTAGGATCCGGCAGTATCTGTCTTTTTTCCGCTCTTCTTCTTCTCATTAATTTCCTCTCAAAACTTACGACCTACGACTGAACTACTCCTTAGGCCTTTTAGCACCGTACTTAGACCTGGATTTTTTTCTGTTTGCAACACCCGCTGTATCAAGCGTGCCGCGTACAATATGATATCGTACGCCGGGCAGATCCTTTACACGCCCGCCCCGTATTGTCACGATAGAATGTTCCTGGAGGTTATGCCCCTCGCCCGGGATGTATCCGGTTACCTCGATGCCGCTTGTAAGGCGGATTCTCGCGACTTTTCTTAGCGCGGAATTCGGTTTTTTTGGGGTCTGGGTTTTTACCAAAAGGCACACACCCCTCTTCTGGGGACAATTATTAAGCGCGGCTGACTTAGATTTCTTTTTAAAACTTTCTCTGCCCAGCCTTACCAGTTGATTAGTCGTCGGCATATGATTATTTCTTACCCTTCTTCTTTTTAATTTTCGCTTCTTTTTTCTCCGGAGCTTTGACAATTTCCTTTTTTTCGGAAACCGGCTTTTTCTCCTCAAATATGTTTCTAACCATCTCAATATCTCTATGCGATTTAAACCCTGTCCCGGCGGGTATAAGGTGTCCCATGATGATATTTTCTTTGAGCCCATGCAAGTGATCGGTTTTTCCGCTTGCGGCGGCTTCAGTAAGGACCCTGGTTGTTTCCTGGAAACTTGCCGCCGAAATAAAGCTCTCTGTCATAAGAGACGCCTTCGTGATCCCCAAAAGTATCGGCGTAGCGCTGGCGGGTTTCTGCTTTTTCTTTAAAGCCTTTTCGTTCTCCGCCTTAAAACGCGATTTGTCGATCTGTTCTCCTATAATAAAAGGAGTATCCCCTGAATCCTTTATTTTTATCTTTCGAAGCATCTGCCGTATGATAGCCTCTATATGCTTGTCGTTTATGCGCACGCCCTGAAGCCTGTAAACCTCTTGAACCTCGTTCAAGAGATATTCCTGGAGTACCTTTTCGCCGGAAACGCGTAAAATGTCCTGTGGCACGACAGGGCCATCTATGAGCTGTTGGCCTGCGAGAACCTTGTCGCCTCTGTATACGTTAAGATGCTTGCCATGGGGTATCACGTATTCCCTCTTCATGTTGGTTTCGCTGGTTACAACTACGCGTTTTTGCCCCTTCTTTGATTCGCCGAACTCTACGGTTCCTTCGATCTCACTTATTATCGCCGGGTCTTTTGGCCTACGGGCCTCAAAAAGCTCGGCGACCCTGGGAAGTCCTCCGGTAATATCCTTCGTTTTTGTTATCGTTCTCGGCGTTTTGGCCACCATATCACCGGCCCGGATCTCCTGCTTATCGTTTACAGTTATCACAGCACCTACAGGTATGGGGTAGAGTGCCAAAACATCGCCTGCTTTGTTCTGTATGACTATTTCGGGATGATAATCCCCTTTTTGCTCAATGATTATTTTATTCTTTATGCGCGTCGACTGGTCAAGCTCTTCTTTCATCGTCACGCCTTCTTTGATGTCCTCGTAACGGATTTTGCCGGCTACTTCCGTAAGTATCGGTACAGTATAAGGATCCCATCTGACGAATATCGCCTTCTTCTCAACGTTCGTGCCATCCGCAAAGTAAAGAACTGCGCCCTGTGGTATCGTGTGCCGCTCAAGCTCTTTGTCAGATTTATCGTTTATGCTTAGCTGGCTATTCCGGTTAAGAACGATAAACTGTCCTTCTTTTTTACCCTTCACGATTTTTATGTTATGATACCGGACCGTGCCCTTGTTCCTTGATTCAATATACGACTGCTCTATAACGCGGCTCGCGGTTCCGCCTATGTGAAACGTTCTCATGGTAAGCTGTGTTCCGGGTTCTCCTATGGATTGCGCCGCTATAACGCCTACGGCCTCTCCCAGCTCTACAGGTTTTCCGGTCGCGAGGTTTCTTCCGTAACACTTTGCGCAGACGCCGCGCCTTGCCTCGCATGTAAGAACACTTCGTATCCTTATCTTTTCAATGTCGGCCCGTTCGATTTTATCAGCCATTTCTTCTGTTATCTCTTGGCCTGCCACGGCTATTTTTTCATCAGAAAGAAGGCCTACTATGTTATCCAATGCCACGCGACCTATTATTCGCTCGGATAGCGGCACAACAACCTCATCGCCCTCTATGATAGCGCTCACGTAAATGCCGTTTAGAGTATTACAGTCGTTCTCAGTTATGATTACGTCCTGCGCGACGTCAACAAGCCGACGCGTCAGGTAACCTGAGTCGGCTGTCTTGAGCGCCGTATCAGCCAGTCCTTTACGCGCTCCGTGCGTGGATATAAAGTAATCGAGCACTGTCAATCCCTCTCTAAAATTTGCAGTGATCGGAATTTCGATAATCTCACCGGAGGGCTTTGCCATGAGGCCGCGCATGCCGGCAAGCTGACGTATTTGCTGTTTTGATCCACGGGCGCCTGAGTCGGCCATCATGAATATGGGGTTAAACGGATCTAGTTCTTCAAAAACCATGTCCGAGACCTCTTCCGTAGTGTGCGTCCAAAGGTCTATTACCTTATTATATCTTTCACCGTCTGTTATAATGCCTTTTTTGTAGTGGTCCTGTATTTTAAATACCTCGGAACGCGTTTTTTCTATTAGTTTTTCTTTTTCCTCCGGTATGTGTAGATCGTCAATCGATATCGAAAGACCTGCAATGGTCGCGTATTCGAAACCAACCGCCTTTAACTTGTCGAGAAGCATTACGACAGCGTCGTGGCCCTTCAACTTATAACAAAGGGTAACAACCTTGCTTATGCGTGTTTTATCCATTTCTTCGTTCACAAACGGTATTCCCGCAGGCAGCAAGTCGTTAAAAAGAACTCTTCCTGTAGTGGTCTCAATAAGCTTACCGTCTTCAAGACTGATCTTTATGCGTGCGTGCAGGCTCAATGCGCCCTCTTGATATGCGGTTATTAGCTCATCTTTTCCGGAGAACGCTATACCTTCTCCGGATTGAGAATCCTTAGCTTTTGTCATGTAATGGCAGCCAAGAACTATATCTTGCGACGGCACAGCAATAGGCCTTCCGTTTGCCGGAGAAAAAATATTGTTTGTTGCAAGCATTAAGAGCCTAGATTCGACCTGTGCCTCAAGGGAAAGAGGAACGTGAACCGCCATCTGGTCGCCATCAAAATCCGCGTTGAACGCGGCGCACACAAGCGGGTGTATCCTTATGGCCTTGCCTTCTATTAATAGCGGCTGGAATGCCTGAACGCCAAGCCTGTGGAGCGTCGGAGCCCTATTTAGAAGAACCGGGTGATCACGTATTACTTCGTCGAGAATGTCCCAAACCTCGAGCTTAGCTTTCTCTACCATTTTTTTCGCGCTTTTTATCGTGTGTACGAACCCTTTCTCCCGTAATTTCCGTATGATAAAGGGTTCAAAAAGTTCGAGAGCCATTTTTTTTGGAAGGCCACACTCGTGTAGCTTTAGTTCCGGACCTATGACAATAACGCTCCTTCCGGAATAATCCACGCGTTTTCCTAAAAGGTTCTGCCTGAATCTGCCCTGTTTACCCTTAAGCATGTCGCTCAAGGATTTAAGGGGACGGTTTCCAGGGCCAAGAACAGGTCGGCCATGGCGACCGTTGTCGAAAAGCGCGTCAACTGCTTCCTGAAGCATACGCTTTTCATTTCTTATAATCACTTCCGGTGCCTTTAGCTCGATAAGCTTTTTCAAGCGGTTGTTACGGTTTATAACTCTGCGATATAGGTCGTTCAGATCGCTAGTAGCGAACCGTCCGCCGTCAAGCGGTACAAGCGGCCTAAGGTCTGGCGGTATTACAGGGATCATATCCAGTATCATCCACTCAGGCTTATTACCCGAGCCCCTGAAACTCTCCGCTATCTTGAGCATCTTCAAGCTTTTTTTCTGCGCATGTTCTGTTTTTGCTTCGCGAACTTCTTTCTTTAGCTTTTGAGAGGCCTTATCCAGGTCCACCTCTTTTAATAGTTCCTTAATTGCCTCTGCACCCATCTTTGCCACAAACTTATTGCCGTACTTCTCTCTGTATTCGATGTACCGGTCCTCGTTTAAAAGCTCTTTTTTCTTAAGGGGCGTCGTGCCCGGGTCGACGACAATGTACTCTTCGTAATAAAGCACTTTTTCTAGCTCTCTGGCATTTAAGCCAAGCAGGTTTCCCATCCTTGACGGTATAGTTTTAAATAGCCAGACATGCGAAACTGCACACGCAAGTTCTATGTGCCCCATGCGCTCCCTGCGCACACTTGAGCGGGTAACCTCTACGCCGCACCGGTCGCAGACAATACCTTTGTGCTTTATTCTTTTATACTTGCCGCAATTACATTCATAATCCCTTGTCGGGCCAAAAATCTTTTCGCAAAAAAGTCCGTCTTTTTCCGGCTTAAGCGTTCGGTAATTTATCGTCTCCGGTTTTTTAACCTCGCCGCGCGACCAGGCCTTAACAATTTGGGGAGAGCAAAGCTTTACGTTTACGGTATCAAACTTATTTACGTTGTCTATCATTAGCGTTCCTTGCTTTTTTCTACTTCTTTAGTGTGCTCCATCCTGACATCGAGGCACAAGCTCTGAAGTTCTTTTATTAAAACGTTAAACGACTCCGGCGTACCCGGATGAAACGCGTATTCGCCCTTAACGATAGCTTCGTAAATTTTGGTCCTGCCTATTACGTCGTCGCTTTTTACTGTGAGAAGCTCCTGCAGAGTATGCGCAGCGCCGTACGCCTCGAGTGCCCATACCTCCATTTCGCCGAAACGCTGCCCGCCGAATTGTGCTTTTCCGCCAAGAGGCTGCTGTGTTACCAGCGAATACGGGCCTATGCTCCGTGCATGTATCTTATCATCGACAAGATGTATGAGCTTCATCATATATATGTAGCCGATTGTTACTTTTTGGTCGAAGGGCTGCCCTGTAAGACCATCGTATACCTTGACTTTCCCGTCTTCGGGAATGCCGGCTTTTGTCATTTCTTTTTTTATTTCGCTCTCCCTCGCCCCGTCAAAAACCGGGCTCGCCACCTGAAACCCGAGGACATTCGCTGCCCACCCGAGATGTGTCTCAAGTATTTGCCCGACGTTCATTCGGCTCGGAACCCCCAGGGGATTCAGCACTATTTCGACCGGCGTACCGTCCTTCAAAAACGGCATATCTTCCTCCGGAAGAATCTTAGCTATAACGCCTTTATTTCCGTGACGCCCTGCCATTTTGTCGCCTACAGAAAGCCTTTTTTTGCTAGCAACGTAAACAGAAACGCGCTTTAGCACGCCCGGCGGAAGTTCATCACCCCGTTTTATGCGATCTATTTCCCGCTCCTGTTCGTATGTGAGCTCTTCCAGTTGACCATCCAAAAGACGCATAACCCTGTTGACCTCGTTTTCAACCTCTGAGTTATTCGCTATCTTAACGATTTCCAAGTCCGCTTTTGTTATCTTCGATAGGTCCTTTGCCTTGACGGTTGTGTCGTGTTTTATTAAAACCTTTCCCGTTACGCTGTCGAGAAGGCTTGCTGCAAGTTTCTGCCCTACCAGTAGTTTGTGTAGCTTTCTCGCGCGCTCATCCTGCAATTTTTTTATTTGGGAGGAAAAGTGCTCTTCAATTTTTTTTATTTCTTTCTGTTCAAGGAGACGCTCCTCCCTTGTTTTGGAGCGGGTTTCTTTACGTGCAAAAACGCGCACGTCCACGATAATGCCTTCGATTCCCGGCGGGACCGTAAGGGAAGCATCTCTAACGTCGCTCGCTTTTTCTCCGAAAATTGCGCGCAGCAGCTTTTCCTCCGGCGAAAGCTCGGTCTCAGACTTTGGGGTTACCTTCCCTGCCAGTATATCCCCCGGCCCTACTTCGGCCCCGATCCTTACAATGCCTGTTTCATCAAGGTTTTTAAGAGCTTCCTCGCCAACATTCGGTATGTCGCGGGTTATTTCCTCGTTACCCAGGCGCGTGTCGCGGGCCTCTATTTCAAACTCCTCAATATGCACTGAAGTGAACATGTCTTCTTTTACTACTTTTTCGCTTATAAGAATCGCGTCCTCAAAATTGTAGCCGCGCCACGGCATAAAACCGACAAGCACGTTCCGGCCGAGCGCGAGCTCCCCGCCTTTTGTAGCTGCCCCATCGGCAATTGTCTCGCCTTCCTTAACTTTTTGGCCGGATTTTACTATCGGGCGTTGGTTTATGCTCGTATTTGCATTCGAGCGTTCAAATTTTCGCAGCGGATATTTTTTTCCGCTTACAACAATCTCATCTGCATCGGCGTAGCTGACTGTTCCGCTATTTTCAGCAAGAACAACTGTTCCTGAATCCCTAGCTATTTTATCCTCCATGCCTGTGCCAATAAACGGTGCTTCTGTTTCGAGAAGCGGCACGGCCTGGCGCTGCATATTGGATCCCATTAGCGCCCTATTAGCATCGTCATGTTCCAGGAACGGGATCAGACTTGCTGCCGCGCTTACGAGCTGGCAGGGAGAAACATCCATATACTGCACGTCCTGCGGGTCGGCCGACAAAAAGTCGTTTTTGTAACGCGAAAATACCTGCTTATTTATAAAATGCCCGGTTTTGTCTATCCTCTCGTTTGCCTGCGCGATAACATACCGGTCCTCTATGTCAGCCGAAAGATATTCAATTTTATTCGTTACCTTACCGTGCTCGACTTTTCTGTAAGGGGTTTCAAGAAACCCAAACTGGTTTACTTTTGCGTAGGTGCTTAAGGAAGTTATAAGGCCAATGTTCGGGCCCTCCGGCGTTTCTATCGGGCACATTCTGCCGTAATGCGAGTAGTGAACGTCGCGAACCTCGAAGCCGGCTCTTTCCCTATTTAATCCGCCCGGCCCAAGCGCGCTCAAACGCCTTTTATGGGTTAGCTCTGCCAGAGGGTTCGTCTGATCCATAAATTGCGAAAGCTGGCTCCGGCCGAAAAAGTCTTTGACAATACCCGATATGAGTTTTGCATTAATAAGATTGTGCGGCATTATGCTTGAAAGGTCGTATATGTTCATCCTTTCCCTGATTGAGCGCTCGACGCGCACCATTCCTATGCGAAGCTGATTGAGTAAAAGCTCCCCTGCCGAGCGTATGCGCCTATTGCCAAGGTGATCGATGTCATCAATTGGACCGCCTTCGTTTTTAATCTTTATAAGCTTTTTGATCGCCGCCAGGATCGTGTCAGAATCAAGAATTGAGTTATCGAGCGAGGATTTCATGCCGAGTTTTCTGTTGAGCATAAACCTTCCCACCCGGTCGAGGCTATAGCGCCTGGGATCCAAAAACATTCTCTCTATGAGACCGCTTGCCGAGTCAATGGTAGGAGGATCGCCGGGGCGCAGTTTTCTGTAAATGTCGAGGAGCGCTTCCTCTTTTGACTTGGTTATATCTTTATCAAGCGTTTTCGTGATCTCGGGATAAACATCCTTAAGAATTGAAAATTCTCTTATTTTTGAAAACCAGATTCTTTTTGCACTTTCCTTAGTGATGCGTTCACCGCTTTTTGCCAGTATCGAAGCTGATTCCTTGTCGATTATGTCCATTGCCAGGACAGACCCGATGTAATCGCTTATCTGCTGCTCTCGCGTTATGGCGACTTTTTCGACTCCGCCGAAGGCCTTAAAAATATCCTCGTCTTTGGAAAGCCCGAATATGCGTAAAAAAGCCGTTCCTACGAATTTCCTTCGCCTGTCGAGGTATACGTGAAGTATGTCTTGCGGATCAAATTCAAACTCGACCCAGGCTCCCCGGTACGGTATAAGCCGGGCTGAGAAAAGTTTTTTGCCGCTCGGATGTATGGACTCTTCAAAGGAAATGCCCGGCGACCGATGAAGCTGGCTTACTACAACCCTTTCGTCCCCGTTCATTATAAAAGTCCCCGTAGGAGTTATGAGCGGGAGATCTGCAAGATATACCTCCTGCTCCTTCGTGTCCTTAGGCGTCTTGAGCCTCAAGCGAACTCGCAAAGCCCCTGCATATGTCATGCTTGTTTTTAAACACTCTGATACGGAGTATTTAGGCTTTCCTATCGTGTAATCGACATACTCTAAAGCGTACTGCTTGTCAGTGGATTTAATGGGAAAGACTTCACGAAAAAGGGCCTCTAAACCGTCTTTGGTCCTTTTTGCCTTCGGGACTCCGGACTGCAAAAGCTTCGCATAGCTATCAAGCTGGATCTCGATGAGGTTAGGAATACTGAAGCATTCTTTTATTTTTGCGTAGTTTTTCCGCTTAAGCATGTTATTTTAATTCCACTTTAGCTCCGGCTTTTTCAAGTTGCGCCTTAATTTTGTCGGCCTCTTCTTTGGTTGCGCCTTCCTTTACCGGTTTCGGCACTGCCTCAACAAGGTCCTTGGCTTCCTTAAGTCCGAGCGTCGTTATCGCCCTTATTTCCTTTATGACGTTGATCTTGTTTGCCCCGAAGTCGGTCAGCACTACCGTGAACGTGGTTTTCTCCTCGGCCGCGCCCTGCGCGCCTGGGCCTCCCGCAGCCATTCCGGCCATCATGGGCATGGCAGCCATCTGCGTGCTTACGCCAAATTTATCTTCTAACGCCTTAACGAGGTCGGAAAGCTCCATGACCGTCATCTTCTCGAGATTGTCAATTATACCCTTCATTTTTTCGGTCACGGCAACAGGCGCCTTTTTCTTTTCGGCAGCCGGCTTTTCGGCCGGTTTCTCCGCTTGCGGTGTGGGCTCTTTCTTGACTTCCGGAGCAACCACTTTCTTTACATCTTGTTCTTTTTTTTCTTCCGTCATTTCTCTCCTCCTTCTTGTCTTTTCTTTTTAATTTCATTTATAGCAAAAACAAAATTCTTTAAAAGTCCTGCCAGAACATGTACAAACCCGTTTATGGGCCCCTTCATACTGCTTACCACGGTCGCCAAGAGAACTTCTCTTGATGGAAGCGTAGCAAGGAAGCTTATATTTTCGGCCGTTTGAAAAGAGCCGTCTATATATCCGCTTTTGATCTTTAATGCGGTATTGGCCTTGGCAAAAGCAGCGAGAGCTTTAGACGCGCCGGCTACATCCTCTCCAAGAAAGCTTAAGCCTACCTCGCCGTCAACGGCACCATGAAGCTCATTAAGACCAAGCTCTTCTAGAACGCGCTTAAAAAGCGAGTTCTTTACAACAAAATAGGATGACTCAGATCCATGTAAGCTTTTTTTCAACGTTTCAATATCGCGCACCTTAAGATGTTTGTAATTCGTTATAATAAAATTCGGGTTTGTCTTAAGCCGTTTCTGGACTTCCTCCATCATGCACGTCTTGCAAAATTTCCCTAGCTTTTCTTCCATTTTGGCTTTCATTTTTTTATCCCCTGAATTCCGAGATATCAAGTTTTATCCCGGGGCCCATTGTCGTGGAAACCACTATTGATTTTATCACCTGCGGTTTATTTAAATGTGGGTTTGACCCGAGAATAGCCTTAACAAGATGCTTTATATTCTCAATAAGATTTCCCTTTTCAAACGATATCTTGCCCACTGATACATGTAGCCCCGCCTGCTTGTCCATTTTAAACTCGACCTTTCCGGCCTTAGTTTCTTTTACGGCTTTGGTTATGTCATCGGTAACAGTGCCTACCTTCGGGTTCGGCATAAGGCCCCTGGGGCCTAAGACCTTTCCCAGACGCGCGATATCCCTCATCATTACGGTCGAGGCAATCGCAACGTCAAAATCGCAGAAACCTCCCGAGACCTTTTTTATCAGTTCGTCAGAGCCTATAAAATCCGCTCCGGCTTCTTTTGCCTTTTTCTCATCATCCCCTTTGCAAAAAACGGCAATGCGCACGGACTTTCCGGTACCATGCGGAAGAAGGGTCGTTCCGCGCACTATTTGCGACGCGTCCTTTGGGTTCAAGCCAAGATTCATCGCAAGCTCAAGCGTTTCATCAAATTTTCTTTTCGGCATCTTTTTCAAAATATCTATCGCCTCTTCAATGCTATAAAATTTACTCTTTTCGCAAAGCTTAAGAGCCTCTTTTTTCTTTTTTGTAAGGTGCGTTGCCATTATTCTACGTCTTCCTTGGGTGGAGCGACCGTTTTCTTCTCAACAACCTCTATTCCCATGCTGCGGGCGGTTCCCTCGACTATCTTGCAAGCCTTATCAAGACTTGCGGTGTTCAGATCGGGCATTTTGATTTTCGCTATTTCCTCGACTTCTTTTCTGGTAACCTGTCCGGCGCTTTCTTTTTTCGGGTCTCCGCTTGCCTTGGCAATACCGCAGGCTTTTTTTAAGAGTACGCTCGAGGGCGGGCTCTTTATAATAAAGGTAAAGGACCTGTCTTCATAAGCGGTTATAATAACCGGCATCGTCAGGGCCTCTTTTCCTTTTGTTCTTTCATTAAACGTTTTGCAAAATTGCATTATATTGAGCCCGTGTTGTCCTAGCGCCGGCCCTACAGGCGGGGCTGGGGTCGCCTGGCCCGCCAGGCAATACAACTTTATAACAGCTTTTATTTTTTTAGCCATTTTTCTTAAACCTTCTCAACCTGCCACATTTCGAGTTCAACGGGAGTAGCGCGACCGAATATAGATATTGAAACCTTAATTTTTCCCTTTTCGTGGTTGACCTCGTCTATGAGCCCGTTAAAATTATTAAACGGCCCCTCTTTCACTCTCACGGCCTCTCCTTTTTCGAAAGTGACTTTCGGTATGGGTTTCTCTTTTGTCGTTTCCGTCTGCTTCAGAATGTTTTTAACTTCTTCTCCCGTAAGTGGTATGGGTTTTGAACGCGACCCTACAAAACCGGTAACCCCTGGAGTGCGCTTCACAAAATACCAGGTTTTGTCGTTCAGTTCCATCTCAAGAAGGACGTACCCGGGAAAAAACTTTCGCTCGCTTATTTTCTTCTTGCCATCCTTTATCTCTGCTACCTGCTCGGTTGGAACTATTACCTCGCCTACAAACTCCTTTATGTCCGGGTTCTGCTTTATCTTAGTTTCAAAGTGCTTCCTCACTCTGTCCTCGAAACCGGTCTGCGTATGTATCACGTACCACTTCTTTGTCATTATCGTAAAATAAAATTAATCCCGTTCGACCATATGAGGTCACACAAGCCTATAAAAAGAGCCATAATGGCTACCGCTACGATCACCATGATCGTGGAGTTTATGAGCTCGCTCCTGGTTGACCAGGAAACCTTTTTGAGCTCAATCTGAACCTCTTTTACGAATTTCACAATTTTACTCATAGATCCCTTTATAATAGGAGTAGTTTTCGCCTTTATCCCGAATTTGGCAGGAGCGGCAGGAGTCGAACCTGCAGTCACGGCTTTGGAGACCGTTGGTTTGCCAGTTAACCGACGCTCCTATTACCATTTCAAATAACACCTTATTTTATCTCCTTGTGCTTTGTATGCTTCCTACAAAATCTGCAGTACTTAGAACGCTCAAGCCGATTCGTGTGTTTCTTCCTATTCTTAAAAGAATTGTAGTTTCTCCGCTTACATTCTGAACATTCAAAAGTTATTATTTCTGACGGCATTGTATCAGTTCTCGGTTCTCAGTTTTCAGTTACCGTATCTCATCTGAGAACTGATAACTGATAACTGATTACTATTCAATTATTTCCGTAATTACCCCTGCACCCACAGTGTGCCCGCCTTCGCGTATCGCGAAGCGCAGTCCTGTTTCCATGGCGATGGGCTCTATAAGCGTTACCTCCACATTGATATTATCGCCGGGCATAACCATCTCGACGTCCTTTGGAAGGTTCACAGATCCTGTAACGTCAGTGGTCCTGAAGTAAAACTGCGGCCTGTATCCGTTAAAGAACGGCGTGTGTCGGCCGCCCTCTTCCTTTGTGAGTACGTAGGCCTCTCCCTTGAACTTGGTGTGAGGCATTATTGATCCGGGTTTCGCGAGCACCTGGCCGCGCATGAGGTCTTTTTTCTCAACGCCGCGCAAGAGAACTCCGATATTGTCACCGGCCTGGCCTGAGTCAAGAATCTTTCTGAACATCTCGACGCCTGTTACGACCGACTTCTTTGTTTCTTTCAGGCCCACTATCTCTATTTCTTCGCCTGTTTTTACCTGTCCCCTTTCAACACGGCCCGTGCCTACGGTTCCTCTTCCTGTTATTGAGAAGACGTCTTCGATAGGCATTAAGAAGGGTTTATCGACATCTCTTTTAGGCGTCGGTATAAACTCATCCACTGCTTTCATAAGCTCAAAGATGCATTTCGTGGCTTCCGCGTCAGTGGGATTTGTCATGGCCTTAAGGGCGCTTCCTCTTACGATGGGTGTTTTGTCCCCGGGAAACTTGTATTTCGAGAGAAGCTCTCTTACTTCGAGTTCAACAAGATCAAGAAGCTCTTTATCATCCACGAGATCTACTTTGTTTAAAAATACTACTACGGCCGGAACGTTGACCTGGCGGGCTAGCAGTATATGCTCCCGCGTCTGTGGCATGGGGCCGTCAGCAGCCGATACAACGAGTACTGCCCCGTCCATTTGAGCTGCTCCGGTGATCATGTTCTTTATATAGTCAGCGTGACCCGGGCAATCTATGTGCGCGTAGTGGCGCTTATCAGTCTCGTATTCCACGTGCGCTACCGCTATTGTGAGGATCTTATTCTTATCACGGACTGCGCCGCCTTTGGCAATATCCTCGTAGGACTTTGCCGTTGACTGACCCTTAACAGCAAGCGTCTTTGTTATGGCGCTTGTCAGACACGTCTTTCCGTGGTCGATGTGACCGATCGTGCCCACGTTTATGTGGGGTTTGGTGCGTTCAAATTTTGCTTTTGCCATATTTTACCTCCTTTTAA
>JADHYM010000020.1 GCA_016782445.1 Candidatus Omnitrophota bacterium | reverse complement strand
AGATGGTTATGCCCGGCGATAATATCAATGTGGAGGTAACGCTTATAGAGCCCATCGCCATGGAAACAGGACTGCGCTTCGCGATACGCGAAGGCGGGCACACTGTGGGTGCAGGGGTAATTACGGAGATAATCGAGTAATAAATGACGACAAAGACAAAAAAAACCATAAGGATCCGGCTTAGGCTTATGGCCTACGACCACAAGCTTCTGGATATCTCGTGTGAGGAAATCGCAGATACAGTAAAGAAAACCGGAGCGGTTCTTGCTGGTCCGATACCGCTCCCGACCAAAAGAGAGCTTTTTACTGTGTTGCGGGGGCCTACTATTGATAAAAAGTCGCGAGAGCAATTCCAGATAAAAACGCATAAGCGTCTTATCGAAATCATGAATCCGACGGCCAAGACGATAGACGCTCTTAGAAAGCTTGATTTGCCTGCCGGCGTCAACGTGGAAATTAAGTAAGAGTAAAACCTATGATCGGAATATTAGGCAAAAAGATAGGTATGACAAATATTTTTGACGATAACGGCCGCTTTGTGCCCGTAACGCTCATAGAGGCGGGCCCGTGCGCGGTACTCGGAAAAAAAACAGAGGAAAAGAGCGGATATTGCGCTCTTCTCCTGGGCTATTCCGATAAAAAGGCCAAGAGAACAACCCTTCCCGTGAGAAAATGGTTCGAGAAATTAGGGGTAAGCCCTAAAAAAATGGTAAAGGAAATCCGGACCGCCAAAGAGGCCCCCTATGAAATAGGTGATATCATAGATGCCGGGATATTTAAGGAAGGGGACTGGGTTGACGTGACAGGTATTACGAAAGGAAAGGGTTTTCAGGGAGGAATGAAGCGCTGGAACTGGGCCGGAGGGGTCGGAAGTCACGGGTCGATGTTTCATAGGGCGCCGGGTTCCATAGGTGCAAGTTCTTATCCTTCAAGGGTCTGGAAGGGGCAGCATCTTCCCGGGCACATGGGCGCAAAAAAAACCACGGCTCAAAACCTAAAAATTGTTAAAGTAGAAAAAGATAAAAACATCCTGATGATCAAAGGCGCCGTACCCGGACATAAAGGGTGTTTTCTTCTGATTAACGACGCAAAAAAGCACCCGAACGTGAGGGAAGCAAAGCAAGAAAAGAAAAAAGAAGATGAAAAGTCAAAAGCCTGACATAAATCACAACAAGATTCCCCTCTTTGACTCAAGCGGAAAAAAACTTGAGCATCTCGAGTTGGATAAAGACGTGCTAAAGAGGGGCGTTAACGAGAAACTGCTTTACCAGACGCACGTTATGTATGCGGCAAACAAGAGAAGAGGCACGGCAAGCACGAAAACGCGGGCAGACGTTCGAGGCGGCGGTAAAAAACCATGGAGGCAAAAGGGGACGGGGCGCGCGCGTGTCGGATCCACACGAAATCCTATATGGCGGCATGGAGGAGTAGCATTCGGTCCCCATCCAAGGGATTTTAGCTACACACTTCCCCGACAACTTAAGAAGCACGCTTTTTTTGCCGGAATATGCGCCAAGCTTAAAGAGGGCAAGCTAATCGCCATCGAAAGTATTGGCTTTAAAGAGCCAAAAACAAAAAATTTCGTGCATCTGGCGGCAAAGCTTAAACTTGACGGTAAAACGCTCTTTCTTTCCGAAGGACACGAAAAAAATGCTGTCCTGGCGGCGAGGAACATGAAGAACATAGCGGTAAAAGAGGTTAGAGAAGCCACTGCCCGCGACATGCTTCTCGCAGACCGCGTGGTTATAACAAAAAGCGGATTAAAAACATTAAACGATATCTCAAAAAAAATTAAAAAATGAAAAACTCCTATTCGGTAATTTTAAGCCCGTTGAGAACGGAAAAAGGTTCTGTGATGTCTCCACTTGGTAAATACCTTTTTTGGGTAGACACCACGGCAAACAAGCTTGAGGTCAAAAAAGCAGTTGAGGAGATCTACAAGGTAAAAGTAAAAAGCGTAAATACTTTAACAATGCGCGGCAAAAAAAAGCGCGTCCGTTTTATAGAGGGGAAAACATCCGATTGGAAAAAGGCGATCGTTACACTCAAAGAAGGGGACAAGATCGATACAGCTTAGTTATAAGCTGTAAGCGTTAAGAAGGAAACTGTAAATGGGAATAAAAAAACATAAGCCGACAACGCCTTCAAGGAGATGGATTACCGGCTATACATTCGATGAGATAACAAAGGATAAGCCCGAAAAAAGCCTGACAGTTACGCTTAAAAAAACCGGTGGCAGAAACGTGTACGGAAGAATTACGTCGCGACACAGAGGCGGGGGCCACAAACGAAAAATGCGCATCGTTGATTTTAAAAGGGATAAACTTAACATGTCTGCGCGGGTGATAGCGATTGAATATGACCCTACCAGGACCGCTCGTATCGCGTTACTTGAGTACGAGGACAATGAGCGCCGCTATATTATATGCCCGGACGGGCTAAAGGTCGGAGATACAGTGGCTTCGGGTGATACCGCTGAAATCAAGGTCGGCAATGCGATGCCGCTAGCAAGAATCCCACTCGGGATACCTATATATAATATCGAGATGCAAAAAGGTAAAGGTGGTGTGATCGCCAGAAGTGCCGGAAATAGCGCGATTATGATGGCAAAGGAAAAGGGATTCGGGCATATTAAAATGCCTAGCGGAGAAATAAGGCTTCTTCGACTTGATTGCTTTGCTGTAATAGGCCAGGTTGGCAATATCGAGCACGAAGCTATTTCGATAGGCAAGGCAGGCAGGTCCCGGCACATGGGGATAAGGCCGTATTCAAGGGGAGTAGTAAAAAACCCGGTTGATCACCCTATGGGGGGCGGTGAGGGTAAGTCCTCGGGTGGCAGGCACCCGGTGACGCCTTGGGGTAAGATAACCAAGGGGCTAAAAACGCGAAAACCAAAACAGTCCGATAAATACATTTTGAAACGGAGAGGATAAAAATGTCACGTTCGACAAAAAAAGGACCTTACATAGAAGAAAGATTATTCCAAAAAGTTGCGGCCATGACTAAAAAGCGCGATAAAAAGCCGGTTAAGACATGGGCGAGGCGTTCGGTAATTCCGCCTGAATACGTGGGGTTCACGTTTATGGTACACAATGGAAAGAAATTCATACCGGTTTTCGTTACCGAGAACATGGTTGGGCATAAGTTGGGTGAATTCGCGCCGACGCGCATTTTTAAGAAACACGGCGCGGCTACAGAAGTTTCACTGGAGAAGACTTAAAACATGGTATCGAAAGCACTTGCAAAATACATACGCATATCGTCAAAAAGAATGCAGCCTATAACAAGGATTGTCAGAGGCAAGCGTGTCGGCGAAGCTCTCTTTATACTCGCCGGCCTGAATAAACGTGGCGCCAAGGTGTTGAAAACGGTCATAGAGTCCGCTCTCGCTAATGCTAAGCGCGTTCCGGACAAAACATACACGGATGATAAGCTTTATATTTCGCGCCTCACTGTGGACCAAGGGCCGTCGCTGAAAAGATTCAGGGCAATGTCAATGGGGCGTGCCGGAACGATACGAAAGAGAACCAGTCATGTGCGTGTGGAACTGGATCTTTTGCCCGGCGCCCAGCCTGCAAAAAAAGAACGAAAAGAAAAAGTTTTGAAAAAGAAACTGGTCAAACAAGGAGCATAGCAATGGGCCAAAAGGTTCACCCATACGGGTTTAGGGTAGGCATCATAAATAATTGGAAATCCAGGTGGTTCTCCAAAAAGTATACTTATCACACGACTCTCATCGAGGACGTGAAATTGAAGAAGTTTATCAAAAAGAAGCTCCAGAGCGCGGCAGTATCCAAGATTGAGATCGAGAGAACCGGCAGTAGGATCCGTATAATAATTTTCACGGCTCGTCCCGGAGTCATAATAGGGCGTCGAGGCTCAGAAATAGAAACCTTAAAAGACGAGATACAGGGCGTGGTAGGAGAAAAACAGATCCTTCTTGACATAAAAGAGATTAAAAAGCCGAACATGGAAGCGCAGCTTATAGCCGAAAACATCGCGGTCCAGCTCGAAAAAAGAATAGCTTTTAGACGTGCCATGAAAAAGGCCGTGCAAACCGCTAAAAACGAGGGCTGCGAAGGCATTAAGCTAAAAATATCCGGTAGGCTTGGCGGGGCGGAGATTGCAAGAAAAGAATCCTATAAATTCGGAAAAGTACCCCTTCAGACTTTGCGGGCGGATATTGATTATGGCTTTACCGAAGCCCACACGACTTACGGCCTGATCGGCATCAAGGTGTGGGTGTACAAAGGGGAAAAATTCGGCCGCGAGATTACAGAGGCCAAACGGGAGAAAAGAATATGGCGTTGATGCCAAAAAGGGTAAAATACCGAAAGGCTCAGAGGGGGCGCAGGAAGGGCTTGTCTACTTCGGGTTCTCAGCTTAGTTTTGGTGAATTCGGGCTGAAGGCGCTTGATAATGCTTGGGTAAGGGATAGGCAGATAGAGGCGGCGCGTGTTGCCCTTATGAGACACACAAAGCGTGGCGGTAAGGTGTGGATACGCATTTTTCCCGATAGGCCCGTAACGAAAAAGCCCGCTGAAACCAGAATGGGAAAAGGCAAGGGCGCGCCGGATCATTGGGTAGCGGTTATACGAAGAGGCCGCGTGCTTTTCGAGATGGAGGGAATACCAGTTGAGCTTGCGAAAGAGTCGATGCGTCTGGCGGCACATAAGCTGCCCATAAGAACAAAATTTATATCGAGGGTTCATCAACATGCTTAAAACGTTGGATCTCAGGAACATGACAGATGTCGAACTTGAAAACAAGATACACAGCCTCATGGAGGAGCTTTTTAAGTTAAGGTTCGAGAAAAGAACGGGGCGCGTCGAAAAACCTCACAAGCTAAAAATAGCCAGGAAGGATTTGGCAAGAGCTCTTACTATACTCAAGGAGAAAAAAGGTGAAAGAAGCAAATAAAAGACGGATAAGGGAAAAAGTAGGTGTTGTAACGAGCGACAAGATGCAAAAAACGATTGTTGTGAGCGTCGGACGTGTTACGCAGCACCCCGTTTTTAATAAAGTCATACGAAAGTTCAGTAAGTTCAAGGCTCATGATGAGAAAAACGAGGCCAAGGTTGGCGACAAGGTGCGCATAAGAGAAACCAGGCCTCTCTCGCGCGATAAGTGCTGGCGACTTGTTGAAATACTCGTGAAGCAAAAATAGCCGAAAGCCAATACTAATGATAAGAATGCAGACGATTTTAGACGTGGCAGATAATACGGGCGCCAAAAAAGCGGCGTGCATAGGTGTGATAGGCCGTTCCGGCAAGAGGGATGCCGAAATAGGCGATATAATAACGTGCAATATAAAGGAAGCCACCCCGGACGCGACAGTAAAAAAAGGTTCTGTGGCTCAAGGCGTAATAGTGCGAACAGCCGCACCCATAAGAAGGCCTGACGGCTCGTATCTCAGGTTTGATCGAAACGCCGTTGTTTTGATAGACGCACAGCAGAACCCCAGGGGTACGAGAATTTTTGGCCCCGTTGCACGCGAACTACGGGAAAGAAAGTTCCTGAAAATCGTATCGCTTGCACCGGAAGTTATTTAAGCAGCGATAAGCTGTAAGCATTAAGCTATAAAAAGGAATGTTATGGCGAATATAAAGAAAAATGATACGGTGGTAGTGTTGACAGGAAAAGACCGTGGCAAGACAGGAAAAGTGCTTCTGGTATTTCCGAAAGAGGAAAAGATTATAGTCGAGGGGATAAATTTTGCCAAAAAACACATGCGTAAGCGCAGAGAAGATGAGCAGGGCGGCATAATTCACAAGGAGGCGGCTATTCACTTTTCGAACCTGGCCATATTTTGCAAGGGGTGCAATCGCCCGACAAAAATAGGCTTTAATGCGTTAAAGGACGGAACAAAAACGCGCTATTGCAAAAGGTGCAAGGAAGCCTTTTAAGAGCAGCAAGCTAAAAGATAAAGGATTTAAGATGAACGTAGAGAAAAAAACTAACACAAAAGTAACGCCAAGGCTTTTAGTAAAGTACCGTCAGGAAATAGTGCCTGCGATGATCAAAAAACTCAATTTTAAGAACGCGCTTCAAGTCCCGCGTCTTAAAAAGATTGTTATAAATGTGGGTCTCGGGGAAGCGGTGCAGGATGCGAAGCTTCTTGATGGCGTTATGCGTGAAATTTCCCAGATAACCGGGCAGCATCCCTCGCTCACGCGTGCAAAAAAGGCGATAGCCGGGTTTAAGATAAGAAAGGGCCTGCCTGTAGGCTGCCGGGTTACGCTCAGGAGGGCGCGCATGTACGAGTTCCTGGACAGGCTTATTAATATAGCAATACCGAGGATAAGGGACTTCAGAGGGCTCCCCGCGGGTTCTTTTGACGAAAACGGTAATTACTCTTTTGGTATTACTGAGCAGGTTATATTCCCTGAGATAGATATGGACAAAATAACGATTGCGCACGGGATGGACATAACAATAGTGACGGATTCGGGCTCAAAAAACTCAAGCTACGAACTGCTAAGCCTATTCCGTATGCCTTTCAGAAAAGGAGTCGTAAGTGGCTAAAAAGTGTTTGGTACTAAAGGCTAAAAAGACGCCAAAGTTCAAGGTAAGGGGCTATTTTCGATGCGAGCTTTGCGGTAGGCGCAGGGGTTACATGCGAAGATTTAAGCTGTGCCGAATTTGTTTTCGAGAACTAGCGTCACGAGGCGAAATACCCGGCGTCGTTAAAGCGAGCTGGTAAAATTGCAAGGAGTATAGAGCAATGTCGATAACAGATCCTATAGCTGATATGCTCACCGTTCTAAAAAACGGAAGCATGGTCAAGAAAGAAACGGTCGAAGTAAGGAAATCTGGGCGTACCGAGAGCGTATTGTCGATTCTTAAGAAAGAAGGCTTTATCTCGAACTATAAAGCCATGGATGACGCGCGCGGCGGGTCGATTAAGGTGTATTTGAGATATGAGAAAAACGGCACCCCGGCCCTGACGGGCTTAAAAAGAATTTCCAGGCCGGGCAGGCGCGTATATACAAAAGCAGATGAAATAAAAAGCGTTTATAGCGGCCTTGGCATTGCAATTATCTCTACTTCAAAAGGAGTTGTTTCCGATAAAGAAGCGAGGGAGAAGAGCGCGGGCGGCGAAATCATGTGCCACGTATGGTAAATACGCGGATACACGCAAGAATGGTGAGATAAAATGTCACGAGTAGGAAAAAAACCGGTTGATATACCGAAGGGAGTAAAGGTAGTTTTAGCGGGTGACTCAGTTCTTATCGAAGGGCCGAAAGGAAAGCTCGAACACTGCCTGCCGAACGGATTCAAGGTAGAGATAAAAGACTCAAAGGCATGGATCCTGCGTCCGGACGAAATGCAGAAAAGTCTGGCGCTACACGGCCTGACGAGGGCGATTATAGCCAATCTTGTTAAAGGCGTTACGGAAGGCTACGTAAAAGAGCTCGAGATAAAAGGCGTTGGTTTTAAGGCTCAGGTGCAGGGAAACGCCTTGCAGATCACGCTTGGTTTTTCTCATCCTGTAAAATATGCAGTTCCTGAAGGCATAACCGTTACTACGCCAAAACCTGTTAAAATAGTTATTTCAGGAATCGATAAGGTTACGGTCGGAGAGGTGGCCGCCGAGATACGTGGCTTTTTCGAGCCCGAACCCTACACCGGTAAGGGTATTATGTATGCCGGAGAATATGTAAGGCGCAAAGCCGGAAAGACGGTGGCGTAAAAGAATGAAGAAACTACTGGGACGAAAAAGGCGACATGCCATAATACGAAAAAAAGTTTGCGGAACCGCGGAAAAACCACGTCTTTGCGTATTTAGAAGTAATGCGAATTTAAGCGCGCAGCTTATAAACGACCTAGAAGGAAAAACGGTTTTTTCCGTTTCAACGCTCGCCAAAGACGTTAAAAAAAACCTTGGATACGGTGGAAATGTCAAGGCGGCAGTTCTTTTAGGGGAGGAATTTGCCAAGCACGCAAAGGCTAAAGGGGTAGAGAGAATAGTGTTCGACCGCGCGGGATACAGATATCATGGGAGAATAAAAGCTTTTGCTGAAAGCGCGCGCAAGAGCGGACTCAAGTTTTAAAACACACCTGCCTGATGGCAGACAGGGATTAGTACAGATAGGGGAAACAGATGATCGCAGATAAAGCCAGAAGACAAGGAAGCAGACCGGAAATGCAGAGAGCGGACGACCAGTTAGTTGAAAAAGTCATAAGCATAAATCGCGTCGCAAAGGTCGTAAAGGGCGGGCGCAGGTTTTCGTTTAGCGCCCTTGTTATAGTTGGCAACAAAAAAGGCATGGCCGGATACGGTTTTGGCAAGGCAAACGAGGTTTCGGAAGCGATTAAAAAAGCCTTAAGCCACGCGAAAAAAACGCTTGTCGCGGTCAATTTAAGCGGGAACACAATACCGCACGAGGTCATAGGGAAGTTTAAGGCCGGCAAAGTTCTTCTTATGCCTGCTGGAGCGGGAACTGGCGTAATAGCCGGTGGCCCGGTAAGAGCCCTCTGCGACGCGTTCGGTATAAAGGATATACTGACGAAATGCCTTGGTTCGAGAAATCCGATCAATATCGTAAAGGCTACCATGGTTGGTCTAAAACAACTTAGGCTTTACCGGAGACGCGAATGAAGATACACCAAATACGTAAACCAAAAGGCGCAACTAAAAAACCTAAACGCGTAGGAAGGGGTCCGGGTTCCGGGCACGGGAAGACCTCGAGCCGGGGAATGAAAGGTGCGAAGTCGCGTTCAGGGTTTTCTTTACGCCTGGGTTTTGAAGGTGGCCAGATGCCGCTTATGAGACGAATCCCGAAAAGGGGTTTTACAAGTCAGGTGAAAAACGCATATCAGGTCGTGAACGTGGATAAGCTGAGCCATTTTAAAAAAGACAGCTCAGTTGACCCGGCCGCTATGAAGGCAGCAGGGTTGATACGAAGCGTCGAAGACAGGGTAAAGATACTCGGGGACGGCAAACTAGGCAAGGCACTAAGAGTAAGTGCGCACGCCTTCTCGGAAAGCGCGAAGAAAAAAATAGAAGAATCTGGCGGTGAGGCAATCAATGTTTGAAGTGTTTGCGAACCTGTTTAAAATACCGGACTTAAAGCGAAAGATCCTAATTACCTTGGGGTTGCTTGCTGTTTATCGCGTGGGCGCATTTATTCCCACGCCGGGGATTGACGGAGCAAAACTCTCGCAGTTTTTTGCGAACATTGCTCAGACCCAAGGGGGGACGCTTTTCGGCATGATAAATATGTTTTCTGGCGGCGCCATTCAGCGCCTGACCATATTTGCCCTGGGTATAATGCCGTACATATCTGCGTCGATTATATTGCAGCTTTTGACAGCTGTCATACCGGTCCTTGAGCGCCTTTCCAAGGAAGGCGAGGAGGGCCGCAAGAAAATGATACAATACACGCGCTACGGCACGATTATTCTTGCGATCATTCAATCGTTTTTCATTGCCTTGTGGCTCGAAAATCCGGCAAGGTTCCAGGGCATGCAGATCGTGCAGTTCCCGGGCTGGTCATTCCGCATTCTTGCAGTCGTAACGCTTACGTGCGGGACAGCATTTATAATGTGGCTCGGAGAACAGATACAGGAATACGGCATAGGTAACGGGATTTCACTTATAATCTCGGCCGGAATTATCTCAAGAATACCCGCTGCGATAGCCCAGCTTGTCCAGCTTGTTACTGTATCAGGAGAAGGGGCCCAACTAGATCCATTTACTCTGGTTCTCATGGCATTTATGCTTGTAGGTGTAATTGTCGCGGTCGTTGCAATAACCCAGGGGCAGCGAAAAATACCCATACAATATGCAAAAAGGATCGTCGGAAGAAAAATTTACGGCGGCCAGAGCACTTATATCCCTTTAAGAGTAAACCAGGCGGGCGTAATACCGATAATTTTTGCGCAGAGCATAATTCTTTTTCCCGCGACAATAGCGGGCCTGGTGCCAAGCCAGGCAATACAAAATATCGCTACGATGCTGACGCGCGAAAACGTCGTCTACAACCTTTTATACGCGGGTTTAATTATTTTCTTCTGCTATTTTTACACGGCTATTACTTTTAATCCGATCGACATTTCAAACAACATGAAAAGGTTTGGGGGTTTCGTTCCCGGCATACGCCCAGGAAAGCAGACGGCCGAATATCTCGATTACATAATGACGCGCATAACGCTTCCGGGCGCGATATTTTTGGCGATAATCGCGGTTTTACCCACGTTAATATCGCGCGGGCTTAAAATACCGTATCTCGTAGCCAGTTTTTTTGGCGGAACGGGACTTCTTATTATAGTCGGTGTCATGCTTGACACAATGAGAGTAATCGAATCGCACCTTCTGGTAAGGCATTACGAGGGTTTTATGAAGAAGGGAAGAATAAAGGGGAGACGATGAACGTCGTGCTGCTGGGGCCGCCGGGCGCCGGAAAAGGAACGCAGGCAAAGGTGCTTGAGGAAAAGTTCGGGTTACTACACGTGTCTACCGGTGATATACTGCGAAGCGCCGTAAAAAACGGGACCGAAATAGGCAAAAAGGCAAAATCTTATATGACGAGAGGCGAGCTTGTGCCGGATTTAATTGTTATAGACCTTGTGAAGGAACGGATATCAAAGGATGACGGAAAAAAAGGATTTTTATTAGATGGTTTCCCGCGGACAGAGCGACAGGCCGAAGAGCTTGATAAGGCTCTCGGAGAGATGAAACGAAGCGTCGACAAGGTTCTTTATTTTAAGACTTCTCCGTCCGTATCGGTAAAGCGCCTTTCAGGGAGGCGCGTGTGTAAAGTGTGCGGAGCGAACTTTCACCTCGTAAACATGCCACCCAAGCGTCAGGGCATATGCGATTACTGCGATGGCGCCCTGATTCAGAGAAACGATGACACTGAGGCCACCATAAACAACAGGCTTCGCGTCTATGAAAGCGAAACAGGACCACTGATAGGCTATTATAAAAAAGAAGGAACCCTGGAAGAAGTGAACGGCGACCTGGACGTGAAAGAGCTTTTCCAAAACATACGGAAATTTTTTTCCGAAAAAAAGTAAATGGCAAAAATTTTAACAAAACGCGAAAAAAAACTAATGCGAAAAGCGGGAGAAGTAGTGAAAAGGTGTTTTGACGTCCTGGCCAAAGATGTACAGGAGGGTGTAAGCACTAAATCACTGGATGAAACCGCGAACGCTTTTATTGTTTCTAACAAAGCGAGGCCGGCATTCCTTGGATATAAGGGATATCCTGCGAGCATATGCGTTTCGCGCAACAACGTAGTGGTGCACGGCATACCGAGTGAGACGGAGATGATAGCAGCCGGGGATATAGTTAGCATTGATATAGGCGTCGGATGCGACGGTTATTACGCCGATGCGGCCAAGACTTTTCTCGTCGGAAATGCAAAGTCGGATGCCGAGAAGCTCTTGACGGTCACTGAAAATGCCCTTTACCGCGGCATAGAAAAGGCCTGCGCCGGAAATCATGTATCCGACATCTCGCATGAGATACAAACCTTCGTGGAGTCAAACGGCTACAGCGTCGTAAGAATATTTGTAGGGCATGGCATAGGGAGTCAGATTCACACAAAACCCGAAATACCGAATTTCGGACCTCCGCATAAGGGATGCGTTCTTGAAGACGGCATGGCATTGGCCATTGAGCCAATGGTTAATATAGGGGGATATGAGGTAGATATTCTTGAAGACGGCTGGACAGCGGTGACAAAAGATAAATCGCTTTCCGCCCATTTTGAGCATACCGTAATCGTAAACGGTAAAAAAGCGGAAATCGTTACATGAGTCCGAAAGAAGAAGGAATCGTAGTAGAAGGAACGGTGCTCGAGACACTTCCGAACGCGATGTTTAGAGTCGAGCTTGAGAATCAGCACAAGGTTCTCGCGCACATATCAGGAAAGATGCGAATGCATTTTATACGCATATTGCCGGGGGATAAAGTCACGGTTGAACTTTCGCCGTACGATCTTTCACGCGGCAGGATAACCAGACGGGAGAAATAGGCATGAAGGTAAGGTCAAGTGTAAAAAAAATATGCTCAAAATGCAAGATCATACGGCGCAAAAGCGTTGTAAGGGTGATCTGTTCGGATCCGAAACATAAACAGCGGCAGGGATAAAAAGATAAGGAGAATTGTCAAATGCCACGAATAATAGGCGTAGATGTTCCAAAAGAAAAAAGAACGGAGATAGCGCTAACTTATATTTTCGGTATAGGAAGAATGCGTTCAAACAAGATCCTTGAAGAGGCCGGAGTAAGTCCGGACAAGCGCGCAAAGGAACTTACCGATGACGAAGTCTCGCGCATAACAACTACCATACAGAAGCACTACAAGGTTGAAGGTGATTTAAGGCGCGAGGTGGCCGCAAACATTAAACGCCTAAGCGATATAGGAGCCCAAAAGGGCCTAAGACACAGAAGAAGTCTGCCTGTTCGCGGACAGCGGACGAAAACTAACGCGCGAACGCGAAAAGGTCCGCGAAAGACCGTAGGTGTCGCAAGGGAAAAGAAAACAAGGCCTGCGGCCGGCGCGGGCGAGACAAAATAACTTAGGAGTTTGAGGAAAAGGCATCATGCAAAAAAAGAAAAAGACTAAAACGAAAAAAAAGATTGTCAGGAACGTTCCGAAGGGTATCGCGCATATTCTGGCGACATTCAACAATACAATCATTACCATAACCGATCCCGCGGGCGACACGATATGTTGGGGCTCAACGGGAACGGCGGGATATAGCGGCTCGAAAAAATCGACCCCGTTTGCCGCCGGAATCGCGGCCGAAGGCGCGGCTAAAAAAGCAAGGGATGCCGGCGTTAAAGAGGTGGATGTTCTTGTCAAGGGGCCCGGCTCGGGTCGGGAGAGTGCCATACGAAGCTTACAGGCGGGGGGCCTGGCTGTACGGTCAATCAAGGATGTAACGCCTATACCGCATAACGGCTGCAGGCCGCCTAAAAGGAGAAGGGTGTAATATGGCGCGTATAATCGGTTCAAAATGCAAGCTTTGCAGAGCATACGGAGAGAAACTTTTTCTAAAGGGACAGAAATGCTCGACGGAGAAATGCTCAGTGGCAAGGCGCGCGTTTCCACCCGGGCAACACGGAAAAAGAAGAAGAAAGGATTCCAACTACGGGCTACAGCTTAGAGAGAAGCAGAAAGCAAAAAGAATTTACGGAATTCTCGAAAGACAGTTCAATAACTATTTCAAGATAGCAGAACGCTCAAAGGGGGTAACGGGCGAGGTGCTTCTCGGACTTCTCGAAAGACGTCTCGACAATGTTATCTTCAGGCTCGGGTTCGCGTTTTCGCGCGCCCAGGCCAGGCAGCTTACAAGACATAACACCGTCTACGTCAACGCAAAAAAAGTCAACATCCCTTCCTATCTAGTGCGGGAAGGCGACATGGTAGAGGTAAAAGGCAAGGAAAACCGGGTAAAAGTTGCCTCTTCGATACGCAAGGAGTTGAAGGACCGCATTATCCCTAAGTGGCTGGAGCCGGAAAAAGAAGCGCTAAAAGCGCTGATCAAACGCCTGCCCGGCAGGGAAGATATTGATTTCTCGATTCAGGAGCAGCTGATCGTAGAATTGTACTCTAAATAAAATGGAGGTTCGTATATGGGAGTGAAGCTCAGAAATTTCGAGATGCCGAAAAAACTGGCGTGCGATGAATCCACGCTTACCAAGACCTACGGCAAATTCGTCGCCGAGCCGTTTGAAAGGGGCTACGCCACCACGCTTGGAAATTCCTTGCGCAGGGTCCTTATGTCTTCCATAGAAGGCACGGCGGTTATTTCCGTAAAAATTGCCGGGGTGCAACACGAATTTTCCACCCTGAAAGGCGTCGTGGAAGATATCCCGCAGATGATTCTAAATCTTAAAAAACTCATATTGCGGTCGCACTTTAAGCAACCGAAGCCTGTGTTCTTGAAAATCGACAAAAAAGGCGACATACTGGCGAAGGATTTCAAAACGGACGAAACAGTAGAAATGATGAATCCGAACCTCAAAATAGCTACGCTGGCAAAAAAAATAAAGCTCGAGATGGAGCTAGAGATTTCCCGCGGCCGCGGCTATGTACCGGCCGAAAGAAGTAAAAAGGAAGACCAAGCGATAGGCGTAATACCCATAGATGCTGTTTTTTCTCCGGTAAAACGCGTTAATTTTTTCGTCGAAAATACGCGCGTGGGTCAGATGACGGATTACGATAAACTTATTCTTGAAATCTGGACCAACGGAAGCATCGACCCAAAAGAAGCTCTTCTTTACGCGTCAAACATCTTACAGAGACACCTCGACATTTTCGTGGAATTCGGAAAGCTTCCGGAGGACATTGTAGAGGTAGAAGAGACCACAGAACAGAAAGAGCTGACGGATAAAATGAACATGCCTATAACCGAACTTGAGCTTTCCGTACGAAGCTCTAATTGCTTAAGGGAAGCCAAGATAAAGACGATAGGGGACCTCGTAAGGAAGTCCGAGATGGAAATGTTGAAATACAGGAATTTCGGCAAAAAGTCCTTAAGCGAAATCGGCAAGATCCTAAACGACATGGGCATACATCTCGGAATGAAAGCAGAAGGCCAGGAAAAGAAGAAAGAAAAGTAATTATGCGGCACAGAAAGCTTAGAACAAAGTTTGGGAGACAGCAAGGTCACAGAAAAGAAACCCTTAGGGGTATGGCAAAGGCAGTGCTTATTCATCAGAGAATCCGCACGACCCGCGTAAGGGCCAAAGTAACAAAAAGAATAGTGGAACGCCTTATAACCGCGGCGCGCGAGGACACATTGGCAACCAGGCGTAAGATTTTTTCGTTTCTACGGGACAAGGCCCTTGTATCCAAACTTTTTAAAGAAATAGCGCCGCGCTTTTCCGGCATAAAGGGCGGTTACACGCGCATTATACCTTTTGATTTCAGAAAAGGCGACGGCGCGAACATGGTATTCCTGGAGCTTACGAAAAAATCCGAAGAAGTAAAGCCTAAAAAAGAAAAAAAGACGACAAAAGCCCAAAAACCCGAGCTCAAAAAGCCGGAGCCGGAAAAGCCAAAAGCAAAAGTGCCTTCACGTGCCACTCCGGAAATAAAGCCAAAGGTCAAAGAAGAAAGGACCGCCGAAGACATCAAGAGGGAAAAGGCTAGGGACGAGATGCGAAAGGTTCAAGATAAGAAAGGGTTTCTGAAGCAGGTCAAGGGCTTCTTCCGTCGCCGAACAAACATGTAGCATCGTCCGAAAAGTCATTTATCTCAAAGCCTTCGAGCTAAAAACTCGAAGGCTTTTTTTGTGGCGACATGATAATAAGAGGGTTACGGGCATTGCTTCTGGCGGACGCTCGCTCGGGGATACGCGCCCCTCGCTTCGCTCTATAAAAATCGCTCATGCCCTACTGCACAAAAGATTGCGCAACGAAATGGCGCGATTGTATTCGCGATTTTTAAAGCCGCTTCAGCAATACCCGCAACCCTCTTTATTCTCGATTATCGAGTAAAAGGCTGCGAGCGGGTATCCTGGAGGCGATAACTAAAAAAAGAAGGTTCCGGGT
>JADHYM010000005.1 GCA_016782445.1 Candidatus Omnitrophota bacterium | reverse complement strand
CGGCGTTTTCCCCTCTATGAGGCCGGCTATAACTGAGTTAAACATGCACTTTGAGTCATTGAGCATTTTTTTAAAATCCTCGAGCACCTCGGTCAAAAAATCTTTGCCTTTCCAGAGCGCCATAAAATTCTTAAACATGATTCACCTCTTTTTTTACCATTTAAATACTTTAGATAAAGCTATTAAGCCTAAGGGTAAAAGATAAAATGTTCCCAGCACATACACTATTGCGTATCCCTTGAATTTCGCGCTTTTTTCTGCTACAAGACGCGCCAGTTTGATCGGAATATTTCGCATAAACCGGATCGGGTAAATAATTAATATACCGGTAATGTTAAAAACAAGGTGCACAAATGCAATAGTTATTCCGGCTATGTTGCCGGTAAACGAAGCAAGTATGGCTGTAACTGTGGTTCCCACATTAGCGCCGAGAACTATCGGAAAAGACTGCTCTATTTGAAGCACCCCGGCAGCCACAAGAGGAACCAATATGGAAGTAGTTATGGAACTTGACTGCACGATAGCCGTAAAAAGCATCCCCATAAACATTGAAAGAAGCACATTTTTCCCTATCACATTGTTAAAGACCATGTCAGCCTTTTTTATGACAAGTAAGCGCATGATTTTTGCTATGTTGTAAAGCGAAAAGAAAAGAAGCGCCAAAGCTATAAGGAGAGCCATGATGCCGAGCGCCACATCTGGGACGGGAAGGTAGCTTAAAACCTTATCTACGCCTTCTACAGCGGGTTTGACTATAAACTTTATGGGGCTTGTGAATTTAATGCACCCCACGTCGCAGAAAAGAGATGATAAATACGTGCCGGCCTTTTCGAGATAGTGTGTCTTCATCTCAAGCGGAAAAAGAATTATAACTGTAAGTATATTAAAAAAATCGTGAATTGTGGAGCCTGAGAGTGCCCGTTTGAATTCCTCTTTCCGCGTTATGTGGCCCATCGCTACTAGCGTATTTGTAACTGTAGTTCCTATGTTGGCCCCCATCACAATGGGAATGGCCCCTCTTACTGAAAGCATCCCGGCAGCGACAAAAGCAACAACCATGGAAGTGGTTGTAGAGGAGCTCTGTATAATGCTGGTCGCCAGTATTCCTATAAATAGCCCTATAAAAGGATTGGATGTCGTGGTTATAAGGCTCTCCGCAAAGCCCGCGCCAAACCCCTTAAAGGCATGGCTCATCAAGCTTATGCTGACGAGGAATAGATAAAGAAAGAAGAAGACGGAAATGATTTTTGTTATTTTTGAAATAAACTTCAATTTTGCTTTTTAAAAAACAGCCAGTTTTTGTCTGTCTTTCCGCCGGGTTTTGGTTTAAGCTTTGTTAGAATGTAGACGCCTTTTAATTTTGTCCCGCTAATATCAAGAACAAGTGTGTCCGGTTTTCGCTCAAGAAATTCACAATGTCCCCGGTCCCAAATTTTGACCGTGCCCGCGCCGTATTGACCCTTAGGAATCGTGCCTTCGAATTTTTCGTAACCAAGCGGGTGATCCTCTACGCTGATCGCAAGACGCTTTATGCCCTTCTTAAAAACGGGTTCTTTAGGGATGGCCCAACTTTTTAGAACGCCGCCCATCTCGAGCCGAAGGTCATAATGAAGGTGTGAGGCGTCGTGTTTCTGTATGACGTAGACGAGCCCCTTTTTTGCCATCTCGGCTTTATCCCCGGCCGATATAAATGCCGCTTTTGAAATGCTCGTCGGGATTTTTGCCCTTCTTCACAAGGCGCAGTCTTCGCTTTTTCCGTTTTACCTTTTTTTTATATAGAAGTTGCCTTCTTTTTGCTATGCCCATATCGGTGACACTATATCATAGGGTTAGCCTTACTTCAAGTAAAAACAATATCTTTAACCCGTCTTGCGTCAGGCGGTTGCGGTAGCGTCGTGCGAAATGTCGTGCGTCGAGCGGTGGCGTGGATATCAGACGCACCCTATCAACGCAACCGTTTCGCGCGACGCAACCGCAACCCAACGAATCTAACGTCTGCAGACATATTGACAAGCCCAAACGAGCATGATACGATAGAGCGTTATGCAGGGAGTGCTCGAAAAAACCTCAAAGATATTCCGCGCGATGCTCGACGTAGTGCTGCCACCGGTATGCTACGTGTGTAAGGAACCGTGCCGCGGGAAGTACGGCCTCTGCGATGACTGCCTCGATAAAATCCACAGGTTACCCTATCTTGCAGAACCTCAAAGAACCGCATATCTCGACGGGGCGTGGTTTGCGTGCCGCTATAAGGAAACCATCAAAGAATGCGTACATCTTTTTAAATATAGCGGATACGCGGGGTTAGTCGATATATTCCGGGATATCGCGGTAAATTTTATAAGGAAAAACAGGTTAGATAAAGATATAGACCTTCTCGTGCCCGTGCCGGCGCATCGGGTGAAAAGAAGGGAGAAAAGCTACTCACACACTGACCTTCTCGCGCGCGCCATATCGCAGGAAATGTCCATCCCGCTCGATTCAAGAAATCTTAAGAAAATACGCTGGACCCGTCCGCAGAGCGAGCTCGACAAGGAAAAACGCCTAGCGAATGTAAGGAACAGCTTTCTGGCGGTGGAAAAAACCGCTTTTTGCGGCAAAAAAATTCTTCTTATAGACGATGTCTACACGACGGGATCGACCGCGAACGAGTGCGCGAAGGCTTTACGGGAGGCGCGGGCAGATCAAGTATTTTCTTTTGCGATTGCGCGTTAGTTGAACCAACCTCTAAAAAAATACGCCAGGTGCTTCCACATGTAATAAGCAAAGAACTCCCAGATAGGCGGGTTTACTTTTCTTACCTCGTAATCTACGTAGTCTCCGTTTACCTTTACCACGATATAGTTTAGGAACCCTCCGTTAGAAGAGGGTTGTATCAAAAGCGTTCCGCCTCCACCTGTAATCATATAAGTAACGGAACCGAATTTAGCTATTCTATGGCCTTCCTCGTGGCCCGCAAAAACTATATCTACCCCGTATTTATCGCAAAGCTCCATGAAACGCCTTGACCAGGGATTTGTTTCGACGCGGTACCAGGATTCGCAAAATGGGTTAAACGGCGGCTTGTGCATAAAAACAAAAATGTGGCCATAGTTTTTCCCTTTTTGGAGTTCTTTTTCAAAAGAAACAAACTGTCTTTCCGTAAAATCTCCTCTTTTATCGTCGAGTACGATAAAATATGAGTTTCGGTCGGGAAAAGCATATTCGGCCTTCCCGCAAAAATGATTAAAAAGCGCCTCGCCCCGCGCGCCGTCATCCAGGTCGTCGTCGTGATTTCCTATGGCGTCAAGAACCGGAAATTTTATCCTCTCTTTCATTTTGAGGTAGTTCCTGTAATGCGCCTCTTTTCCGCGGAAGGTAACGTCGCCTATGTTCATGACAAAATCTATCGGGACCTTCTTGAACCTGTCTTCTCTGTTTATGCCGGATATGATTTTAAGGGTCGAGGCCTCGTTAAGAAAAAGGCCGCTTGCCGTATCGCTCGTAACTATAAAGCTGAAGTAGGGGTCTTTGTTTTCTCTAAGTTTTTCTACGACCTCTTCATTTACGGTAACACGGATAGGCGCGCGCCCAAGGTAAAATGATATAATAGGTATTACGGAATAAACGTTAAGCGCTATAAATATGAAAAACGCTATTTTCCAAAATTTTCTCATTTTTTAAATTCCCTTCTTATCCCTTAAAACTTGCTCAAAAGATAGATCCCTGCACCGCCAAACAAAATATTGCTAAACCACGCGCCTAAAACAGGCGGCAGCATCCCACCCTTTCCGAGGGCAAGGCCCACGGCCATAACGGGAATATATAGAAGCGCTATGACAATTCCTGTTGCCATACCCAGAAGGGCTCCTCCTCTTTTCGTTGATAACGCAAAAGGCGCGCTTATAAGTATCGTTACCATGCACGTAAAAGGAAACGCGAGCTTATAATGGAGATCTACCAGGAGCCTTCTGTAGGATTTTTGCCCTCCCATTGCGAATATCCTTATGTATTTTTTAAGCTGCGTGTAGCTCATGTATTCGGGCTTCCACTGATTGTTTATAAAATCCGTCGGCGTCTCTATGATATCTATCTTTGCCTCATCGGAGATTACCGGCTCTCCTACGAACTCACCCGCCGAGTCCATGCGATAGGCAACCACTTGCTCTCCGTGCCAGGCGTTATCTTTCCAGTATACTTTTTTCGCGGAAGTGCGAAGTATCAGGTCGTGCTGCGCATCGTGCCGGTGTATGATCGTGTCCTCGAGTACGTTTTGCTTTATGTCAAATTTTCTGGCGAAAATGATTCTGTTGCCATATCCGTAAATAGCCACATTCTCTACTTTGATCGACTGGGCCTTGCCCCTCTTGCCGACATCGAGCTTTTCATATCGGATCCTGTTGGCCAGTCTCATTGCGGGCGGCAATAATTTATCGTTTACGATAAAAACAAAAATGCTTATTATAAAAGCCGCCGCGAGAATCGGACGGAGCGCCCTCCATATGCTTATGCCGCTAGCGCGTATGGCAGTGATCTCGCTGTGCTTATTCAAATTTCCCAGAAGATATACGCACGCGATGAGCGTTGAAATTGGAGCTATTTGCGTAACTATAAAAGGCGTAAGATACGTATAAAACCTTATCAGGCTCGCTACCGGTATTCTTTCTCTTAGTATCTCGTCTAAAAAACCGAATATGTCGCCCAGTATGAACAGGCTCCAGAGAAGAAAAAGGCAAAAAAGAAATGTCGATATAAACCCTTTGAAAAAATACCTATCGAGTATAACCATTTTTATTTCCTGGCCATCCTAAGAAAAAGAAAAACCCCTACGATAAAAAGTAGTATGTTCGCCATCCATATACCGAGCCACGGAGGAACGATATTGCGTATCGAACACGCCACGCCTACCAGCATAATGCCCCAGTACACGAGGAAAAGAACCATTGTGAACCCGAAATTTATTGATTTTTCGCGCCTGTGTGTTCTTATGGCGATGGGTATTCCTATTAACACAAAAATAAAATTCGAGAAAGCAAGCGCAAGCTTGTTGTGTATCTCTATGTATAACGGTACCGTGTTTACGTTTTTTTTGTCCATTTTTTTGATCTCACTGCGAAGCTTAGCTATACTCATCTCTCTCGGCTTTTTCTCTATGTTCTCGTTGGCCATGGCATCCTTAAGATTAAGTGTCATATAATAGGTATCAAACACTACCTTGTAAAAATTATCCGGGTCCTGCGGGAGCGCCTCATCAGCGCTTCCGTAGCGCAGCTTGAGCTTGACAATATTTTGCTCAGGAATAGGTATGACCTCGCCCTCCCTGGCAACGATGGTTCTTGTGGGCTTACCAGCCTGGGGCTGGTATATCCTTATGTTTTTTAGCTTATTCCCCTTTATGTTGTAGACAAAAATTATGTAATCCTGGAATCCCTTTATAAACACGCCCGGCTCAAGCATTGCGATCGGATTCCTTATGCCTATCTCCTTTATGAGACAGCGCGCCCCGTATCCTGATTCCGGCAGAACCTTGTCGTTAAGCGGAACGCAAAAAAGGCTCATTATGAGGCCGGCTATGAGAGCCGGCGCACCTATTCTGTAAAGGCTCATCCCGCTTGCCTTAAGCGCTATGATCTCATTGTCGCTGGCGAGCCTCCCATAGGCAAGAAGTGTTGCCGAAAGAACCGAAATTGGTATGGTGAATGTAAGAAGCCACGGCATCATTAGAACAAATAGCCTGAATACGTAGATAACATCTACGCCTTTATTTATAATAAGATCGGCAACCTGCATCATATTTCCCGCAGCGAGTATCATGGTAGATACGAGTAGCGAGAGAAGAAACGGCCCGATTAATTCTTTAAGTATGTAATTTCTTATTATATGCATAGTAAGCTGTAAGCTGTAAGCTGTAAGCTGTAAGCCTCGTGCTTAGGGCTTAAAGCTTATAGCTTAAAGCTGATTTTAGTCGTCTCCCTCGCCGTCCATTTCTACGTGGGTGTTGTCATCGGCTATTCTAGCCTTTATGGGGCCCGGGCTTACGTACTTGGAGACAAGATCTTTTGTGTCCTTTATATTGAGCTTTCCAAAAAGAAACCGGAATTCCTTTTCAACTTCTTCAACTATTGCCTTTTTGACGCCGGGCTCAAGGCCCAAGATCTCTTTCTTAAACGGCCCGAGCGCCTTCTTTCTTGCCCTATACATGAACTGTTCTTCTGTATCCTTTTCCTTCTTTTCAGAAGTGAGATTTTCTTTTATCCAGTTATAGATTTTATCCCGCAGCTTCTTAGGAAAATGCGGGCTGTCATAAACCATATTCTGGAACTGTGTCGCGAGGTGTATTTCGGCTGTTTCAACTTCCGGAAACTTACCGAACGCGTCGCTTGGTAGGGTCGACGCGCCGTGTTGCACTGCGCCCGCCATGCCAAACTCGTCTCTCGCAAGAAGTGAAAGATTTTTTAGCGTCTCGAAATCCACCTTAACCTTAGCTACCGTACCGTCCGGCATGACAACCCCGCCGTGCGAGGTTCCGGTTTGTATGCTTATTTTGCTTATTCCTATATTTCCTTTTTTCAGGAGCTCAGCGTACCCTTGCATAAAAGCGCGAAGTTCGAGAGGGGTAGAATTCTTTTTTCCAACTTCTCCTATTTCTCCTCCTACGGAAACATTGAGTTCTCCGGGCTGTATGGAACGGATAAAATTCGTAAGCTCGGCGCAAACTTTGTAATTATGCAGCTGCTCGGCCTTGGCGCTCGCTTGAGAAAGATCAACGAGCGTCGAGGAGTCTATGTCTATATTGTAAAAACCTGCCCTCACCGCTTCCTTTATTAGAAGCTTTATTCCTTCTATCTCTTTTCCGGGATTTTCATTGTAGTTTTTTGCCTTGAGCTGGATGTGGTCTCCCTGGATGAACACCGGCCCCTGATAGTTTTCCGCTATCGCGGCCGCCAGACACATGGAGACGTATTCAGACGGTATCTGATCGGTATAACCCATTTCAGATTTAGCGATTTCAAAAATGAATGCCCCTGCATTTATCGCCCCCGCAGCCCTGAATATGGCGCGCGCCAATTCATACGTCATTGTCCTTAGGTTTATCGCCGGCACTGTAAAGCCGCCAAAACGGTCTTTCGCCCGCGCCATATAAAAATCGTTTATACTCCAGGGGTACACCTTTTTTTCGTACGCTTCTTCCAGGATAACCCGGGCTAATTTTTTCTTCTCATCTTTGGTTTTTGCTAAGGCCAATTCATTCGCTATCTTTGAAATGTCTTTCATTGTATACTCCTTTTTTTGTTCGGATTTACTTGGCGAGTATTTTCGTGAGGCGATAGAGGTACCTATCTCCGCGGGCCTTTGCCGCATCACGCATGACCGCCTTGGCGTAAGATGTGACTTTGATTTCCTGCGAAACGAACCCTACCATGGCGTCTGTGCGACCGACAGCGATCGCATCTACGGCACTGGCTCCGAGAATCGAGGCAAGAATTCTATCAAACGCTTCGGGGGAACCGCCTCTCTGTATGTGTCCGAGGACAAGCGCCCGAACGGAAAACTTTGTTTTCTTTTTTATTATATCCGCGACGTCCTGAGCCTTCGCGCTCCCTTCGGAAACAACAATAATCCAGCTTATTTTTCCTTTTTTTCTTCCTTTTATTATCTCGGAGCAAATCCTTTTCGGCGAATACAGGCTATGCGGAAATATGACTTCTTCGGCTCCGCCTGCAAGTCCCACGCGCGTTGCGATAAAAGGATCTTCGCGGCCCATTACCTCAATGACGTAAATCCTCTCCATGCTGGTAACGGTGTCTCTTATCTTATCTATCGCGTCGAGAGCCGTATTAACGGCCGTGTGTGCGCCTATCGTGTAATCAGAGCCTGATATATCATTATCAATCGTGGCCGGAACGCCTATGCTTGGAACCCTGAATTCCTTCCAGAAAACATGCGCCCCCTGAAAAGAACCGTTCCCCCCTATTATGATTAATCCGTCAATATCATTTTTTTTCACTGTTTCATATGCTTTTTTCCGGCCTTTTTTTGTCATGAATTCCGATGAACGGGCGGTTTTGAGCATTGTTCCGCCACGCGTCAAAATATTACTAACGCTTCTGGCATTCATGTCAATTACTTCGTCGTTTATCAGTCCTTCGTATCCGCGAAGTATGCCCTTGACCTTAAAGCCATGGTGGATAGCCGAGCGTACAGTGCTTCTTATGGCGGCATTCATTCCGGGCGCATCCCCGCCGGAAGTAAGAATGCCTATACGTTTTATGCGATTAGCGCTCTTCACGTCCCCATCTCCCAGCTACGAAGGTATTCTTCCTGTTCTCTTGTAAGCGTATCTATCTTAATGCCCATAGATTTCAATTTAAGCCTGGCTATTTCTTTATCTATCTCCTCGGGCACGCTGTATACTTTTCTGTCGAGTTTTTCCTTGTTTTGCACAACAAATAGCGCGGAAAGAGCCTGGTTTGCAAAGCTCATATCCATAACATGCGCCGGGTGGCCTTCTGCGGCGGCAAGATTTACAAGCCTGCCTTCAGCTAAAAGATTTATTCTTTTTCCGTTTCTAAGAGTAAACTCCTGTACAAATTCTCTTACTATTCGTACCTTTTTAGACATCTTCTTAAGAATCGGTATGTTTATTTCGACATTAAAGTGACCTGTGTTAGCGATTATAACGCCGTCTTTCATCAGCTTAAAATGTTCCCTGTCCAAAACGTTTATATCCCCCGTAGCCGTAATAAAAATATCGCCATATTTTGCCGCTTGCTTTAGAGACACAACTGTATATCCGTCCATAACAGCCTCTAGGGCTTTTACAGGTTCTACCTCACAAACAGTAATGTTTGCTCCCAGACCGCGCGCGCGCATCGCCACGCCTCTGCCGCACCATCCGTAACCGCATACGACAAAACTCGAACCGGCTATTAGTCTGTTTGTCGCCCGGATAACACCGTCAATGGTTGATTGACCTGTCCCGTACCTATTGTCAAAAAGGTGCTTGGTATCGGCATCATTTACCGATATTATCGGGTACATAAGCTTGCCGGCTTTTTCAAGGCTCCTCAACCTTATGACGCCTGTGGTCGTCTCTTCTGTTCCGCCCACTATATCACTCAGGAGATTGCGCCTTTTTGAATGAATAACAGAAACAAGGTCCGCTCCGTCATCTATCGTTACGCACGGTTTCTCGTCAAGAACCATGTTTAAGTGTTTATAGTATGTTTTTTTATCCTCACCTTTTATTGCAAACACACTTATCTTGTGTTCCTTGACAAGCGAAGCGGCCACGTCATCCTGCGTGCTAAGCGGGTTCGAAGCGCATAAAAAAACTTTTGCGCCCCCGGCTTTTAAGCAGGTTGCGAGAGCGGCTGTTTCCGTCGTTACATGGAGACAGCAAGAGATCGCCATACCTTTAAAAGGTTTCTCTTTTTTAAATTTTTCTTCCGTAAGGCGCATGACAGGCATGTATTCCTTTGCCCATTCTATGCGCAAACCCCCTTTTTTTGCCAAGTTGATATCTTTTACATCATATTTCATTTTGTTAAACTTCCTTCCTCAAAGCATTTACTTTATCTATTTCCTCCCATGTAAAACCTTCTTCTTCTCTGCCAAAATGCCCATAAGCTGCTGTTTTTTTATAAATGGGCTTTCTTAATTTTAGATTTCTTATTATCGCGTAAGGCGTAAGGTCAAATACCTTTCTTACCGCTTTCACGAGTTTTTCTTCTGCGACGTGCCCGGTGCCAAATGTATTTACCATCACGCTTACCGGTTCTGCAATACCTATGGCATATGCCAGTTGTATCTCGCATCTCTTGGCAAGTTCTGCAGCTACGATATTTTTCGCGACATATCGGGCCATGTACGAAGCGGATCTGTCAACTTTTGACGGATCTTTTCCTGAAAAAGCTCCGCCGCCGTGCGAGCCAACTCCGCCATAAGTATCCACTATTATCTTCCTACCCGTAACACCTGTATCAGCAACAGGGCCGCCTACTTCAAATCTACCCGTAGGATTTACATAAATTTTTACATCCTTCGCCAATAGATGTTTAGGTATTATCTTATCTATGACAAGCTTTTGCATGTCATGTTTTATATCTTTTGTTTTTGCCTTTTTATCGTGGTGCGCGCTTACTACTATAGCTTTAACTTTGTGCGGCGAACCATTTACGTATTCAACCGTAACCTGGGTTTTACCATCAGGCCTTAGATAGTTTACTATTTTTCTCTTTCTGATATCTGAAAGCCTTCTTGAAAGCTTATGCGCTAACGCTATAGGCATAGGCATGAGCTCTTTTGTTTCATCGCTGGCATAGCCAAACATCATCCCCTGATCACCGGCGCCTCCCTTGTCAACTCCCATAGATATATCCGGAGACTGCTCTTGCACAGAGGTTACGACACCGCAGGTAAGATAGTCAAATCCGTAATGCGGATCAGTGTACCCTATATCCCTAATGGTGCTTCGTATGATCTTGGGTATCGGAACATAACAATTGGTTGTTATCTCGCCGGCTACCATTGCAAGTCCCGTAGTAACCATTGCTTCACAAGCAACTCTACCCATCGGATCCTGACCCAAAATCGCATCCAGAATGCTATCTGAAATCTGGTCACAAACTTTATCCGGGTGCCCCTCAGTAACGCTTTCTGATGTTAGAAGATAATTTCTTTTCCTTATCATTTTCCTTCCTCTCTCTTTGTAAATTTATCATTTGCTTTCTTCAGAGACTCCATGTCCCCAATGTCATACCATGCTTTTTTCAAAACGTAGCCATATACCTTATCTTCTTTTGCCAGCCATAAAAGAAGATTTCCGGGAGCGTCCTTTGATAGATCAGTATCCATATACTCAAACACCTTCCCGAGTTTTTCTTTCGGAATAAAATAAAGAGCGGTTGCGGCAAGAGTGCTTTTCGGAGATACAGGCTTTTCTTCAAAACCTATCACCCTTGAATCATTATCCAGATTACCTATGCCGTATTTAGTCGCAAGCTTGATATCCTTTACATCAAAAAAAACCATAGAACTTGAAGGTCTTTTTGCATTAGCGAAATTAGCAAAATCCACAAGATCCATATCAAATAAATTATCGCTACCCGTTATAAAAAGATCATCTTTTATTTTTTTGCTTTTGAGCGCAAGATCGATATCCCCTATCGCGCCAAGCCTCGTCTCATTCGAAAGAGTTTTATCATTTATAACCTCTATTTCACAGCCATAATCCGCCGATTTTGTCCAGTTAATAAATTCTTTGTTGAATTTTTCATTCGTGACTATATAGATCTTCCTGTTATTCTCTATAGGGGTTATTTTTTCTAAAAGCCTGTCGAGAATAGTCTTGCCGCCTACCTCGAGAAGAGCCTTCGGCTTGTTGATCGTAAGCGGATACAGCCTTGTGCCGTATCCCGCCGCTAGTATTATTGTTACCATTTCATACCTTTAACTCGAGTAATTTGTAATCACCATAATTCCAGGAGTAATTTCTAATTTATCCATGCCCCCATAAATTACTAATTACAAATTACCAATTACTCGAATCCCCTCATCCCCACAAATTACCAATTACAAATTACTAATTACTCGCTTTTCTTCTTATTTAGCCAGTTGTTTTTTTAAATAGGTAATTCGCTCCACGGGAGTCGGATCAATGCCGTTAAGGATCGCAAGATAAAAAGAAATAAAATCTCCTACTACCACAAGCGACAGCATCCTCTCGATGAGGCTCGCACCGTTACTTTCGATTTCGATTACTTCAAACTGCGCTTTTTTCAATATCGAATAAGTTATATCCATGCGCTTTTGCACCCTCGGGTGATCAAATCTGTCCCTCAATATTATCGCGAGAAAGTTTCGTAAAATGTTTTTCGGATATACCCACCCGACTATTTCGTTGTGGTTCATCTCCGGGAACACGTGCCCCGAAGAGAGATGTTTTCCGTTTTCCGCGAATTGCCCCTTCCACCGGGTCATGACGCTTTCCATGCGGCTCGAGGCATAAATGACAGGAAAAGAGCCGTGTATTTTTTTTGCTGTTTCCTTGGCGATATTTTTGCGGCCGTGCACATGGGCCCCGAGCATATCCCCCTGCATCTCTTTCAGCAAAACCGTTGTCTTAAGGAGATCATTTCTCTTTTCTTTTATGAGCCCGAGTTTAGACAGGGAAAAAATAGCCGGTATAAAAGAATACCCTAAAGCGGCTCGCGGCGGATATCCCTGTGGTATAAGAATGAGAACATCCTTGTTTTTAACGGCCAATTCCTTTAATTTTCCGCCGGAGGTTATAGCGATAATGTTCGAACCTCTTTTTTTCGCGTCGGCGTAAGCCGAAAGCGTTTCTTCCGTATTTCCGGAGTAGCTTATGGCAAAGACAAGGGAATTTTTTCCGGTAAAGTGAGGAAGTGTATAGTTCCTGTTGACGAATATAGGAACCTTGATTTCTTCTTCCGTTATCCCGCACACAATATCCGCTCCTATAGCAGAACCGCCTAACCCCGTAAAAATTACATTTACATACCCCTTCCTATAGGAAAAGGGCACGTTTATACGTTCTCCTATTTTTATTGCTTCCCTGCACTGGCCGGGAAAGGACACAAGCAATCTGAGCATATTTTCTCTATCCAACCGCATTATATCTTTTAGATTATCAAGATTCATATTCAGCCTTTCTATTTTTTCCTTTTCTCTAGAATGACACCGGGAATAAGTTTTTTAAGTCTCGCCTTGGCAAAATCCTCGACTTCCTTTCCTGTTGACAGGGTAAGCGCTTTTTCAGCGATCTTGCGGGCTTCCTGATAGCGGACCAAGCGAATTATCCGTTTTACCTCCGGAACTATGATAGGTGAGGTGCTGAACTCGTCGAGCCCCAACCCGAGAAGTATCATGGTAAGCACTATGTCGCCGGCCATTTCCCCGCACATCCCGACCCATATGCGTTCCCTATGTGCGTTATCTATTATGGTCTTAATAAGCCTTAGTACCGCAGGATGCGCTGGTTCGTATAAATAAGCGATTTTTTCGTTTACCCTGTCTACTGCCAACGCATACTGGATAAGGTCGTTTGTGCCTATCGAGAAGAAATCAGCTTCTCTGGCCAGAACGTCGCTCGTCAAAGCCGCTGATGGCACTTCTATCATCGCTCCGACCTCTATCTCTTTGTCGAAGGGAATGTTTTTCTTTTTCAGTTCTTTTTTTACGTCTTTCAAGATCGCGTTTGCCTGCCTGAGCTCCTCAATGCCGGAGATCATCGGATACATTATCTTTAGATTTCCGTGCACGGAAGCCTTTAGTATGGGGCGCAGCTGTGCCTTAAAAATATCCGGGCGCGCCAGGCAAAACCGTATCGCTCTCCACCCCAAAAATGGGTTCATCTCACGCGGGAGCTCAAACTGGGAAAGGAATTTATCGCCGCCAAGATCAAGCGTCCTTATGACAACCGGGTGAGGCGCTATTCTTTCGGCTACGACTTTATAGGCCTCGTACTGCTCCTTCTCGGAAGGTAGATCCTTTCGGTTCATATAGAAGTATTCCGTCCTGTAAAGCCCTATCCCCTTGGCCCCGTGGGCCAGGACGCTCGGGACATCGTTCGGTAGTTCTATGTTCGCCGCGAGCGCTATTTTTTTTCCGTCACTGGTTACAGCGGGAAGATTCTTTAATTTGATAAGATGTTTTTCAAATGTCTCGAAACGCTTTTTCTGGAGGCGGTATTTCTTGAGGGTTTCAGGCTTAGGGTTTACTATGACTATGCCGCGACTGCCATCCACGATGAGTTTTGAGCCGTTTTCGGCTTTTGAAGTAATACTTTCCAATCCGACAACAGCTGGTATTTCCAGTGACTTCGCCATGATGGCGGTATGAGAGGTCCTTCCGCCTATATCCGTGGCAAATGCCATCACGTTTTTTCTGTGCATAGTGGCCGTGTCCGAAGGCGACAGGTCATAGGCTATGACTATAACCTTGTCCTTTATGTTTTCCAGCGTTTTCTGCTTCGTCCCGACAAGGTTATTCAACACGCGCTTGCCAACGTCATTTATATCGCTTACCCTCTCGCGAAGGTACTCGTCCTCGCTCTTTGAGAGAACCTTTACGTACTTTTCCAGGACCTCCCAGAATATGTACTCAACCGTTAGTTTTTCTTTCCGGAGGTTTGCAATCACCTCTCCTATCAGGATTTCGTCCTCAAGGACCATAAGATGCGCCCAGAATATGCGCGCCTTGTCCATGCCCATTTCTTCGGCTATTCTGTGCTGTATGGAAAGTATTTCGGAGCGCGCTTTTGCCAGCGCCTGCTTAAACCTTAAGATTTCTTTTTCGATGAAATGCTCGCTTACCTTTTTCCTCTGAGGTACGGGATATTCCTCGTCGAACAAAAGGTAGGCCTTGCCCGTAATAACGCCGGGCGCCGCCGGTATGCCCTTCAGTATAATTTCCTTGACCTTACTTTTTCTTTTTTTCTTTGTCATACCATTCGTCCAGGGTATTGCTTAAAAGAAGTTTCTCAAGTTCATCCACCGCGTTTTTCGCGTCAGGGCCCTCTGCTATTATCACAACGCGGCTTCCCTTTTCTGCGGCAAGCATCATTATTCCCATTATTGATTTTCCGTTTACTTTCTGGCTCCCCTTCTTAATGCTGATATCGCTGTCATATTTATTCGCGATTTGAACGAAGAGTGCCGCGGGCCTCGCATGCAGGCCGGATTTATTTTTTATGATAGCTTTTCTTTCTACCATGTTATTTGTACACCTTTAAGGCACAGCCCATCCGGGCAGAGCAATTCGCCTTTAGTGAAACGTTCTTATAAAAAAGCAGTGACGAGCCCTGAAAGTTTTTTCCTATGCCATTTTCGGATTCATTGAGAGTATAGAGAGGAAAAATCCAGGCGGAAACACCATTATCAAGAACATGCTCTACCGTGGCACCGCAATACCTGTCTCTTAAAACAAGTTTTTTTACGTTTTTTAATTTTCTCGGGTTTTTGAAGGATTTATCCTCTATAGACCAGTTGTATTCCATGGCCAGTAAAAACTTTATATCCTCGGCCGATTTGTTTTCGGCTTCAACGATGGTGCAAAACTCGTTTTTTTCAGTGAGTACGACTTCCTTCCTACATAAAATATTACGGGAAAGCTTGTCGAAAGTCACCATGCATTCCTTTTCGAGCTTTATCGAGATGGCTTTGTCGGTTTTTTCTGTCGTATAGGCGTAGTCGCCTAAAATAGTATTATTCTTATCTTCGCCACAATGCTTTGATCTAATGAAATCCTTTATAGAGGTTTTTACCGGCAAAAGGTGCAGGATAAGCGAAACCTTCGGATAAAGGTCGTAAAAAAGCCATTTTTTAAGATTCCACTCCTTTACGCCCAGCACTTCATAAAGATCCATGGATTCGGTGTCCGTGTTTTCCCATCTTTTTATGGCACGCATGGAAAGAGGGTTTTTCCGGTTTACGATATGCGCGTGATAGGGCTCTTCGCGCCGCGACATCGTGTTTGAAAGGTTATGGACGCGTGGCTTGTAATCGACCTCGAATATGGCTCCGGCGCAGCTGGGGTCAACGAAGATATTCAGGAATCTATTCTTTGCGCAAAGTATTTCGCTTGTCTTCCCGGGAAATTTCAGGATCTCTACTTCCGGCGCGGCAGAAGAGGCACACTTTTCTACCAGGGATTCCGCTTTTATGAGGTGCTTATATATCCCCTGCCTCAAGTATTTTAGATAAACCCCTCCGAATATTCCGTGCCAATACGCGCAGTTCGACTGCGATTTATACAGCTCCTCTCGCGCTGCTCTCGTTTTTTCTTCATCCTTCTCCGTCGCCTCGTCAAGGCGGTTACTCACATGAAGCATGCGCTTTCTCATGAAATCCGACTCCGGATATTTACTGAAGAAATTATCAAAATCTCCTCCCGACCAGAGCATCATCTCGGCATAGCTCGAATGCGACATCGCGATATCTCCCGAGGAAGGCACTTCGGAAACCGCCTCGCCAAAGGTCATCGTATCAATGTATTTACTTTTTTCGATCATGGTGAAGAAGCTGTCGAGCCAGCCTTTCCTATATACCCAGTTATGGGCATGCGGCCAGAGCCCAAATTTTTCCATGTCGTCAGCGAACGCAACACAGCGCGCATTAGGGCTCGAGGCAATTCCTTCCAGGTAATCCACCGCTTCTTTCGGGCTCTTGCTGAAGGGTATTATGTATCTTAATTTTTTTATTGAGGGGAAGACGGAAAGGTTCCCGCTTTTCTTTATCGTATACCGTCCAAAAACCCCTCCGGCGCCCAGTTCGGTGTTTTCGAGGTGAAAATCGTCCACGATCGTGTATTTTATGCCGGTTTTGCCAAATATGTCGCCCAGTTTCGGATCCCACACGCGTTCGGTAAGCCACAGTCCCTTCGGGTCGCATTTAAATGTTTCTTTTATAAAACCGGTGAGTTTATTTATCTGCCCCAAAATGTCTTCTTTCGGAATCATCGTCAATATCGGTTCGTGGTAGCCGCCCGTAAGTATTTCAACCTGTCCGCGCTCGGAAAATTCCCTTATCGTGTCTAAAAACTCCGGGCTTCTTTCCTTGATCCAGGAAAGAAGCGATCCTGAGTAGTGAATCGAAAGTTTTATACCCGGATGCCGCTTCAGGACATCCAGAAAAGGCTTGTAGGATTTTGTGTATGCCTTCTCGAAAACATGCCCGAAATTATCCACGGGTTGGTGGCAATGCATTCCCATTAAAAATTTTATGCTTTTTTCTTTATTCATTTTTTTATCGAGGATACGAGGTCAAATATCGTCTTGGCAAGCTTGTGAGAATCGTGCCTGACGAAATCTTTCGTATCGATCACGTTGTCCTGGATCACGGTGCACTTAAGGGCCCTAAACTTATTTTTGTCTACGACGACCGGATGCGCGTTTTCGTCCTTATATTTTTCGACAAGCTCTGAGGGCACCTTTCCCGTATTCACTATGCAAAAATTAATAATACCGCTTCCCGTGTGGTCGATTATGGTCTTTACGTGACGGCTTGCAGTATAGTTGCTGGTCTCGCCTGCTTGGGTCATAACATTGCATATGTAAATCTTAACCGCGTTTGATTTCCTGATCGCCTCATGCATGCCTTCTATAAGGAGGTTCGGCATGATGCTCGTATAAAGACTGCCGGGACCAAGAATTATTGCCTGTGCTTTTTGTATGGCCTGCAAGGCCCCAAGTGTGGGCCTTGAATCAGCAGGTTTTATGTAGACCCTCTCTATGGGGCTTTTGCTCTCGGGAATTTTACTTTCGCCTTCGGTTTCAGTGCCGTCTTTATATCGCGCCTTCAAAACTATTTTGCTCAAAGTGGCGGGTATTACATTTCCGCGTATCGCAAGTATCTTTGAGGAAGCTTTAACAGCTTCTTCAAAGTCTCCTGTCACTTTTGAAAGCGCTGTTATGAAGAGGTTGCCGAAACTATGGCCATTGAGGTCTTTTCCGTCAGCAAACCTGAATTGAAAGAGTTTTTCCATAAGGGGTTCGGTATCGGCCAGTGCCACGAGGCAGTTTCTTATGTCCCCCGGAGGAAGAACGTCGAGCTCCTCCCTTAGTCGGCCGCTTGAACCACCGTCGTCCGCAACCGTAACCACCGCAGTGATGTTGCTCGTGTACTCCTTTAAGCCATGAAGTAGCGCTGAAAGCCCTGTCCCGCCGCCTATCACGACAATTTTAGGGCCTTTTTCTAGTATTCTTTTTTCGTATACCGTATCTACGATTTCCTTCTGCCTTTTAGGAAGATACGCGTCCAGAAGCGACCTTATGGTACCCCTTATCCCCCATATTACGAGTACGATTCCCGCTATGATAGTAAACGCGGTATACGTTCTTGTTTCGGGATTGTTTTCCATAAGAACCACGGCAAAGCCCATCGCGATCAAAATGATTCCTACAGCAATAAGAAACACCCATCGCTTAACAAGCATTCCCGGATATAACCATTTAAGCCTGCTCATTATTGTTGTTTCTGGTCCTCTTTAAATATGATTGTCGCCAAATCCTTTTCGTTTTTAACGGTACGCAGCGTGTCCCTGAAATATCTATCTTTCAAAAGCCGTGAAATACGGGCAAGCGCCTTTAAGTGCGGGCCAGCCGATGCTTGAGGCGCAAGGAGAAGGAAGAAAATATAAACAGGCTCCCCGTCAAGAGAATCAAAATTAACGCCCTGCCTTGATATTCCGACGGCCCCTATCAAATTTTTTACGTTGGGTGATTTGCCGTGGGGGATACCCACGCTCTGACCTATTCCGGTAGAGCCAAGGGTTTCTCTATCAAGAACCGTTTTCACTATGATATCCTTGTCCTTGGGCCTTATTTCTTTCGATTTTACTAAAAGATCTACGAGTTCACGTATCACATCTTTTTTTTCTTTCGATGCGATATCGGCAGACATGGCTTTCCTGTTTAGAAAATCTGAAATCTTCATCTAGCGTATCCTCCTTTTTCTCTCGCGTCGGATAATTTTAACGTAATATATAATAAGAGAGCGGGAGACCGGTCTCGAACCGGCGACAACAACGTTGGCAACGTTGTGCTCTACCAACTGAGCTACTCCCGCTCGTACCCGCACAAGGATTCGAACCTTGGACCTTGTCCTTAAGAGGGACCTGCTCTACCAACTGAGCTATGCGGGCGCAATTTCTACAATGAACTTCCCAGCCTCGCCGAAGCCAAACGCGTAAGCCATTTGGCGAAGGCGGGCGGGCGCAATTTCTACAATGAACTTCCCAGCCTCGCCGAAGCCAAACGCGTAAGCCATTTGGCGAAGGCGGGCGGGCGCAATTCTCTAGGTAATATTAGACTAATATTATATCAAAATATTAGCTATTGTAAACAATAGAGTGCGGGCGGAGGGATTTGAACCCCCAAGAGCGTAAGCTCACCAGCTCCTAAGGCTGGCGCGTGTGCCAGTTTCGCCACGCCCGCATTTACTTCTGTAAATTATAGTATATCCGTATGGTTGAATCAAGAGGAATTACTCAAAGCACGAAGGGAGCTGGAAGCAAGAAGCTTGAGACCGACCCCAATTTCCAGCTTCTACTTACCAGCTTCCATACTAGCATCAAGAGCCCAGAAACCAGCCTCCAGCTTCCCAACTAAATATTTGTTTTATGATATCATATCAATTGTTCGTATATAATCCGTATTACAGGGGTTTTGAGGTCTGGGTGGGTTTTAAGTATCGAAACGCTTTCGGTTCCAAAATGGAAAATGTACCCGTAAAGGGTACATTTTCCCGTTTGGGCCGAAAGCGTTTCGATACACTGTTACTTACAGAGCTTATTATAGATGAGTGAAAAGATGCCGCAGCCTATTCCTGCGTCACAAAACCCATATACCGCGCCTATTACGCTTCCGAGAGGAGTTACGGTATAACCTATATAATAGGATTTCACTACCATGACACCGTCGACTGATCCATAGCCGGCAATTTCCAGCCATGTAAGAATAAACAGACTCGCGCCCCAAAGAATTCCCCCGGCAATCGCGAACGCTTTTGCATTAAGTTTTCCCATGCCACCCTCCTTTTTTTCCTTAATAGAAAGTATACCTAACCCTTACGCTTTCGTCAATTAATAGTAGAAAAGGTGCTCCAAATACTGCATATCGAGCATATACATAAAAAATCCCTCGTATGAGGGATTTTTTATGTAATGGCGTCCCCGGCAGGACTTGAACCTGCAACCTAGTGGTTCGAAGCCACCCACTCTATCCAGTTGAGCTACGGGGACGTATAATACTATCTAAAGTCGAAGCCCCAGCCGAAGGCTGGTCTCCGCCTAAGGCGGAGAATCCGCTCTACCAACTGTCAGCCTGAGGCTGATCAGCCTCAGGCTGAACGGGCGCTCATCTATGAATTTCTTCTTTGAAAAGCCCTGTCTCGCCAAAGCCAAACGCGAAAGCAATTTGGCGAAGGCGGACGGGCGCCTAAAGTTAAAATCTCGCGAAAAAGTCCATGAACGGATTATCTTTAAACTTCCGCTCCATCTTCTTGAATCTGTAGCTCATCATGGCAATCGAAAGCCCTGTCATTATGAGCACTACCGCCACGATGATCGAAAGAAGCGGCGGATAAAGCGCGATCAGGATTCCCGCTACAATTAAAAAAATTCCTGCTATCATTTGCTCTCCTCTTTGATTTCTTCCACGGCTTCCTTGTGTTCTTCGTCGCCCTCTCTCCCCTTGCAGCGCTGGGCGAGCTTTTCAATAACTTCCTGTTTCGCGTAGCAAAGTATCGTATCGCCCGGCAAAATCCCGGTTTCACCGTGAGGCGCTCCTTTAAATTTAATTTCACCGTCTTTTGTACGCTCTATCGATAAAATAAGCACTCCCTCCAGGTCAAGCCTCATGTCCTTCAGTTTTCTGTTTCCCATCCAACTGTCCGGCCGCACCGTAAGGCGCACTATCGCGTACCCAGCTCCAAATCCCAAAAGCTGGTTATAATCATACACCTTAAGCGTTGTCCAGCGTTTGAGCGCAAGCTTTATCATGTTTTTCATTACATTGTAGATATAATTTGATTTCGCGAACAAAAGTATAAAAAGAAGCCCCATGATAAGGATCACGGACATTTCGAGCACGTTTTTCCCCGGCTGGCCCATGAACGCCAGAATTAATGCGGCCATCGAGGTCGTGATCCCGGCTGAACCCGCGAGAAAAAGAACCCGTATTATGCGCCGCCTCACGGGGTGCGATACAATTGATTCGGCTTCCTGCGTGGTAAAGCCCACGCCTGAAAAAGCCGAGTGCGCCTGGAAGCTGGCTATCTCGTTTGAAAGCCCTGTAAGCTCAAGGGCCGTGGCTCCTATCCGTATCGCAATAACCGAAACAAGAATGATTACTAAAAGGGTAAATAACGCTATCATATTTCACCTCTTTTATATACGAGTTTTGAGAACAGAATGCTCGCTTCATAAAGCGCTAAAAGCGGTACTGCCATAAGTATTTGCGTCACCGCATCCGGCGGCGTAAAAAAAGCCGCTATTATGAAAATAATGACCACAGCCTCCCTTCTTCGCTTTGACAAAAAATAAGGCGTAACAAGCCCTATTTTCGTCGCAAAAAGGGCGGCTATCGGAAGCTCAAACATAATGCCAAACGCAAATATCAAGAGCCCTGCGAACGAAACATACATCCCCACGCTCAACATAGGCGTTATGTATTCGGTGGAAAATCCCAGGAGAAATTTCATGGCAACGGGAAGTATGACTGCATAACCAAAAAACGCGCCAATCGCAAAAAGTACTAAAGATAGCGGAGCGAAAAGTAAAATGTATTTTTTTTCTTGGCGTTGCAGAGCTTCTGAAACAAACCTCCACGTCTCGAAAAGAATAAAAGGAACCGATGCGAGGGCCCCCGTTATAAAGGCCACCTTTACATGTGTCACGAAAGCTTCCTGCGGCGCTATGAATACGGTCCGGCCCGCGGGCTTTATAATATTTGAAAGTATTTTTCCGGAAAAATTATAGCAAATAACGCTTGCTGCGATGATAAATACCGCACACTTTATTATTCTTAGCCGCAGCTCTTCGAGATGCTCAATAACCGCCTTTCTTTTATCCTGCGTGCTTATCGCTATCATCCCCGGTTTCTTTCGTGCCTTTTTTGAATTCCTTTATCGCGTCGCCCAGTGCCCGCGCAATAGCCGGAAGCCGCGAAGCGCCGAAAAGAAGAAGAATTATCGCCAAAATTATTATGAGCTCGCCCATTCCAAAACGCATATATGCACCTCCGCTTTATCTAAATTTAAGCATTCCCTCTATGCTTTTTTTCGCCCTTCTTATTATATCATCGGAAAGAATAATCTCATACTGCATTATCTCTAAAGACCGTATCACTTTATTAAGTGTCGTCTTCTTCATATTCCGGCAAACACTCGAGGCGTTTGCCGCGTAAAACTCTTTACCGGGATTTTCTTTTTTTAGTCTATATACAATTCCGGGTTCAGTGCCTATTATCATTTCTTTGGCGCTCGTTTTCTTCGCGAATTTCATCATGCCTTCCGTCGACAGCGCTTCGTCGGCCAGGTCTATGACGGGCCTCGTACATTCCGGGTGCACCAGGACTTTTGCTTCCGGATGAAGACGCTTCTCTTCTTTTACATGCTCGGGAAGAATGCTTACATGGGCGGTGCAGTAGCCGTTCCAGGAAATAAATTTTCTTCCTGTTTCGCGGGATACGTAATCGGCGAGGTATTTATCGGGTACGAATATAATCTCGTCTCCGGGCGTAAAAGCCTTTTTTACAAGTTCCACGGCGTTTGCGGAAGTGCACAAAAGGTCGCTTTCTGCTTTTACCTCAGCGGGGGTATTTACATAACTAAGCACCTTGGCTTCGGGATGTTTTTTCTTAAGCTCGATAAGCGCCTCGGCGGTTATCATGTCCGCCATGGGACAGCCGGCATCCTTTTCCGGTATAAGAACTTTTTTTCCGGGCGAAATTATTTTAGCTGTCTCAGCCATGAATTTGACTCCGCAAAAAACGATTATATCAGCCTTTGTTTTTGACGCTTTGATGCTAAGGCCAAGCGAATCTCCCAGAAAATCCGCCATGTCCTGAACTTCCGGTATCTGATAATTATGTGCAAGGATTACGGCGTTTCTTTCTTTTTTTAGCTTTTTTATTTTTTCGAGCAGAGCTTTATCGATCACCTTATAGACTCCTTTATAACGCCCCCACCCAGCACCGTGTCGTTTTTATAAAGAACCACGGACTGTCCGGGCGTTATTGCTTCCTGTTTTTCGTCAAATATTACTTTTATGCTTTTCCCCCTGGAAAAGAAGGAACATTTTGCTTCGTTTCCGGAATAGCGTATCTTTGCCGAAGCGTTCCCGGAAAATACCTCAATAAGAAAATTCGCGTCTTGCGCAACAAGACTTTTTGCTTTTAGATCTTCTTTTTCTCCGGCTATTATCTCATTGCGTTCGGTATCTATTGACACGACATAAAGCGCTCCCTTTGCGCCTATTCCCATCCCATGACGCTGGCCTACGGTATAAAAAGGAACTCCTTTGTGGCGGCCAAGGAGCCTTCTTTCCCTGTTCAGTATGGAGCCGGACTCTGGTTTTTCTGACCTATTAAGAAAGAAATCGTGATAACTTCTCCCTTTTATAAAACATATATCCTGGCTCTCGGCTTTCTGCCATACCGGGAGGCGTTTTTTCTTAGCGATAATTCTTACCTCTTTCTTCGCGAGCGAGCCGAGAGGAAACAAAATATTAGGGAGAGCCTCTTTCTGTATACCGTAAAGAAAATAAGACTGGTCTTTTTGTTTATCTTTCGCCTTTTTTAAAAGGTATTTGCCGCGTGATTTTTCTATTCTAGCATAGTGGCCGGTTGCCAGAAAATCAAAATTCATGGCAAGGGCCTTTTTTAAAAGAGAGCCGAATTTTATGCGCCTATTGCAATCAACGCAAGGGTTTGGTGTTCTGCCTTTCTCGTAATCGCATATGAAACCCTGTATGACTTTTTCCTCAAGTTCTTTTGAAAAATCAAGCACATAATGGGGTATGCCTATCGCGTCGGCTACTTTTTTTGCGTCTTCGACCGCCTCGGTACCGCAGCATCGGGGTTTTGAAGAATTTGAGTCTTTAATGCCCAGGCACATGGTCACCCCGGCTACGTCATAGCCTTTTTCCTTGAGAAGGCAGGCGGCAACCGAGGAATCCACTCCTCCTGACATGGCAACTAAAACTTTTTTCTTCAATGAGACCTGGATTTATGGAAAATTTTACAGAAATTTTCCATAAATCCATCTCCTATGAGCTTCTCCCCCGAAGGGTCGAATTGAACCCCGCCCTTTTCGTACATCAAAGAACTTCTTCTGTGCAAAAAGGGCTGGGTTCATCTCTTACTTTCTTAATAATTTGTTGAGGCTTCCCCGTGTATAGCCTTCGAGATCGATCGTAATGTAGGAATAGCCGAGTTTTTTAAGGCTTCCTATAATTTTATTTTTAGCTTTCCCCTTAAAAAGTTTCGGTATTTGTTTTTTTCCCACTTCGATTCTTGCTATGTCGCCATGATGCCTTACGCGCGCGCCGGCGAATCCTAGGTCTTTTAATACGTTTTCCGCCTTTTCGATTCTCGCAAGCGTATTTCCCTTTATCTTAACACCATACGGGACCCTCGAGGCGAGGCACGCTGACGAGGGCTTATTCCAGCTCGGAAGGCGAAGTTTCTTTGAAAGCTTTCTTATTTCTTCTTTGAAAAGTCCTGCTTCTTCGAGAGGTTTTCGCACGCCACATTCCCTCACGGCTCTCGCGCCCGGGCGGTAATCGCTCTTATCTTCTGCGTTGCTTCCATCCACAATGTGACTTATGTTATGCTGCCTGGCAACATCCCTTAGCTTCGAGTAAAGCTCCTTTTTGCACCAGTAGCATCTCGCAGCGTCGTTATTAAAGAACTTGGAGTTTGAGAGCTCTCTTGTGCGCACGAGAATATGTTTTACGCCCAGTTTTTTCGCAATGGCCCTGGCGTCCTTAAGCTCTCTCGAAGGTAGCGTTGCCGAATCCGCGGTTACAGCAAGGACATTTTTCCCTAACATATCTTTTGCTGCTTTGAGAAGCAGGGTTGAGTCAGCGCCTCCTGAATACGCTACGAGAACGCTCCGCATTGAGGCGAGTATGTCTTTCAGGCGTTTTTCTTTTTTTGCTACGCTTTGCACTTCTTTTCCGCTATTTGCGCTGCTTTTTTTCCTGAAAGAAGCATGCCACCGAAGATAGCGCCCATCCTCGGAGATCCGAAAACGGCGTTCGCCACCATGCCGCATGTTATGAGGCCGGGATAGATTTCTTTTGTATTTTCAAGTAATGCTTTCTCGCCAACTTCGGCCCACATGGAACGCTCGCCTTTCACTTTCCCGTCTTCGGTAAAAAGTTTCGCGCCTATTTTCTTTTCAACAATCCTCGCAATCTCCGCGTCATGGCCCGTCGCATCAATAACAACCTTAGATTTAGCGGCTAAAGGATCGACATGAAGTTTTGACCATCCTACCGCGCTCCAATTGAGGACGACACCTGAAATCCTATCGTCCTCCCGTATAACAACGTCCTCGACGGTTATTAAATTAAATATTTTTACTCCTTCCCGGATGCATCTCGCGCACATGGCGCCAATCGTTTCAAGAGAATCAGCCACGTAAAGGCCCTTTCGGTACTTTTTAAGGCCTATGCCGAATTCCTTCATTATTGATTTTCCCTCTTCCTGAACTACGATACGGTTAAACATCATGCCGCCTCCGGGCATGCCGCCTCCTACCTTAAGGTGCCTCTCAAAAACCGAAACCTTAAGGCCTTTCTTGGCAAGATAATATGCCGCTACAAGGCCCGACGGGCCGGCTCCGGCGATCGCTACGTCGATATTGAGCGAATCCAGAAAATCCTTCATGAAACTTTCGGTTATAGCCCGCGATATGATAACTTCGTCCATTTATAGCCCCTTTCATATAGTAAGATTAAATTAAATAAGTATTGTAGCAAGCTTAGAGTGGGTGGTCAAGTTTTATCGGAACGGGATAAAGGAGTAAAATTAAAAGCTTGAAGGCCCCGGTATTTTTTTGCGGGGCCTTCAAGCACGTGCTACTTCACCCTTGAGGGAATTGCATTCCTCCAGGTATTGCTCAGCTTTTTAACGGGCACATCTATAATCGTCTTGTTCTTGTCTTTGATTAGGAGATTCTCGCCACCCACACGGCCCAGTTCAAGGTAGGGCACATTTGCTTTTTCGCATATCGCTTTTAAGTTTTCTGAATTCTTTTTATCAAGCGAAACTATTATCCTCGATGGCGCTTCGCCAAAAAGCATGCCGTCAAGGCGCATGCTCTGCGTATCGATATTGATAGTGGCCCCTGTAAGGCGTTTCGCGTTTGTCACGCAGGATTCGGCCAGCGCCACGGTAAGCCCGCCTTCGGAACAGTCGTGTGCAGAGCTAATAATACCTGAGGTTATCGCCTCAAGGCAGGCTTTTTGGAGGCGCTTTTCGAGTTCGATATCAATCGTGGGATTTCCCTTTTTTTCACGGTGCACAATATAGAGATATTCGCTCCCGGCCATTTCGTCGCTAGGCTTCCCGAGAAGGAAGATTACGTCGTTTTCATTTTTAAAATCCTGAGTTACGAATTTCGAAGCATCTTCTATGAGCCCTACCATGCCGACAATCGGTGTCGGATCAACCGCGCCCTTCGGATTTTCGTTATAAAAACTCGCGTTACCGCTTATAACCGGCGTCTCGAGCACCGAGCATGCATGAGCGAGCCCTTCGATGCATTTGGTAAACTGCCAGTAGTTTTCGGGTTTCATCGGGCTTCCGAAATTCAGGCCGTCCGTTATTGCGAGGGGCCTTCCGCCTGAACAGACTATGTTCCTGGCAGCTTCTGCCACTGCTATCATAGCTCCGTCGTGAGGATTGAGGTAGCAGTGCCTGCCGTTGCAATCAACGCTTATGGCAAGAGCCTTTTTTGTACCCGGAACCCTTATTACTGCCGCGTCGGACCCTGCGCCCTGAATCACTGTCTTTTTATCTATGCTGGTAAATTGCTTATATTGCGCTTCCTTGCTCCCGATCGTGGGCGAATCCAGTAATTTTAGAAGAACCGAGCTTAAATCGTCCGGCATTTTTATCGATGCTAGATCAAGTTTTCTTGTCTCTTTAAGATACGCCGGTTCTTTGGTCTCACGATCATAGAGAGGCGCTTCTTTCGTGAGCGCTTCCGCCGGCACTTCGCAAACAACGACGCCTTTTTCCTTTACCCGCATCATCTTGTCGCCTGTGACTTTACCTATTTTCACGGCGTTGATCTTCCATTTTTTTAACACCTCGAACGCCTCAGATTCTTTTCCGTTCTTTAATATCGCGAGCATTCTCTCTTGTGACTCCGAAAGTAATATTTCGTAAGGCGTCATCTTCTTTTCCCTTTGAGGGACGAGCGAAACGTCTATTTCGATACCGGTGCCGCTCCTTGTAGCTGTCTCACAGGAAGAGCATGTTAATCCCGCAGCGCCCATATCCTGCATGCCGATCACGAGATCTTTCTCGATAAGCTCGAGGCATGCCTCCCGCAAACGCTTCCCGAGCTCGGCATCACCTATGGCAACGGAACTTGTATCAGTCGTTGACTCCTCTGTTATTTCCTTCGACGCAAAACTTGCCCCTCCCACGCCATCGCGTCCTGTATCCCCGCCTATGTAATACACGGGATTACCCACTCCGGAAGCAGCTCCTTTTATGATTTTATCCTTCTTTACGATACCCACGACAAACGCATTTACAAGGGGATTTCCTTCATAGCTTTCGTCAAAATATGTTTCCCCTCCTACGGCATTTACTTCTGCCGTATTCGCGTAATGCGCCAAGCCGCGGATTACTTCCTTGAACAAAAACTTTACTTTTTCCTTATCCAAACTGCCGAAACGAAGGGACCCGAGTACCGCGATGGGGCGTGCCCCTGTCGTAAAAATATCCCTCAAGCATCCGCCTATGCCGGTCGCGGAAGCTTCAAAAGGCTCAACTGCTGATGGATGGTTATGCGACTCTATTTTAAAAGCAACGCCGAGACCGTCCCCTATATCAACTATCCCGCAGTTTTCCTCGCCCGCGCCCACAACTACCTGAGGGCCCTTTGTAGGAAAAAGCTTGAATAGTTTTCGTGAGTTTTTATAACTGCAGTGCTCCGACCACATGGCGGAAAAAACACCAAGCTCGGTAACGTTCGGGGTTCTGCCAAGAAGCGTTTTTATGCGTTCAAATTCTTCCTCTGTAAGCCCCAACTCTTTTGCCATTGCCGCATTTACCTTGATAGTCGCTTCCATGAAATAACCTCCCTTTTGTTTTTTAGTTTTTCTATTTTGCTTTAGATGTTACTTTTTTACTTTCTTTCCTTTTAGCCAGATCTTTATAATAATCCTGCAGGGATTTGGGAACGAGTTTAGATTTTTTCATCGCCTCAATACCTTCGGTGCTTGCCTCGGCAGCCGTCATCGACGTTATATAAGGAATCTTATGCTGTATTGCCGAAATACGGATATAGCTGTCGTCATATTTGGAAACCTTGCCGAGGGGCGTGTTTATTATAAGTTGCACTTCCTTATTTTTTATCGCGTCAGCAATGTTTGGCCTGCCCTCGTGAAGTTTCTTAATACATGCGCAATTCAGGCCTTTTTCCCGCAAGAAATTAGAAGTCCCTTCTGTGGTATAGATATTAAACCCGAGTGCTTTTAGTTTCTTGGCGATCGGCAGAAGCTTTTTCTTATCCTTATCCGCTACGGTCAGAAGAACATTACCCTCAAGAGGAAGCTTTGTTCCGGCTGCCTCTTGCGCCTTATAAAACGCAAGCCCAAAACTATCGGCTATTCCCATCACTTCGCCTGTCGCTTTCATTTCAGGGCCAAGGAGCGGGTCGACCTCCGGAAACATGTTAAACGGGAATACCGCTTCCTTTACTCCTACGTGCGGAAGTTCTTGCGTTTTTAATTCCGGAAATTCCGATAACTTCCTGCCCAGCATGAGAAACGTGGCGATTCTTGCGATAGAAACCCCTGTTACTTTTGCCACGAGGGGAACCGTTCGCGATGCGCGCGGATTTGCTTCTAGGATATATACTTTGTCGCCCGCTATAGCATATTGTATGTTCATGAGCCCTACAACCTTGAACTCCCTAGCAATTTTTGTGGTATATTCCTTTATTGTTTTCATATGCTTCTCAGGGATAGTTCTTTTAGGTATAACGCACGCCGAATCCCCGGAATGTACGCCTGCAAGTTCTATATGTTCCATTACAGCCGCGACAAATGCATTTTCCCCGTCGGCGAGCGCGTCGACCTCAGTCTCAAGCGCCTCTTCGAGGAACCTGTCGATGAGTACAGGGTGTTCCGGATTCACATTGATAGCTTCAAGGACGTAAGCTTTTAGGCGTTCTTCGTCGTATACGATTTCCATTCCGCGGCCGCCTAAAACATAAGAAGGCCTGCACATGAGAGGAAATCCGATTTTTTTCGCTATTTTTAACGCATCTTCTAACGAACGCGCAGTGCCGCTTTCAGGCTGCGGAATATTAAGTTTTATCATCTTCTCGCGAAATCTTTCCCTGTCTTCGGCAAGGTGAATGCTTTCAGGCGTAGTGCCCAGAATTTTTACGCCGTTAGATTTAAGTTCCTGCGCGATGTTAAGCGGAGTCTGACCACCGAACTGGACTATAACGCCTTCGGGTTTTTCTTTATGGTATATCGAAAGCACATCCTCCGCGGTAAGCGGCTCAAAGTAGAGTTTATTTGATGTGTCATAATCAGTGGATACGGTTTCGGGGTTACAGTTCACCATTATCGATTCATAACCTTCGTCTCGTAATGCAAAAGCCGCGTGAACGCAAGTATAGTCAAACTCGATCCCCTGTCCGATTCTATTCGGACCGCCACCTAAAATCATGATTTTCTTGTTGGGCGATACGGGCACTGTGTCCTTTGCGTTATAGGTTGAATAGTAATAAGCAGCGTTTTCCACCCCGCTTACGGGAACCGCTTCATAACATTCTGTTTTTCCCAGTTTTATTCTTTTCTCGCGGACAGACTTTTCTTTTACCTTGAAAAGTCCCGCCAGATACCTGTCGGCAAAGCCCCATTCCTTTGCCTGAATGAGTTTTTCCTCAGGCAGGTTTTCCCATTTATATTTAAGAATTTTCTCTTCAAAATCGACAAGCTCCTTCATTTCCTTTATAAAATAACTATGCATGTAGGTCATTGCGTGAAGCTCTTCCACTGAAATACATTTTCTCAAGGCCTCATACATCAAAAATACGCGTTCGCTCGAAGGATAGGCTAATTTTTCCTTTAGTTTTTCAAGAGAAAGTTCTTTAAAGTTTTTGGCTCCACCCAGACCGTATCGTTTTATCTCGAGCGAGCGTATCGCTTTCTGAAAGGCCTCCTTAAAAGTTTTCCCTATGCTCATGACCTCGCCGACGGCCTTCATCTGCGTTCCAAGTATATCTTTTGCCGCGGGAAATTTTTCAAAAGCCCAGCGCGCAAATTTAATAACAACGTATTCTCCCCATGGCTCGTATTTCTCGAGCGTTCCCTTTCGCCAGTATGGAATTTCATCCATAGTAAGTCCGGCGGCAAGTTTAGTAGATATCCGCGCTATCGGAAAACCCGTAGCCTTTGAAGCAAGCGCAGAGGACCGCGAGGTCCGGGGATTTATTTCAATTACGACAAGCCTATCGTCTTTCGCGTTATGCGCAAATTGTACATTTGTGCCGCCGATTACGCCTATCGCTTCCACTATTTTATACGAAAGACTCTGCATTCTTTTCTGAAGTTTCTTAGGTACCGTAAGCATGGGCGCTGAGCAAAAGCTATCCCCCGTATGAACACCCATAGCATCTATGTTTTCTATGAAGCATACGGTTATCATATTATTTTTATCATCTCTGACAACTTCGAGCTCAAGCTCTTCCCATCCGAGAACCGATTCCTCAACAAGAACCTGGTTTACGATGCTTGCCGCGAGGCCGCGCGCCGCCACTGCCCTTAATTCCTCCACGTTGTACACCAGGCCTCCGCCCGTGCCGCCGAGAGTGTAGGCCGGCCGGAGGACTACGGGGTATCCCAACTCTGCGGCGATTTTCTCCGCTTCCTCTACGGAATGAGAAGGCGCAGACTTAGGTATAGAAATATCCAGTTTTTTCATCGCTTCCTTGAATGCGATTCTATCCTCTCCGCGCTCTATGGCATCCGCTTTAACACCTATCATCTGGACGCCATATTTTTTTAATACGCCGGCTTTCGAAAGAGCGGATGAAAGATTTAGCCCTGTCTGCCCGCCAAGATTCGGCAAAAGTGCGTCGGGCCTTTCCTTGGCAATGACCCTTTCGACACTTTTAATTGTAAGCGGCTCAATATAGGTCTTATGAGCCATGCCGGGATCTGTCATTATTGTGGCGGGGTTTGAATTTACCAGTACCACCTCGTACCCCTCTTCTTTGAGCGCCTTGCAGGCCTGTGTGCCGGAATAATCAAATTCGCATGCCTGGCCTATGATAATAGGGCCGGAGCCTATGATAAGGATTTTGTGTATGTCTTTTCTTTTAGCCATAATCTGTTCCCCCGATTAACTGATTTTCAAAAAAAAAGCCCGCACTTCAGTGCGGGCTTCCTTGCCTACTTAACTTCATTGTTGAAAATATCATATCACGATTCTTACGCGGTATCAAGAGTTTATTTTAATTCGCTGGAAACTATTATAGCTTCAGCTATCTCCTTCATCTGCAAACGTTTGTCCATGCTTGATTTTCTTATAAGGCGATACGCAGCTTCCTCGGACAGGCCTCGTTCTTTCATCAGGATACCCTTCGCCTTCTCAACTTTTTTCCTCGCCTCGAGCTCCTCCTGGACGACCTTTGTTTTGACGACAAGCTCCGTATTCTCTATAGCTACGGCTGCCTGGTTTGCTACGGTGCTTAAAAGTGCTATATCACTTTTCGTGAATTTGTACTCTTCGGTCGTGTAACAGTTTATAACGCCTATAACGCGTTTTTTTACGAGCATCGGCACGCTCAGCATGGAAACGAGCTTTTCTTTTTGCGCAAGGCACTTTTCCTTGTACCTCAAATCCCTCGAGACATCTGAAATTATGAGGGGTTTCCTTTCCTTTGCCACAAGCCCTACGATGCCTTCGCCAAGTTTGAGCGTTCTTTCTTTCAGGTACTCCGCGCTCATCGTCTGCGTCGCCCTTATCTTAAGGTCTTTCGTTTCCTCGTCAAGGATCCAAAGCGAGCAGATTTTGGCGTGCATGACGTTCGCGGTGAGGGTCACGATGAGCTTAAGAACGTCGCCAAGATAGAAGTCCGAGGTTATAGCATTGCTTATTTTGCTTAAGGTATCCAGATACGTCTTATAAGAGGACTTCTTCTTGGCCATTCCTTTAGTTATACTACGCCTTGTTCTATCATCGCGTCGGCGACTTTTACGAACCCGCCTATATTTGCGCCTTTTACGTAATCGACATGGTTTTTTTCTTTGCCGTATTTCAGACAGGTATCGTGTATGGCTATCGTTATGTCGCGAAGGCGCCTGTCGACTTCCTCTCTCGTCCATGAAAGCCGAAGACTGTTCTGCGACATCTCGAGGCCGGATACAGCAACGCCTCCGGCGTTTGCCGCTTTACCGGGACCGTAAAGAACTTTCGCCTTCTGGAACACCTCGACCGCTTCCGGAGTTGAAGGCATATTGGCGCCTTCCGAGACACACATGCAACCGTTTTTGACGAGTGTTTTCGCGTCTTTTTTATGAACTTCGTTCTGCGTAGCTGAAGGAAACGCGACATCGCACTTTATGTCCCATGGCCATTTCTTTCCCGCTTCATAGTATTCTGCGTTGTATTTTTTCGCGTATTCCTTTATCCTGCCACGCTTTACGTTCTTAAGTTCCATAACAAACTCAAGCTTCTTTGCGTCTATTCCTTTTTTATCGTATACGAAGCCGCTTGAATCGGAAAGCGTAACAGCCTTGCCCCCCAGCTGATTTATTTTTTCCACTGTATACTGGGCAACATTTCCGGAACCTGAAACCGTGCAAACCTTTCCTTTTATGGATTTGCCTTTCGTCTTAAGCATTTCCTCGGCGAAATAAACAGCGCCGTATCCAGTAGCTTCGGGCCTTATAAGGCTTCCACCCCATCCGAGGCCCTTGCCTGTCAGGACGCCTGTAAATTCATTCCGTAGGCGTTTATACTGGCCGAAAAGATAGCCGATTTCGCGACCGCCTACGCCTATATCACCTGCCGGAACATCAGTATCCGGGCCTATGTGTCGAAAGAGTTCTGTCATGAAACTCTGACAGAACTTCATGACCTCGTTGTCAGATTTACCCTTAGGGTCAAAATTAGAACCGCCTTTTCCTCCGCCCATCGGAAGGGTTGTAAGGCTATTCTTGAATACCTGTTCGAAAGCGAGAAACTTGAGGATCCCTAAGTTTACCGTAGAATGAAAACGTAAGCCGCCCTTATAAGGGCCTATGGCGCTATTCATCTCTATGCGGTAACCCCTGTTTACCTGTATTTCCCCTGAATCGTCTACCCACGGAACGCGAAACATTACCACCCTTTCAGGCTCGGTAATTCTTTCGAGCATCTTGGCTTTTGCGTATTTCGGGTGCTTTTCCAGGAATGGCATTATAGATTCCACCACTTCCTGTACCGCCTGATGAAATTCCTTTTCGGCGGGGTTTTTTTCCACTATTTCTTTCATGAAACTTTTTACTTTATTCAACATTTTCTTTTCCTCCTTCAATGAAACCTTGATTTATAAAGAATTTCCGCGAAATTTTTTATAAATCAATCTACCCTGCACTTCTTCTTTGAAGGGTTGAATGCAATCGCAGACGGCCTTGTCTGCTCATTTACAATATCGCGAGATACTTGCCCAGTTCGTACTTTGAAACCTGTTTTCTATATTCGCCCCACTCGTCTTTCTTGTTGCGTATAAAGTACTCAAACACCTTATCGCCAAGCGCCTTTCTTACAAGCGCGCTTTTCTCGGTTATTTTCACAGCTTCAAAAAGGTCATCAGGAAGTGCCTCTATGCCAAAACCTTTCCGCTCTTTTTCCGACATCGCATAGATGTTACCGGTTATGGCTTTAGGCAGGGCATATTTTTTCTTTATGCCCTCCAGGCCCGCAGCGAGCATTACCGAAAATGCAAGATACGGGTTACACGCCGGGTCCGGGTTCCTGAGCTCCACGCGCGTCGCCTTTTCCTTTCCAGGTTTATAGACCGGTACTCTCACAAGGGCCGAGCGATTCTTCTGCGCCCAGGAAACGTAAACCGGGGCTTCATAGCCCGGTACAAGACGTTTGTAGGAATTAATCCATTGACAGCATACGGAGCAAATTTCTCTGGCGTGCGTCAAGAGCCCTGCTATAAAATATTTCGCGTCCTTCGAGAGATGCATTTTGTCACTTTTGTCAAAAAACGCGTTCTTCGCACCCTTAAAAAGAGACATGTGCGTATGCATCCCGCTTCCGGGCACCCCGTACATGGGTTTAGGCATGAAGGTCGCGTAAAGGCCATTGTTCATGGCGACTTCTTTTACTACCATGCGATAGGTCATGACGTTATCCGACATCAGAAGCGCGTCCTTGTAGCGAAGGTCTATCTCGTGTTGAGAGCTCGCGACCTCATGGTGCCAGTACTCAACCTCTATCCCCATTTTCTCGAGCATGAGAACCGTTTTGCGCCTTAAATCTTCTCCTATGTCCATAGGTGTCAGATCAAAATACCCGCCTTTATCAAGTATTTCAGTGCCGCCGGGATTGCGAAAATAAAAATATTCGAGTTCCGGGCCGAGATAAAAATTAGTAAAGCCCATTTTTTTGGCTTCTTCTATGTTTTTCTTTAATACATATCTCGGGTCGCCTTCAAACGGCTTCCCACCGGGCTGTAAAACGTCGCAGAACATACGCGCGACCGGGCGCTCTTCTTTGATCCAGGGTATAATTTGAAAAGTCTTAGGGTCCGGTTTTACTATCATGTCGGATTCCTCGATTCGCGAAAAACCCTCAATGGACGAACCGTCAAAGCCCATTCCGTCTTTCAGCGCGCCGCCAAGCTCTTCCACCGGAATGTCAAAACTTTTCAAAAATCCCAGGACATCGGTAAACCAGAGTCTTACAAATCCGATTTTCTTTTGTTTTACTATTTTTAGAACTTCATTTTTTGTCATAACCTATATTCCTCCCGTTAATTTATACGGGCATATTATATCAATAATGGCTCTTTTTTTCAAACAATGTCTTCACAATAGACCGAGCAGCGGTTTTTGCCATGCCCATGGCCTCAATGACAGTGCCTTCGCCACCTACGATGTCGCCTCCGGCGTACACATTTTTAACTGATGTCTCCATTGTCTCGGTATTGACCGCGATATCCCCCCATTTATCCAGTTTTATGGAAGGGGTGACCTTGGTTAAAAGCTCATTTGCGCGTAGGCCTATGGCTACTATGGCCACCTCGCAAGGGCTTTCGAATTCGCTCCCTTTTATCGCTACGGGGCGGCGCCTTCCGCTTGCGTCAGGCTCGCCCAGCTCACACCGAAGACTTTTTATTGAAACAACGCGGCCTTCTTGGTCCCCTGTAAAGGCCACCGGCTGCGTGAGAAGGTTAAAATCCACACCTTCTTCCTTCGCGTGATGTATTTCAAGCCGCCTCGCCGGCATTTCAACCTCGGTGCGCCTGTAATATATTTTTACGTTCGGTTTTATCCCGTTCATTTTCTGAAGCCTTAAGCCTGTGCGCGCTGCGTCCATCGCGGTATTTCCGCCGCCTATTACGACTACGCTCCCTCCTACATTCACAGGGGTCTGGTATTCCGGAAACTTGTAAGCACTCATAAGATTTACTCTCGTTAAAAATTCGTTCGCGGAATATACGTTGCAGAGATTTTCGCCCGGGATATTCATAAAAGACGGTGTGCCCGCCCCGAGCCCCAGAAAAATCGCGGAAAACCCATCCGCGAAAAATTCGTCCAGGGTTTTCATTTTTCCTACGAGAAAATTCGGGATTATTTCAACGCCAAGATTCTTAAGATACTCTATCTCTACATGAAGAGTGTCCTGCGGCAGCCTGAACGGAGGAATCCCATAACTAAGAACGCCTCCTGTTTTATGAAGGCCCTCAAAAATAGTTACTTTTATTCCGGCCTTGGCAAGCTCGCCCGCGCAACAAAGGCCCGCGGGGCCGGAACCGACGACAGCAACGCGTTTTTCGTTTTGATTTTTAATATTAAATTTTTGATTTTTTATATTTTTTATCCCCCAATCCCCGACAAAGCGCTCGAGAAAATGTATGTTTATCGCGTTTAGAGAGGCGAAAGGCTCGCCCTTTTTTGTGAATACACAGGCCTTTCTGCATTGGTATTCGGCAGGGCACACCCTGCCGCACATCGAGGGAAAATTATTCTTCTCGCGTATCGTAAGATAGGCGGCCTTGTAGTCTTTTTCCGTAATTTGCGCAATGAATTTTTTTATGTCTATACCTACCGGGCAGCCTGAAATGCAGGCCGGGTTCTTGCATTGAATACAGCGCTTCGCCTCTAGAAGAGCCTCTTCTTCAGTATAGCAGGAGACGACTTCGTCGAAAGAGTTAATCCTTGATTTTGAGTCTAGTTCTTGGGGGCTTACCGGCACTTTTTTCATAGTTTACTCAATTTACAAATATGTTTTTCCTTCTCAACGTAAATCCTGCTTCTCTTATCAAGCTCGTCCCAGTCCACAAGGTGCGCGTCGAATTCAGGGCCGTCAACGCAACTGAATTTTACCTTTCCGTCTACTGTAACACGGCACGAACCGCACATGCCTGTCCCGTCCACCATCAGAGCATTAAGAGAAACTGTTGTTTTAATTCCTGAATTTTTTGTGGCATTCGCAACTGCCTTCATCATAGGGATTGGTCCGACGGCGTATACTAAGCTATAAGCTTTAAGCTTTAAGCTATAAGCTAAGATATCTGTCACGAAACCCTTCGTTCCGTAAGAACCATCGTCAGTGGCGACATGAAGCTCGCTCGATACGGCCCTTAGCTCTTCTTCAAGTATCAGAAGGCCTTTTGTCCGGGCCCCTATTATCGTAATAACCTTATTTCCGGCTACGGCAGACATTGCCTTGGCAACCGGATAAACTTCAGCTATGCCGACCCCGCCTCCTATAAGTATTACGCTGCCGTATTTTTTTATTTCCGTAGCATGGCCTAAGGGCCCTACAAGCGAATAAAGCGAGTCTCCCTCTTCCGCTTTTCCGAGAAGTTTCGTGGTAAGCCCGAGTTCCTGAAAAATCAGCGTAATGCGCCCCTCTTTTTCGTCGGAAGCAGCTACTGTCAAAGGAATTCTCTCGCCCTCTTTTTTTACCATCAGGACCACAAACTGCCCGGGTCTCGCCTTTGAAGCAATAAGCGGCGCTTCAATCTCAAGCCTTGCTACCCTTGAACCAAGGGCATCGGTCAATATTTCTTTTTTTAGTATTTTCATATTAAAAAAAACAAGGGTGCCTTATGTATAAAGACACCCTTGTCTACGTTTTCTAATTTATACCAAATTTTATTTATGCCAAATTTTAACATATGGGCTACATGCTGTCAAGGCCATATTGGCCTTACGCTACTTAAATATCGTCAATATCCAGGTGCCTACGTAATATGTCGCAATTATAACAATTATAGCAATGCCGAGGTGTTCGCCCATGACTTTTAGCGGATCTTTATACTGTTCCCTGGCCATGCGGTAGCTGAATACAGAAAGCGCCGAGAGGCCCCATATAATGCTGATTATAATCGCCCTCGAAAGTTCAAAAAATAAAACAGGTATAAGAAATGTAATTGCAAAAATGAATTTTGCCAGAAACGTCGCTACGGTAGCCACCCAGACCTGTTTTGCCGTATGCCTGTTCTCAGATTCTTCGGATATGTGAATAGCCAGGGCATCGGAAAAAGCGTCGGCTATCGCTATTGTAAGTATGCCGCCTATAACTACGAGCTTCGAATGTGTTCCCGCATTCAGGCCTACCATGAGCCCGAGAGTCGTTATGATGCCTGATGTAAGCCCGAAACTAAACCCTACTTTAAGCGGATGACGAAACATTTTTCTTTACCTCCTTTGCTATGGCCAGGCGTTCCATGTTGAGTATTCTAGTAATGGAAACTTGAATCTGGTTCCTGGTCTCTGGCGACTAGTATGGAAACTGGAATTTAGAAGCTGGAAGCTAGGTACAAACTTCAAGTTTCTGGTTCCGAGCATCCATACTAGCTGCCAATGCCCAGAGACTAGTTTCCAGTATCACTATACACTACGCAAATCATTTGAATTATATCATATTTCGATGTATGATATACAGGAAAATGCAATATGACCCATTTCAAAAACAGGCTATAGACTACATAAACCAGGGCTTCTCGGTAATCGTCTCCGCTCCGACCGGTGCGGGAAAAACCGTTATCGCCGAACACGTCATAAACGATTGCATTGCCAAAAAAAAGCGCGTCATATACACCGCACCCATTAAGGCCCTCTCAAACCAGAAATTCCGCGATTTCCAGAAAACCTTCCCGGAAGAAGTAGGCATTCTTACAGGGGACGTAAGCATCAACCCGCACGGCTCAGTGCTCATAATGACTACGGAAATATTCCGGAATAAGGTTCTCGAGGAAGAGGCGAATCTCGATGAATATTCGTGGATAATTTTTGACGAGATCCACTACCTGGACGACTACGAGCGCGGTAGCGTTTGGGAGGAATCGCTCATATTTCTGCCTAAGAACATGAATATGCTCGCCCTCTCGGCAACCATACCTAATATAGACGAATTCGCCAGGTGGATAGAGTCAATACATAAAAAACCTATAAAAGTAGTTAAGGAGAGTTTGCGTCCGGTGCCACTACATTTTTTTTACCAGTGCCAGGGAAAAATAGTGGACTCTACCAAAAAAGTTAAGGGGCTTGCCTATGAAAAAAGTGCTTTCTTTTATTCCCGCGGTCGCAAATTTTTCAAACACGGGCACCTGAAGCCGAATAGGCTCGATTCACTCGCGCACCACCTGCAGGATGAGAAAAGGCTGCCCTGTATCTACTTTGCCTTTTCGAGACGGCGCACCGAGTACCTGGCCGAAGAAATGCAGAATTTCAATTTCCTGACTGAAGAGGAAAAAAACAAAATAAAACACCTTTTTAAGGACCTTTGTGAGCACTTCGGTCTAACGGCCGAGCAAAGCGCGCATAAAATACGGCCTTTAATAGAGCGCGGGATAGCCTACCACCACGCCGGAATGCTGCCTACTTTAAAAGAAGTCATCGAGCGGCTTTTTACCAGCCGCCTCATCAAGGTAATATTCACCACGGAAACATTCGCTCTCGGAATCAACATGCCGGCGCGCACCGTAGTGTTCGATGAATTGAGGAAATTTTACGGGAGGTTTTTCAGCACCTTAAAAACGCGCGATTTTTACCAGATGGCCGGCCGCGCAGGCCGCCGCGGCATAGATAAAGAAGGATTTGTATATACAAGGATAAACCCGCGTTTCATAAATTTCGAAGAGCTTAAAGACACTATCTACGGAGAGCCGGAAGAAGTAAGATCCCGCTTTAACGCTTCCTATGCTACGGTGCTTAATCTCTATGACAGGTACGGCGAAAAACTTTATGGGATATACCCCTTTTCCTTCCATTATTTTCAGGAAAACAAAAAAGCTAAAGACAGAGCCGTCGCGCTCCTTCGGGCAAAGGTAGGCATCCTAAAGGAGCTGGGTTACATAAAGAATGAGCGCCTTACAGAAAAAGGTTATTTTGCCGGCAAGGTCTACGGCTACGAACTTTCTCTAACAGAGCTTTACACAAGCGGTTTCTTAAATAATCTATCTGAAATAGAGCTCGGTATTTTATGCCTTGCTCTTGTATTCGAGCCAAGAAAAGGAGACCACCAGACACCGGTAACGAAAAAAGCCGGGCATATTCACAAAAAAACAGAGGAGATTCTTGGACACATAAATTATCTGGAAAAAAAATACCGGATATCCCCTTTAAGTAAAAAGTACTACTTCCAGCTTGCGCCTTCTCTCGAGGCATGGATGAAGAATGAGCCTTTTGACAGCGTGCTACGTTTAACGGGTACTGATGAGGGGGAACTAATCCGGTACTTCAGGATGTGTGCTCAGATACTAAGGGAGATTCTTGACACGCCGGCTACCGAAGAATTAAAGCAAAAAACCAAAATCGCTATGTCGCTTATAAACCGCGATATAGTCGACGCTGAAAAACAGCTCCGGGCTTAAGAACGAGAATGAAACAGTAGGGGAGGCTTAAGCCTCCCCTACTGTTTCATTAGTTTATCCGTATCAAACTTTACAAAAATACGTTTTATGAAAAAATACGAGGATGCCCGTATCGGGTTTGCGATAGCATCCAGCGCCATGTGGGAGGCATAGCCCAACGCTACGGAAATTACGTATATGTTTCTCGTAACCAGAGCCGCTACGATCAATATAATACACAGCTCCATCGAGTGAAAAAAAAGCCGTAGCTTTTTAAAACCGCTTTTTTTTCTCTTTCCGGTATCTTGGCATTCCGCATAAAACCTTTCAAAGCTAAATTCCTTCCGGGGATAATGCATTAAAAATTCTATTATGTGGTCTATATCCGGTATTATACCCGCGGCGAGACACAGCATGCCCCCCAGAAAAGACTTAGTGAAAAACCATATGGCAAGGCCAAGGGAAAAAGATACTGCGGCGTGTATTTCTGCGTTCATAGAAATTTTATTTTAGCGCAGGAGAACTTTTTTGTAAAGAAGCTATTTTTTCTCCCGCAATGGCCGGCAGGATATCCGCTATAGAAACAATAAGTATGTTCTCTTTTCTGTTCGTTATAACGACATTAAATGAATTCTCTTTATATTTTTCTATATGGTCGCGCACGCATTCTTTTAAACCAGGCATGTTCTCGGAAAGCATCACTATAACCTTTTTGTTCCCGATAGCGCCCGGTATATGGGACCTTATTGAGTCCAGGGTTGCGGAAGGATCGCGTTTCGCCCCATTAATGACATTCAGCCCATTTAAAAGCGGGGAGTGTTTTTCACTTTCATCGGCAATAACGTAAATCATAAAAGGAGAGTCGCTCTCCGCTGCAAGCGAGTAGAGGGAGGCGAGTATTTCTTTATGCATGCCGAGTCCTTCTTTTTCCCTTAGATCCACTACTGTTACAATCTTTTCATCGGGCCTACCCGTCTTATTGAGAACGATCCTTGCCAGGGCAAGCGTTCTTTGCTCTTGGGTATCGCGATCAAGTCTCGATACCTCGAGAAGTGCCGCAGCCGGCAGACTCACCGGAGGGACGTAGGGTACGAGTTTTTGCCTTCCGGCGGGCATACTTTCAATCGCCTTTTGTATCATGCTTCTTTCCCTATCTTTTTCATACCAGGCCTTAACAACTCTTAATGCCGGTTTATTCTGGGGCGTAAAACGGCTATTATTCTCTCCTCCGGCGCCGGCGTAGGTGTTCCACTTCCACCAGTAAACGCCCGCAAACCAGCTCTTGTCCCAGAACATATCAAAAAATGCCTGGTAGCAATCGGACTGCAGCTTCATATTTGGCTTGTCGCTGCCGGTAGCGCTCTCCCATGGCCTTTTTGCGCTGTCATTTGAACTCGTATATCCGATTTCAGTAAAGAGGACGGGCTTGTTTATTTCTTTTTGCCATGCCTCTATCTTGGCAACATAGGGCCGCCACCCTTCTTTCAGTTCTTCGAGCGTAGGATTTTCGTTCTTAGCTAAAGGAAAATACGCATCCACGCCCGCGTAGTCTAAGTCATCCCAGAATTTTATGTTTTGAAAATTATCCCAGTTTGCCGCGTATGTAATTTTACCGGAGAAGTTTTTCCGCACGGCCGGTATAACCATTTCCTTCCAATACTCTGTTTTTTCGGCAGGACAGGAAAGCTCTGTCCCTACACAGAAAAACTCCACTTTTTCTTCTTCGGCAATTTTCGCGTAGCGGGTTACGTACTTCGTGTAGCTTTTGAACCATTTACCCCAATCCTTATCAGTCGCAAAATTTATATCCGCCCGCCAAGTGCCGGCCTGCGCTTCGAGGTCAACGTGAGGTTTCAGCATTACTTCCATCCCATTTTTATGAGCTTTTCTTATTGCATTGCGTAAACTTGCGTCGGTAGGGGTTCTCTCGGTCTTCTTTATAAGGGGTGAGTCAAATTCTTCCTGGTATCGCGTAACGACGATCGCAACGTTTTTAACGCCTGATTCCGCCATTGACTTGAGAGACTCATCCGAACGTTTGTTCGAAAAAGAATCTTCGGTCCACGTGGCATAACACATCCCTTTATGTGTTTCAAAAGCATAGGCCGGGACAAGGAAAAGAAATGATATCAATATAATTACGACTGTGCCATGCACTATTTTTCCGCCCATTTTTTTCGTCTCCTTTTCTTCGTGTTTGGCAAACCTGAAAAGAATGGGTGAAAAAAAATCCGGGCAAAAACCCGGATCACCTACTCGTATTTCGGCAACCCAGCCACCTCTCCAGCTTTTCAGCTGTTTAAGGCCTGTTGGCTTTGCTCCGCCTCCGCTGAATACTTATTGTGTTCAGCTACGGCGGACCCGCCGAAGTCGCACGCAAAAGCAATGCGACGAAGGCGGGGTCCCACTCTTTCAAGTGGTTTGCCCCGTTAGAACTTTTTCTAACGTAGCAAACACCGTTAGAAAAATTTCTAACGGGGTTTGCCTTTATCGTATCAAAAATCCATGTTAAAAGATCGAATAGCTATACCTTATAAGGATACCCTATATAATCCACCTTGGCAAGTCTACTATTCCACCTTTTTCATCTTTAACGCAGTCTCCCTTTATACAAGCTTCCGAACCGCGCCTGCCTCACTGCTCACCCCATCTATTGTGATAAGAATCTCAAAAGGTCGCTGGCGAGGGTGTAAACTTTAAGTGTATGGCGCAAAAGTTCGCCGCTCGGCAGGCGCGGTTCGGAATCTTATAGGCAATAACTGATTAGATGACGTTGGCGAGGCGGAGTGCAGAGATGGTTTTTGAATCTACGATTTTGCCGCTTTTGAGGAGTTTGCGGATTTGGTTTTTAGTGAATTTTTTCGCGGTGATAACTTCGTCTTCCTGTGTGTCGGCAAGAACTTGCTTGAGGCCACTGGCTCTGAATATTATTATTTTTTCGGTGGTATACCCGGGCGCCGGGTATATATAGCCCAGCCTTTGCCACTTAGAGGCTTTATATCCGATTTCTTCTACGATTTCTCTTTTGGCGCATTTTAAGGGCGGCTCGTTCCTTCCAAGAGTGCCTGCCGGAAGCTCCCATATATAGGTATCAATAACCGGCCTGTACTGGCGTATCAAGATTACTGTATTTTGATCGAGATATGGCACTATAAGCGCTGCCCCCGGGTGCTTCACTACCTCGAGCTTTCCAACATATCCATTTGGATAACGCTTTTTCTCCGTATATAACTGAAGTATCTTGCCTTGAAATATTTTTTTCATATCTTTGTATCCAGCATTATCGTTACCGGGCCGTCATTTACAAGGCTCACATCCATATAGGCCCCGAAAACGCCCTCTTTAACCTCAACGCCTTCGGCTTTCAGAAAGCTATTGAATTTATGCCAGTATTTTTTTGCTTTTTCGGGTTCTGCGGCAAATTCAAACCCCGACCGGTTACCCTTTCTCGTATCAGCATATAGAGTAAATTGGGGAACGCTTAAAATTTCACCGAGCGTTTCTTTTATATCGAGATTCATTTTCTTTTGTCCGTCTTCGAAAATTCTTAAATTTGCTACTTTTTTTGAAAGGCGCGCTATGTCCTCTTCTCTATCGTCCTTTCCCACGCCGATAAAGATAAGCAGCCCCTTATCGATCTCAGAGATAAGTCCCCCTCCGATTGATACATTTGCTTTTTTTACACGCTGGATAAGGGCTCTCATGAATCAGAATAGTGTGGCTTTTTTTACTGACTCGGCCTTTTCGCGGCCTGCCAGAAGTTCGGCTAGTTTAAACCCGAAAAGATGCGCAGTGCCCGGCCCTCTGCTTGTAAGTATATTGCCGTCTAAGACAACCGGGCCTTGAGTAAAATGAATTTTTGATGTGCATTTTTTTTCCATGCCGGGATAAGAGGTCGCTTCTTTGCCGTCTAATATACCCAATGGCGCAAGGACAACTGCGGGAGAGGCGCAAATAGCTGCTATTATTTTTCCTTTTTCATGCATTTTCTTAATGAGGCTTTTTACTTTTTCTGATTTTGAGAGATTCCCGGCTCCGGTTGAGCCTCCCGGAAAAATAACCGCGTCGTAAAATTCGTCTTTTTCGTCCAGGATTTTATCGGTAAGGATTTTTGCACCATGCGCGCTTTTTACTTCTTTTGCCGACTCGCCCGCCAGCGTAACATCCACACCTGCGCGTTTCAGTATGTCAAAGGGCGCAAAAGCCTCTATTTCTTCGAAACCATCCGCCAGTACAAGCAAGGCCTTTTTAGGCATGCGATCTTTCTTTTTTCGCGCAGTCGGAAGAGCAAGCGGAATCGCTAGGGCATTTACCCGTCCAGCAATAAAGACAAAGCCTCTCTTTCGGAAGGCCTATTGCCTTCACCAGGTCATCTATGGTCTGATAGCGCAATGTCGTTACTTCCAAATCCTTTGTGATCCATGCTACCATTTTTTTGTATTCTTCTGATGAGTGGTCCAGGTAGGGAGAAATGTCTTCGACTTCACGCCCCTCCAAAGCCTTGATCGCTCTTCTTGCAACAAGCTCCTGGATGGTTCTGGTAGATAAGTTAAATTTGCACGGAAACATAAGCGGCGGGCACGCGGGGCGCGCATGGATTTCCTTAGCGCCGGCGTCCCAGAGTTTTTTTACGGTGAAATTCTTAAGCTGCGTGCCGCGGACTATTGAATCCTCGCACACGACAATTCGATTATTTTCTATTATCTCTTTTATGGCTATAAGCTTCATTGTAGCGATTACATCGCGAAGCTCCTGAGAAGGAGGCGTATAGCTTCTTCCATAACCCGGAGTATATTTTACGAGCGGCCGCCTGTATGGTTTTTTTGATTCCATTGCATACCCCAGGGCATGCGCTATTCCTGAATCCGGCACGCCCGAGACAACGTCTACTCCGATATCTTTATCGTATTTGGCCAGGGACCTCCCGCAACGCTCGCGCACCATTTCCACATTTATACCCTCATATGTCGAGGCAGGGAAGCCCGTATATATCCATAAAAATGAACATATCTGGCTCACGTTTCCGCCGGACTGTTTTTGCGCGGGGCCTTTTCCTGTCATAAGAATTATTTCCCCGGGTTCCACATATTTTACGATTTCGAACCCGAGGTTCGGAAATGCAGCTGTCTCAGAGGTAACGGCCCACGATCCATCAGAATGCTTGCCTGTGATAAGCGGGCTATAGCCAAACCTGTCGCGGGCAGCGTATACTCCGTCGGCGTGCAGCAAAAGAAGCGAACACGAACCTTCTATCTTTTGAAACATTTTTTCTATACCGTCTACGATATGCTTACCCTGATTGATGAGCTTGGCTACAAGCTCTACGGTATTAACGATGTCTTTGCTGACCTCGCTAAAGGAAATACCCTTCGCCATGAGATCCTTCGCAAGGGCCTCCTTGTTCTCTACGATCCCGTCGGTGACTATGCAGAACGGTCCGAATTTTGAATTAAGATAAATCGGCTGTTCGTCAGAAGCGCTTATGACGCCTATGCCCTTGGTTCCTTTCATATGAGTGTAGTCTTCGTAGAATTTTGACTTGAACTGGCTCTGGCGTATATCGCGTATGTGGCGCGTGAATTTCTTCCCCAGGACAGCCATTCCGCCGTATTCGGTACCAAGATGAGAATGATAATCCGTCCCGTAGAAAAGTTTTTTCGCGCAATTATCTTTCGCTACAACGCCAAAAATACCGCTCATATCTCCTCCATATCCCTTATCGCTTATCCCTTACCGCTTTTAATAATCTACCCAAACATCCGGCTTGCCGTCAGCATTGGTATCTTTTTCGCTCTGTATGGGCTTGCCGGCTTTGTAGTTAACCCATTCGTCTATTTTGCCGTCTCCTGTAGTATCGGATTCTACCTGCTCTATTTTTCCTTCAGTATTGTATGTTTCAGTTCTGTCAATCTTTCCGTCATAATTAGTATCGACTTGCACTTTTTTCGGCGCGACCTTTGCCTGCTCTTGCGCTATGGCTTCTTTGCCATAAGCTAAAAACGCGAAGGCCAACACCAGCACTAAATAAAACATTTTCTTCATAAACCCCTCCTCACTTTGTCTGTCCTATTACCTCGTCCATTCCACTATATTTCGCTTTTTTTTCCTTAAGAGATTCGAGGCCGCTTTTTGTATCGCGTATGGTACCCTTAAAAGATGTCCATACGTCTTTTGCTTCTTCAAAGAAAATGCCCATTTCGTATTTTACCTGCCTGATCTTATGCCTGTTCGCAAAAAGAAAGGCAAGAGTCGCAAGCGCCATAACAATGATTATGACCCGTTTGATAGGCATGCCCTTAAGTTTCCGATAGCAATATCGGCAAATAACCGCTTCGTCTTGTATCTCCTCGGCGCAATACGGGCACGTTTTCATAATTCATTTTGCTTACAATATAATGATTATATAAGCCCTTTAATCCTATGGCAAGACTTTTCTTAAAAGAGAGCTGGCTAAAAACCAGGGTATGGGCCGCTTATATTGCAATTGACTTTTAATAATGGCGTTGTTATACTGTGGCGTAGACGGGAATTGTTAAAATTTCCGGGGCGTAGCGAAGCTTGGCTATCGCGCCTGGTTTGGGACCAGGAGATCGTCAGTTCGAATCTGACCGCCCCGACGTATATAATATCTTATTGGGTTCTTTAATATACTTGTCCCAGTAGCTCAGCTGGATAGAGCACCTGCCTTCTAAGCCGGTGGCCGCAGGTTCGAATCCTGCCTGGGACGCGTGGTGGCTATGGTGTAGTGGTAGCACGGAAGATTGTGGTTCTTTTAGCACGGGTTCGAATCCCGTTAGCCACCCCATTTCTTCGCCCTCTCTAAAGTAAAACAAGAGAGGGCTTCGAAGTGCAAGCATAACCTAAACTTGTAGGCGAAGAAGTGTCCTGCGAAGCTCTCCGAAGCTTTAGCGAAGAAGAGCGTAGCAGGGCAAAATATCTCAATTCCTCTCGGATGTGGCAAGCATTTTGCGACACTCATATATGGCCATTATTCGGCAGATTTAGGCTCGCAAAACTACCTGTCACGGAAACCTATCTCTCGTGATAGTGTTTATTCTATGCTTGGCTACCGACGGACTTTAGGAGGGAATTCCAGATTTGCTGTTGCTTGTCCCAGCCTATCTCGAATATGATTGGTCGGAGTCTATATTCGGCGATATTGTAGAGGCGTTTATCTTGGGAGAGCATAATTTCTTCCTGAATCTTGGGCGAGATATTAAGCATGTTAGCGATTTCGCAGATCTTTGGAAGCGGAATACCGGCCCATTTTGCGATTTGTCGCAGACTACAGCCTTTTTCTTTCGAGGTTTGGCTTATCTGGCACGCAAGGATGAGGTTCTGCCTTATGGCTGGCTCTTTGGCAATCTCGCCGTCCTGGAGCTTATGTTGCGGAATTCGTTTTAATTCTCGAAGCCTTATGGTAAAGCTGTGAGTTTTACCATCCTGAAGCGTTATGTCCAGTATTTCGTTATGGGCGTCGTAGTTTACCTGTTTAACCAGCGACCTTATAACTAGTATTTGTTCATCCAACGTTAAAGTCTCCCACGTTTTTGGATCAAGTTTCGATTCTTTTGAGATCTGCCGCAGGCAGTTCATGACTTTATTCTCCATCGCTTGGGCTGCCACAAGTCGCGTAGTGACCTGACCCCCTTAAACTGTACCAGTAGTTGTGCTAGAATACAGGTAACAGAAAGGGGTAAAAATGAAGAGGAAAAGGTTCAAAGCGGAACAAATCGTTGTTATGCTGCGCGAAGCCGAAATACAGATGTCTAAA